>JAITGN010000078.1 GCA_031280565.1 Accumulibacter sp. | reverse complement strand
GGAAAAGCCGGATACGGGTCGGTGCGAATACTGACGGCTTTGAGGTGCCTGGGCGCTTTGAGCGAAATCGTATTCTCCCCGGTTTCGATTTCGCATCCGGCTTCGGCAAGTTTTCCAATCACAGCGTCCAGCCAGAATGATGAGGTCTGCGTGAGCCGAATAGTACCGCCTGTCGCGGCGGCGGCGCACAGATATGTTCCGGTTTCAATGCGATCCGGCATGACCGTATGCCGGGCACCGTGAAGCCGCTCAACGCCGCGGATGGCGATGCGGTCGCTTCCCGCGCCTGTGATACGGGCGCCCATCGCGTTCAGGCAATTGGCCAGGTCGACGACTTCCGGCTCGCGCGCGGCGTTTTCGATGATCGTTTCGCCTTCCGCCAGCGTCGCCGCCATCATCAGGTTTTCGGTGCCCGTCACGGTCACGATGTCGGTCACGATACGCGCGCCGCGCAGACGCGAGGCTTTCGCGTGGACATACCCTTGTTCGACGCTGATTTCAGCGCCCATTGCCCGCAATCCCTTGATATGCTGATCAATCGGCCGCGCGCCGATCGCGCAGCCTCCGGGAAGCGACACGCGGGCTTCGCCGAGACGGGCCGCCAGCGGGCCAAGCACAAGAATTGCGGCGCGCATCGTTTTGACCAGATCGTAGGGCGCTATCGGATTGTCCAGGCCGGAGCTGTCCAGCATGAGTTCGCCTTCGCCGCCGGAATCGGTGGTAACGCCCATCTGTTCGAGCAAGCGCCGCATCGTCGAAACATCGTTGAGCGCGGGAAGATTTGCGAGCCGAAGCGGTTCGTCGCTCAGCAGGGCGGCGCAGAGAATTGGAAGCGCGGCGTTTTTTGCCCCGGAAATGGCGATTTCTCCATTCAAGGGAACGCCTCCCTGAATCAGCAGCTTATCCACGCAACGCGTCCAGCTCAGCGGGCGTCAGGGTTTTCATCGACAGCGCGTGCAGTTCGCCCGAATCAAAATAGGGCTTGAGAACAGCATTGACCATCTGCTGGCGGCTCACCCGGCTCTTTCCGGCGAATCCGGAACTGACGATGACGGCTTCGTAATGTCTGCCGTCGCTTTCAACGGCGACTTCTTCGCATGGAAACGCGCCGGAAATCATTTTTTTGAGATGCTCGCAATCGATCATGAATCAGTACCTCAGTTTGTATCCACGGCGCAACATAAACAGCGCCGTCGCCGCGACAACGGCAAAACAGACGATTCCAACAGCCAGGCTGCGTTCGGGCGCGGCGTCGGAAACACCGAAAAATCCGTAACGAAAACCATCAATCATATAGAAAACCGGATTGAAACGCGAAACTCCTTGCCAAAAAAGCGGCAGGGAATGAATCGAATAAAACACGCCTGAAAGCATGGTCAGCGGCATGATCAGGAAATTCTGGAATCCCGCGAGCTGATCGAATTTGTCGGCCCAGATTCCGGCGACGATTCCGAGCGCGCCCATGACCCCGCCGCCAATGACAAAGAAAGCGAGAATCCAGAACGGCGCGGCAAAAGCGGGAGGCGCGAAAGCGCATGTCACGATAAAAACGCCCGCGCCGACCATCAGGCCGCGAAGCAGGGCCGCCGTCATGTAGGCCGTAAAAAATTCGATGTAGCTGATCGGCGGCAGCAACACAAAAATCACGCTTCCCGTTACCTTGGATTGAATCAGGCTGGAAGAACTGTTGGCAAAGGCATTCTGCAGAACGGCCATCATGGTGAGTCCGGGTATCAGAAAAGCCATGTAGCGTATGCCGTTGATCTGCGTCTGCGTATCGAGGAGGCTCGAAAAAATCAGAAGATAGAGCAAGGAAGTCAATACCGGCGCGGCAATTGTCTGAAAGCCGACTTTCCAGAAGCGCAGAATTTCCTTGTGCAACAGTGTACGAAAGCCGCTCATTGGGAACTGCCCTCCCCTTCACTTTCCGTTCCATGTATGACGCGCACAAATACGTCTTCGAGGTCTGTTTGAAGAAGGCGCAGGTCTTCAAGAGAATGTCCATCGTCCCGGATCGCCGCGAGAATGGGGGCGATTTCGTTGGGATCCTTCAGACGGAAAGTCCAGCATCCCTTGCTCTGAACCGCCCGCTCCCGCAATGTTCCAGGAAGGGCATTATCATTTTTCAGCCGTATCGAAAGGATATACCCCGCGTGTTTCGTCAACAGGTCGCGGGTCGTGTCGAGCGCGACGATGCGCCCCTGTTTGAGCATCGCGATCCGTTCGCAGAGCAGTTCGGCTTCTTCAAGATAATGCGTTGTCAAGATAACCGTATGCCCTTCGCGGTTCAACCGCTGAATGAAACGCCATAATGTCTGACGCAATTCGACATCAACGCCAGCCGTCGGTTCGTCGAGCACAATGACCCGCGGTTTGTGCACAAGCGCCTGAGCAAGCAGGACGCGCCGTTTCATCCCGCCGGACAGGCGCCGCATGTTGACGTCCGATTTACCGGCCAGGTCAAGATTTTCAAGAAGCTCGCCGATCCACGCGTCGTTATGGCGCAGGCCGAAATAGCCGGACTGGATGCGCAGGGTTTCGCGTACCGTGAAAAAAGGGTCGAAAACCAGCTCCTGTGGAACAACTCCCAGACGGCGGCGCGTTTCCCGGTAATCGTCTACGACGTCGTATCCCATGACGCTGAGTTTTCCTTCATCAGCCCGCGCCAAACCGGCGAGGCAGGAAATCAGGGTCGTTTTCCCCGCGCCGTTCGGGCCGAGAAGCCCAAAAAACTCGCCTTCACGAATATCCAGGGAAATGCCGTCGAGCGCCCGCAGCGCGCCGAAACTTTTCCGGACGCTCCGCAGGGAGACGGCGATTCCCATGCGGTAATTGTTCAGGAAACCGGCAAAAGGCCGGTGATGCCGTAAAGCGCGGCAAGATCCCGCATGCAGGCCGGAAGCGATTCGACACGCATCATCACGCCGCGTTCACGCGCCGCGCGCTGCCAGCCGAAGAACAAGGCCAGCGCCGAGGAATCCGCATGTTCGACGGAGGAAAAATCGAAAATCCGCTCGCCCTCCCCGGCGCGCAGAAAATCAAGCCCCGCCCTGAAGAGAACGGACGCATTGACCATCAGCAGCGGGCCGGTAACACGAAACCGCTCGCCAGCGCGCTCTTCCGTCATTTCTGCCTGGTTTCCAGTTGCTTGTTCTTCCCGGCCAGCATTTTTATCAGCCCTTCGATACCATTGGCGCGTATCTCATTGGCAAATGTATCCCGGTAATTGCTGACCAGACTGACACCGGCAACGGCAACATCGAAGACTTTCCATCCGTTGTCCTGTTTTTCAAGCGAATAGCTGAGAAGAATCGGCTTGCTTCCAGGCTGAAGAATCTCTACACGGACAAGCGTTTCAATGTCTTCAGGCTGCATTTTCAATGGACGGTATCGGAGATTCTGGTCGCGGTAGGCAGTCAACGAATTCGCATACGTTCTGACGAGCAGAAGGCGAAACTGCGTTATCAGGCTTTTTTTCTGCTCAGGCGTCGTCTTGTTCCAGTCGCGCCCGACCGCCAATGCCGTCATGTGGTCAAAATTAAAGTGCGGCAATACTTTTGTGTCGACCAGTTCGATAATTTTTTTCATGTCGCCGCTCTGGATGGCTTTGTCCTGGCGGGCGATCTCGAGAACTTCTTCCGTCACTCTCTTGACCAGCGCGTCCGGCATTTCCTGGGCCAATAGCGGCGCGGATGGCAACAGGAGAAAAAACGGCAGAGCGAATTTCAGGAATATGGATTTCATGGGTTCACCTTTCTTTTTCAAATTTTCCGGCATTCTCTCCAACGCCGCGCCGGAACGGCGATTCAAAACGGCCACGGAAAACCATCAGTCCTCGTCCTTGATGGCGGCTTCCCGCGAGCGCAGGTAGAGATCGCGGATGTATTCATATTTGTCAAACGCGGCGGCGTCCAGAACGCTTTCGGCCTGTAACAACCGCGCGCGCCCTTCGACCATGCGCGTACCGCGCAGGGCATTCCGGGCGGCGACATCGCGCATGTCGTAAAGCGGGTCGGCCCGCATGTCAACGACCCAGCCGAGCGTGTCCCGCGCCGTGCGCGGCCCAATGGCCGGCCAGAAAAAGTAAGGCCCAGGCTCGACACCCCATTTGCCCAGGGTCTGCCCGAAATCCTCACTGTGTTTTTCCAGGCCCATTTCGCTGGCGAAATCGAAGATTCCACAAAAGCCGACCGTGGTATTGATCAGAACGCGGCCAATATCTGAAAAGCCTTTTTCGATATTGCCCTGAAGGAAATTGTTGACCGATATCCAGACGTCGCCGAGATTGCCAAAGAAGTTGCCGATGACGACCCGCAACGGCATTGGCACGACTGCGTTATACCCTTGCGCGATGGGTTTGGCTACGGTATCCAGCCCCTCGTTGACCGAGAACATCGTCCTGTTGAATTTTTCGTAAGGATCTTTCGGATTGCTCCCGGTCGTCGCGCATCCGGCCAACCCGCCAAACACAACGCATAGAAGAACCGCGCTAAAAAACCGCCCCATCTAACCCCCTCCATCGTGTAAGCCCGGCCCCCGCCGGTTTCCCCGAAAAACCGGCCGCGTCCAGGAAAGATGCGGCGCTTTCCGCGCAATCAATGCCATCTTTTATTTTTTGTCCGTGCCTTCGGCGGCCTTGCTGAACATGAACTGGCCGATCAGTTTCTCCAGCACGATCGCTGACTGCGTCCGCGCGAAAATCTCGCCCGGATTCAGCATTTTTTCGTCTCCTCCGATATCCAGGCCGATATATTGTTCGCCCAATAGCCCCGAAGTCAGAATCGATGCGTAGGTATCCTTCGGAAAACGGTAGCGCTTGTCGATTTTCATCGTCACGATCGCTTCATAGTCTTTCGGATCAAGAGAAATCTTTGCCACCCTGCCGACAACGACTCCCGCACTCTTCACCGGCCCCCGGACTTTCAGCCCGCCGATATTATCAAACCTGGCTTTCAGCCGGTAAGTTTCGCCCAGATTCGACGAGGCGACGTCGCTCGCGCGTAACGCCAGAAACAACAGCGCGGCAAATCCGATGACGACGAAAACCCCAACCCAGATATCCATCAACCTGCGATTCATCATAATCCCCGAAACATGAAGGAAGTCAGTACAAAATCCAGCGCCAATATCGTCAATGCCGAATTCACCACGGTTCGCCTGATCGAGGCCGATACGCCCTCGGCGGTGGGAATGGCGTCGTATCCTTCGAATACGGCGATCAAGGAAACGGCGATTCCAAAAACGAAACTTTTGATGATCCCGTTCCAGATGTCAAAGCGAAAATCGACAGCCCCCTGCATCTGCGACCAGAACGCGCCTTCGTCGACGCCGATGAAAACAACGCCGATGAGATAGCCGCCGAAAATGCCGATCGCCGAAAAAAGCGATGCCAGCAGAGGCATTGAAAGCACGCCGCCCCAGAATTTCGGCGCGACGACGCGCGCGATCGGGTTGATTGCCATCATATCCATCGCCATCAATTGCTCCGTCGCTTTCATGAGGCCGATTTCGGCCGTGATCGACGACCCGGCGCGCGAGGCGAACAGCAGCGCGGCGACCACGGGGCCAAGTTCGCGCGTCAGCGAAAGCGCCACCATGACACCCAGCGCGTCGGCTGAACCGAAACGCTGGAGCGTCTCGAAACCTTGCAGGCCAAGAACCATTCCAATAAAAAGACTTGATACCAGCATGATCAGCAGAGACTGGAAGCCGGAAAAATAGATTTCGCGGACCGTCAGGCGAAAACGGCAAAACGATTGCCCCGAATAGCGCAGAAGCATCATGAAAAAACGCGCTGCGAAACCGAGACGCTGGAAGACGTTGTTCAGGGAATGGCCCAAACCGGCGACGGCGGAAAACAGGCGTTCAGGCATTGGCGCGTTCCCGCATCAATTCAGCGCCGAATGGCGGCGCGGGAAAATGAAAACGCAGGGGGCCGTCTGCCTCGCCGTGTACGAATTGATGCACGACAGGATCAGAAGCCTTCCGTATTTCATCCGGAGTTCCATGCGCGACGACCTCGCCGCCTGACATGAAATAAACATAGTCAACAAGATCAAGCGCTTCCTGAACATCATGTGTGACCAGAAGGGTCGTCGCTCCCAGGGCGTCGTTCAACTTGCGTATCAGTTGTCCGATCACACCCATCGAAATCGGGTCGAGGCCGGTGAACGGTTCGTCATACATGATGAGCGACGGATCAAGCGCAACCGCGCGCGCCAGCGCGACGCGGCGCGCCATGCCGCCTGACAGCTCGGACGGCATCAACCCCTGCGCCCCGCGCAGGCCGACAGCGTTGAGCTTCATAAGCACCAGATCGTAAATTATTTCTTCAGGCAATCGGGTATGCTCGCGTATCGGATAAGCCACATTGTCAAAAACGGAAATATCCGTAAACAGGGCGCCAAACTGAAAAAGCATGCCGATGCGGCGGCGCAGGGCGTAAAGATTCGAAAGCGGCATATCAGGAACAGACTGTCCATCGACCGACAGAAAACCGCCCGTTGGCTTGAGCTGCCCGCCAATCAAGCGCAGCAGGGTCGTCTTTCCACATCCGGAATTCCCCATGATCGCGACGAGTTTCCCTCGCGGAATTTCCATCGAGACATCCCTGAGGATGACACGATCATCATAAGAGAAATCCAGCTTGTCAATATGAATCAAGCGGTCGTCGAAAGGCACGATTGTATTTTGGCGTCGTGTGCTGAAAACCTATAATTATACCCTATCCGCTCGCTTTGTCCGGCAATGGTGCGCGCCGCACCATCAAATGACAATGCAATTGCGACGGCGGCCACATCAATCTCTCCCACAAATGGGCGAGGGGAGAAATGGAAATGTCTTTGCCATTAATGGTGAACGGATTGGAAAACACAGCTTCGACAACACTTATTTCCGTTCGTGCTGAGCCTGTCGAAGTATGAACGGACGCTCCAGCCTTTCCAGTCCTTACCCTTCGACAAGCTCAGGGCGAACGGACTGGAAAGGCATTCTGCGACAAGCTTCCTTCGACAGGCTCAGGACAGACAGGGCGGATAGGTTGGAAAGAGGGATCCGGAAACCCAAAGAGATTAAAGATGGCTTAAGAACGTTATTTTATCCTCCGTTCTGTTTTTGCCATTCGTGGCGAGCATGTTAAAAACCTGTCCGCACCGAATCTGCCGAAGCATCGACAACGTTTATTTCCGTTCGTGCTGAGCCTGTCGAAGTATGAACGGACGCTCCAGCCTTTCCAGTCCTTACCCTTCGACAAGCTTCCTTCGACAGGCTCAGGACAGGCAGGGCGAGCGGATTGGAAAGGCATTCTCCGGGCGAGCGTCTTTCGGATTCAAGAATGGCTTAAGAACGTAATTTTCTATTTCCTCGCGTTTCTGAGACTCATGTTTCTGATTTCACGTGTAACATTCCAAACATCGCTTCCGCATGATTTCAATGATGGCAAGAATCGAGCTGTCTTGGGATCTACAGAAAAATTCCCCGTTCTCGACTCGACGTTTACCCCTTTGGCCAGGATTTCGTTGGTTTCCGTATCCATCAAAAGATTGGTATAAACGGTCGTGACCAGCCCGGGAATGGGCTGTTTTGCGTAGGTGATAACAGAGAAGCGCTCGTTCAGACGCTTTCCATACGATCCATCAGGGCGTTTTAAGTTGACAGACGTGGGCCTATTATGCTCAGCCTTCAATACCGTTCCATCGGGTAAAACGTATTCATCGATAAAACCGGACTTGACACGGTATTCGGACGGAAGATGATCCACCGCAAGCGTTTCAAATACCCCTGGATTTTCTCTTTTCCAAAGATCCAGCGTTTTATAGTTCCAGAACCCGGCCTGGGTGGCGCAGGCATAGTGATGTACCGCGATCGTCGGCAGCCAGTCCCAGAAAGGAATCAGAAGCATCACCAGCCACCCCGCACGGCCCCAGTATTTGGGGTTCAGGTCATATTTGCTGGCAAAACGTTTCGCCAGGTTAATGAGGATCATTGAGACGAGCAGATATAAAATCACCGCTGCAAGGAACATCGGAACGAGTACTATCCCCATGACTCAAGCCTCCCGCGGACAAGAAAAATCAAGGCGCTTGAAACGCGATCAACGACAGAGAAAATGACAGAAAACATGGACGCTTCTTTTCCAGATTAAAACATCGCCATGAAAACAGACGGGACAAATCGCATCAAAAGCGGTTGGGAGTGATGCATGGGCAAGGCTTCCAGAATCGAATTCTCGCCGTAATTCATGCGCGCGATCGTCCATAAATGCTCATTAAACTTTGTCTTCGCCGTTAAGGGGAACGGAACAGGGTAAACGACTATTCTAACTGCATTTGGCCACCTGCAGCGCATGTTGCTCCATATAACGACAAAACAATATATTCTTGAATCATTGCCATGAAACATTCTGAATCACTGAAATCGTAGTGTAGTTTCAAGCAAAACATGCGCAATGATGAAATATAATATACGTTTTTAAGCGATTTTCTATTTATATATGTTGTTTATATCCAGTTTAACTGCTTATATGGACGACGTTTTCAAGCGATTTTTAATCATTTTTTATATAAAATGCTTCAAGAACGAATGTTATGCAGCTTGCGAGTGACGCGGCGCGCGAAGAAAAGGCCGTCAAGCCGGGGTTCCGGGCCGGGGAAAAATGGCGTGCCTCACTCGAGTTCTTTCATCAGCGGAAAACGCTTCGTGGCGGGAGAACTCAAACTATTCGATTCGATTGTTGCCTTGAGCATGAGTTATCGCATGACCGTTGTCGACAGTCAGAGGTTCGATGAACTTCTGGGGCCGCTTTCATCGTGGCGTATCCTGTCACCCTTCTATATGTGATTCCAATGGGGATGGCCTTGGGGAAATGATCCGAGGCGGCGCGGTACAAGGCATTTCGCGCGCGTTGGAGTCAGCGCTTGCCGCGCTTGCGCTGCCGGGACTGTTCCGCGTACAATGCTTCGTTTTTCTCGCCGGATGAAACGCTGTCCGGCGTCCTTGTCCATCGGACGCTTGCTCTATCAAACCGGGGCGGCGTCGCTTTTCACGAAAGAGAGTTTGACATGGCGATTACTGTTGCGCAAAAAGCGCAAATCGTGGCCGATTTTCAACGCGCAAGCGGCGATACCGGCTCTTCGGAAGTCCAAGTGGCTTTGCTTACCGCGCGTATCAACGATCTGACCGCGCATTTCAAGGAGCATGCCAGGGACCATCACTCACGCCGCGGCCTGCTGCGCATGGTAAGCCGCCGCCGCAAACTGCTGGATTACCTGAAGCGCACGAATGTCGATTCGTACCGTGCGTTGATTAAACGTCTCGGCCTGCGCAAGTGATTCCGCGCGCCGAACCGCGATGCGGCCGGGAATGCGCTGAACGAATGACAGCGGTCTGTCCGGAACGGGCAGGGCGCTGTTCGCGTTTTTCCCGAAAACGGCAGGCGTGCGGGAAAAACGGATTCATGGATCAAATTATTGAGAGAGGATAATCAGATATGACCATTATCGCCAGAAAAAAAACATTTGCCTACGGCGCGCGCCAGGTGACGCTGGAGACAGGGGAAATCGCGCGGCAGGCCGGCGGCGCCGTGCTGGTTTCGATGGACGAGACCGTCGTGCTGGTGACTGTCGTCGGCAATCCGTCGGTCAAGCCGGGTCAGGATTTCTTTCCCCTGACCGTCGACTATATTGAAAAAACCTACGCGGCCGGGAAAATCCCCGGCGGCTTCTTCAAGCGCGAAGGCCGCCCTTCCGAAAAGGAAATCCTGACTTCGCGCCTGATCGACCGCCCATTGCGGCCGCTCTTCCCGGAAGGTTTCTATAACGAAGTTCAAATCGTGGCGATGGTCGTCTCGGTTAACCCGGAAGTCGACCCGGATATTCCCGCGATGATCGGCGCGTCGGCGGCGCTTGCGCTTTCCGGCATTCCGTTCAACGGGCCAATCGGCGCAGCGCGGGTCGGGTATGTCGATGAGCAATATGTGCTGAATCCAACGCTTTCGCAGCTCAAGAACAGCCGCCTGGATCTTGTCGTGGCGGGAACGGAAGCCGCTGTCCTGATGGTCGAATCCGAAGCGGATATCCTGCCGGAAGACGTTATGCTGGGCGCGGTGGTTTTCGGGCACGAGCAGATGCAGACGGCGATCGACGCGATTAACGCGCTTGTCGATGAGGCCGGAAAGCCGGAATGGGACTGGACGCCCGATCCGAAAAATGAAGCATTGATAACGCGCCTGAACGCGCTTGTGGAAGCTGACATCCAGGAAGCCTTCCGCATTACGGGCAAACAGGCACGCACGCTTCGTCTCAAAGAGATCGCGGGGAAAGCGGCTGCCACGTTGACGCAGGAAGAAAACGGCCCGGACGCCGCGACGGTCGGCAATCTGATTTTCGACATCGAATCGCGTATCGTGCGCGGCCGTATTTTGGCGGGCGAGCCGCGCATTGACGGCCGCGATACGCGCACGGTTCGCCCGATTGCGATTCGTTCGGGCGCTCTGCCGCGCGCGCACGGCTCGGCGCTCTTTACGCGTGGTGAAACGCAGGCGCTTGTCGTGGCGACGCTCGGGACGGGGCGGGATGAGCAGATCGTCGACGCGCTGGCCGGGGAATACCGCGACCGCTTTATGCTTCATTACAATTTTCCGCCTTACGCGACCGGCGAATGCGGCCGCGTCGGCTCACCAAAACGCCGTGAAATCGGCCACGGCAGGCTGGCCAAACGCGCGGTTATCGCCGTTTTGCCGAAGCCGGAAGATTTTTCCTATACCCTTCGCGTCGTTTCTGAAATCACGGAATCCAATGGTTCAAGCTCGATGGCGTCAGTCTGCGGCGCTTCGCTGGCGCTGATGGATGCGGGCGTTCCGCTCAAGTCGCACGTGGCCGGCATCGCGATGGGCTTGATAAAGGAAGGCAACTGTTTCGCCGTTTTGACCGACATTCTTGGCGATGAGGATCATCTGGGCGATATGGATTTCAAGGTGGCGGGCACTGATACCGGCGTTACCGCCCTTCAGATGGATATCAAGATTCAGGGGATTACCCGCGAGATCATGCAGGTCGCCCTCGCGCAGGCCAGGGACGCGCGTTTGCAGATACTCGAACAGATGCGCCAGTCGATTTCAGGGCACCGGCAGGAAGTTTCGGCGTATGCGCCGCGCCTTTATACAATGAAGATCAATCCGGAAAAGATCCGCGATGTGATCGGCAAGGGAGGCTCGGTTATCCGCGCCATTACCGAAGAAACCGGAACGACGATCGACATCAAGGAAGACGGCACAATTACCATCGCTTCCATCAACAGCGGGGCGGCGGATTCGGCCAAGGCGCGTATCGAGGCGATTACCGCCGATGTCGAAGTCGGCAAGGTGTACGAGGGCACTGTGTTGAAGCTGCTCGATTTCGGCGCGATTGTCAGTATTTTGCCGGGCCGTGACGGTCTTTTGCATATTTCGCAGATTGCCAACGAGCGGGTGAATTCGGTCTCCGATTACCTCAAGGAAGGTCAGAAAGTGCGCGTCAAGGTGCTTGAGGCCGATGAAAAGGGCCGCGTTCGCCTGTCGATGAAAGCGCTTGCCACGGAAGAGGCCGCCGCCGCGAAACCGGCGGAATAAACCGGCGGGAAGTCTTCCGGATACGCTGGTTTGCCGGTCTCCGGACGAAATTCCGGCATTCCACGCTTCCCGGATAAACCTAAAAAGGACGCTTTTGAGCGTCCTTTTTGCTGGGGGGCTGAATTCTGCGGCGGGCTGCGCCTGCCGGAGAGTTTTTTATTTAGCGACTTGCCGTTCGCGCAATTCCTCAAGCGTCTTGCAATCGATGCACAGGCTCGCCGTCGGGCGCGCTTCAAGACGCTTGATGCCGATTTCGATGCCACAGGCGGAGCAGTACCCATATTCCTTGCTGTCGATCTTGGCAATCGTATCGTCGATTTTCCGGATCAGCTTGCGTTCACGGTCACGATTGCGCAGCTCGATGGCAATGTCCGTTTCCTGGCTGGCGCGGTCATTGGGGTCGGCAAATACCGTGGCCTCGTCCTGCATGGTATGAACCGTGCGTTTGATGTCGTTCATCAGGTCTTGCTTGATCGATTCGAGGATCAAGCGAAAATGGGCAAGCTGGCGCTTGCTCATGTAGTCCTCCCCCTTTTTGGGAGCGTAGGGCATAAATTGTTTGGGTAACACTTCTTCTGTTGTCATCGATATGTCCTGTCTTCTGCAAGGTATCTCGGATAAATATCATGGCTGGAATATCCGGGATATGGGAATATACAGGAAACGCTGGTTAAATGAGCGGATGGATGGATGTTTTTTTGCTCCGGCGCTGTTTTGCCGCGCTCTGCCGACGGGCGCAAAACCTTGCGCGGCGGCGCGTTTGCCGGTGATCCGGCTTTGTGCTATACTCGCTCAAGTTCAGAGATTCGAGCGGGCGGCTTCCGGGCTTCCCGCTTTTGTTTGTCCAAGTTACGCTTCAGGAGCATGTCGTGCCGTTCTTACCTTCATTTCCGCCCGCGATTCTCGCGCTTGCAGACGGTACGGTTTTCCGTGGACACTCAATCGGATTCGAAGGCTCGGTGAGCGGGGAGGTGGTTTTCAATACCGCGATGACCGGTTATCAGGAAATTCTCTCTGACCCTTCCTATACCCGTCAGATCGTCGCGTTAACGTATCCCCATATCGGCAATACGGGATGCAATGAGGAAGACATCGAGTCGTGTGGACTCTTCGCTTCGGGGCTGATCGTCCGCGATGTGCCTGCCCGCCCCGAAAGCTGGCGTCTGCGAAGCACGCTGCCTGATTATCTGAAAGCCAAAGGCATTGTCGCTATCGCTGGAATCGATACGCGCAAACTGACGCGCATCCTGCGCGAAAAGGGCGCGTTATCAGGCTGCGTCGAAGCGCGTAATCCCGAAAACGAAACGGCGGCGGTCGAAAAAGCGCGCGCCTTTCCGGGCCTGGCAGGAATGGATCTCGCCCAGGAAGTGAGCGCCAACGCGCCTTACGAATGGAACGAGGCCGCATGGACGCTTCGGGAGGGGTATCGCGCCGCCGGTGAATGCGTCTATCATGTGGTGGTTTTCGATTTTGGCGTCAAGCGCAACATTTTGCGCATGCTGGCGGCATCCGGCTGCCGGGTGACGGTTGTTCCGGCGAAAACGCCGGCGGCGGACGTTCTCGGTCTCCATCCGGATGGCGCGCTCCTGTCAAACGGCCCGGGCGACCCCGAGCCGTGCGGTTACGCCATAGCGGCGATCCGCGAACTGCTGGCGAAAAAACTTCCGCTTTTCGGCATTTGTCTCGGACATCAGCTCCTTGCGCTGGCTTCCGGCGCGAAGACGATGAAAATGAAGTTCGGCCATCATGGCGCGAACCATCCGGTGAAAGACCTCGACACCGGACAAGTGCTGATTACCAGCCAGAATCACGGCTTCGCCGTCGATCCCGCCTCTTTGCCGTCTACCCTGCGCGCGACCCACGTTTCGCTTTTCGATGGATCGCTGCAGGGAATCGCGCGTACCGACGCGCCCGCATTTTCCTTGCAGGGCCATCCGGAAGCCAGCCCAGGCCCGCGCGACGCTGCGTATCTGTTCGACCGGTTCGTCAAGCTGATGGAAAATTCCCGCGTCTAGAAGGAAGACATTTTCAATGAAAAACCTGTTTTTATCGTCTTATTTTTCGGGTGCGGCAAAGCTGTTGCCGGATTTCGCGGGAGATCTCGCGGGTAAGAGAGGCGTGTTCATCCCCACGGCGAGCGTGCCCGAGAAAGTGACTTTTTATATCAATACGGACAAGAAAGCGCTGGCGAAATTGGGACTGACGATCGACGAACTGGAGGTTTCGAGCGCCAGCCAGACCGAAATTGCCGAGAAGATCGGCGCGGCGGATTTTGTATTCGTCGAAGGAGGCAATACCTTTTTTCTGTTGCAGGAATTGAAACGGACAGGCGCGGACAGGCACATCGCCGAGCATATCGCCAGCGGAAAGCTTTACATCGGTGCGTCCGCCGGTTCGATTGTCCTCGCGCCGACCATCGAATACGTGAAACTGATGGACGATCCTGCCGCCGCGCCGCTGCTTGGCAGTGATTTTTCGGCGCTGGCGCTGGTGGATTTTTGTGTCGTGCCGCACTTCACGAATGTTCCTTTCAAAAAGGCGGCGCAGAAAATCGTCGCTGAATACGGAGCGGCTCTGGATTTACGGCCCATCAGCAACCATCAGGCCATCACGGTCAAGGGGGATGATGTCAGCATTTTTTCCGCGCCACACAAGGCCGGATGATTGCAAGATAAAAGGAGAGCCCATGTTGACTGACGTGACGATCGAGGGACTGCGCGGCGTAGGCCGCGTGGAACTGCATTTCGCTCCGGGACAACGGGTCTATACCCTGTTCGGCGAGAACGGGGTGGGGAAGACGAAGTGTCTGGAGGCGTTGTATCAGTTTCTGCTGGCGGCAAACAAGAGCTTTGTACAGGATTATTGGGTCAAGCAACGCAATGAACCAGTATCGCGGAATCTGGCAGTTATGGCTCGTATGTGGGATAAGTCGACTGAAGGTTTGCTGGAAGTTCCAGACCAGGGAGATTTCTTTTCGTTGGAGCAGATATGGAAAGAAAAAGTCCCTTTGCACAGTATCCCCGTTGTTTTTATTGGAGCGGATCGGCGTGCCAGTTTGGCTAAAGAAGATGTAGTTCTTGCTGATGTTGTGGGTACATCTGCAGATCGTCGGCAAGCGTATTTTGATGATCTTTATAAAGTGCTCCACTCTGGGCATCTGAGTGATCTGGGCATGACTGGCAGTACTCGCACTTGGCTTGGTACTCGTGCGCGATCAGCCAATCCTTACCAGAAATCCAAAGATAATCGGAAAGTGGATATTGATACAGTTCTGTCCATACTCAATGTGATTGAGCCGAGTATTGATCGAGAATATTTGAAAATTGACGGCAGAGGCAATATTTTTCTGAAAGTAGGTGAGAACGAGCGTGAACTTGGCGTATTGAGTTCCGGTTATGCTGCATTGGTCAAGTTGATACAAGCCATCGTGGCGGGTTATGCTGCTTTCACGAACGAAGTGCAATTACAAAATGTTCGCGGCATTGTTTTGATTGACGAAATCGACAGCCATTTGCATGCCCAATGGCAAGTCCGCATTATTCCGCTTCTCAAGAAGTTGTTGCCCAACACCACGTTCTACGTGGCGACGCATTCGCCGCTGGTGTTGTCGCAGTTGTTGCATGGAGAAGCCCATTTATTGAAGCGTGGCGATGACGGCGTGGTCCGCAGCCAGTTGCTCAAATATCCTGGCCGACGCAACTTTATTGATGTATTGGAGGATACCCTGGGCGTTGATCTCAACAAACTCAAACTTGATTCATTTGACTTACTAGGGCCGGATGAGCAGGAAAAAATCAAAGCGCAGATGACGGAAGCCAAGGGACGGCTTTTAAAGTTGCTTGAAGAACAGGCGGAGGCGTGATGCGCAAGGTTTTTTTCGACAACAATATGCTGAGCAGCGCGTTCAATCCCAAAAAAGATGACGCAACAGATCGCAGAAGGCGTGAAATCGTCAAAGCATTGCTATCTGATCCGGAAGTTCTGCCTGTCATTACCCCGCTCGTTCGTTTTGAGTTCTTGTGCGGGTGCGGGGAAGGGCGCGGGGTATGCTGTGAATTGCCCAACGAACTGGAGACAGCACTCGCTAAACTGGAAGACGAAATTGCCGTGTTCGATGAAATTTTGGTGCGTGAAAAAGAGGTGCGCTGGGCAGCGGAATTGTTTTACCTCTATAAAGACCGCTACCAGATTAAAGACGAGAAAATAAATAGATACAAGCGTGCTTTTGATTTTCTTTATTGCGCGTGCGCCGACATCAATAATCTGGAGACTGTCAGTGATGATGGGCACATTAAGAATATCCAGGAATTGATGCAGGAACACCCCCCCAACCGCTTCAAGGCAGCAATGACATGCCAAAACGCACAGACATTCAAACCATCCTGATTATCGGCGCCGGCCCGATCATCATCGGGCAGGCCTGCGAATTCGACTATTCCGGCGCGCAGGCGTGTAAATCCTTGCGCGAGGAGGGATTCCGCGTCATTCTGGTCAATTCCAATCCGGCGACGATCATGACCGATCCGGAAATGGCCGACCTGACCTATATCGAGCCGGTTACCTGGCAGGTCGTCGAAAAGATCATCGAACAGGAGCGTCCCGACGCGCTGTTGCCAACGATGGGCGGACAGACGGCGCTGAATTGCGCGCTCGACCTCGCGCGTCATGGCGTTCTCGAAAAATTCGGTGTCGAAATGATCGGCGCGACCCGCGAAGCCATCGACAAGGCGGAAGACCGGGAAAAGTTCAAGGAGGCGATGAGTCACATTGGACTTGCTACGGCGCTTTCGAACATCGCGCATTCGATGGAAGAGGCGCAACAGGTACAGGCGGCCATCGGCTTTCCGGTCATTATCCGTCCGTCATTCACGATGGGCGGTTCCGGCGGCGGTATTGCCTACAATCAGGAAGAGTTTGTCGATATCTGCCGGCGCGGCCTTGATGCCAGCCCCACGCACGAATTGCTGATCGAGGAGTCGCTGATCGGCTGGAAAGAATTCGAAATGGAGGTCGTCCGCGACAGGAAAGACAATTGCATCATCATCTGTTCAATCGAGAATCTCGATCCCATGGGCGTGCACACAGGCGACTCGATTACCGTCGCTCCGGCGCAGACCCTGACCGACAAGGAATACCAGATTATGCGCGACGCCGCCGTTTCGGTATTGCGCGAGATCGGCGTGGATACTGGCGGTTCCAACGTGCAGTTTGCTGTTTGTCCGGCGGACGGGCGTATGGTCGTCGTCGAAATGAATCCGCGCGTTTCGCGTTCGTCCGCGCTGGCGTCCAAGGCGACGGGTTTTCCGATCGCCAAGGTCGCGGCCAAACTGGCCGTCGGCTATACGCTTGATGAACTGGCCAACGAGATTACCGGCGGCAGGACACCGGCTTCTTTCGAGCCGTCGATCGATTATGTCGTAACGAAGGTGCCGCGCTTCGCGTTTGAAAAATTTCCGGAATGCGATTCGCGTTTAACGACGCAGATGAAATCGGTCGGTGAAGTGATGGCCATTGGCCGGACATTCCAGGAATCTTTCCAGAAAGCCCTGCGCGGACTGGAAATCGGCGTCGACGGCATGAATCAGCGCACCACCGACCGCGAGGAACTGGAGAAAGAACTCGGCGAACCCGGCCCGGAACGCGTCTGGTATATCGGCGACGCGTTTGAAAACGGGTTTACGCTGGACGAGGTTCATGCGTTTACGCATATTGACCCCTGGTTTCTGGCGCAGATTGAGGATATCGTCCGCGCCGAGATGGTTCTTGACGATATGACGCTCGACCAGATCAGCGAGCCGGCGCTTCGAGAGCTCAAGCGCAAGGGGTTTTCTGACCGCCGTCTGGCGTATCTGCTGAAAACAGCGGAAGCGGATGTCCGCGCGTATCGCCGCGCGCTGGGTGTTCGGCCCGTCTACAAGCGGGTCGATACCTGCGCGGCCGAGTTCGAGACCGGAACGGCGTATATGTATTCGACCTATGAAGAGGAGTGCGAGGCACGGCCGGGCGGCCGGAAAAAAATCATGGTGCTCGGCGGCGGCCCGAACCGCATCGGCCAGGGAATTGAATTTGACTACTGCTGCGTGCATGCCGCGCTTGCGCTGCGCGAGGATGGTTATGAAACAATCATGGTCAACTGCAATCCGGAGACTGTCTCGACCGATTACGATACATCGGATCGTTTGTATTTCGAGCCGCTGACGCTCGAAGACGTTCTTGAGATCGTCGAGATCGAAAAACCGGAAGGCGTGATCGTCCAGTTCGGCGGCCAGACGCCGCTCAAACTGGCGCGCGATCTTGAAGCCAATGGTGTTCCGATTATCGGCACGTCGCCCGATATGATCGACGTCGCTGAAGACCGCGAGCGTTTTCAGCGGATGCTCAACGCGCTTGGACTCCGGCAGCCGCCCAATCGCACCGCGCGAACGGAAGCCGATGCCTTGCGTCTTGCGGGCGAGATCGGTTATCCGCTCGTCGTCAGGCCTTCCTATGTGCTTGGGGGACGCGCGATGGAAATCGTGCACGAGCCACGTGACCTTGAGCGTTATATGCGCGAGGCGGTCAAGGTTTCAAACGATTCGCCCGTCCTGCTCGACCGTTTTTTGAACGACGCCTGCGAAGTCGATGTCGACGCACTTTCCGACGGGGAAGAAGTCATTATCGGCGGCATCATGGAGCATATTGAGCAAGCCGGTGTGCACTCCGGCGATTCAGCGTGTTCCCTGCCGCCCTATACGCTTTCAGAAAGCACGCGGAACGAACTGCGCCGCCAGACCTGCCTGATGGCCAGGGAACTGAATGTCTGCGGGCTGATGAACGTCCAGTTCGCGATTCAGAACGACGAAATCTATGTGCTCGAAGTCAATCCGCGCGCGTCGCGCACGGTGCCTTTTGTCTCAAAGGCGACCGGTCTGCCGCTCGCAAAAATCGCCGCCCGCTGTATGGCCGGAAAATCGCTGACCGCCCAGGGAATTACCGGCGAAGTAATTCCGCCATATTTTTCGGTCAAGGAGGCTGTTTTCCCGTTCAACAAGTTCCCGGGCGTCGATACGATTCTTGGCCCCGAGATGAAATCAACCGGCGAGGTGATGGGCGTCGGCATTTCTTTCGAGGAAGCTTTCGTCAAGAGCCAGATGGCCGCCGGCGTCAAAATGCCAGTGTCGGGCAAGGTTTTCATCAGCGTCAAGGAATCGGACAAATCAAAAGTGGCGGCGGTTGCGGCCGAGTTTCATGTGATGGGATTTAACCTTCTTGCTACGCGCGGGACAGCAGCCGCGATTTCGGCGGCGGGAATTCCCGTGACCGTCGTCAACAAGGTCGCCGAAGGACGTCCGCATATCGTGGACATGATAAAGAATAACGAGATTGCATTGATCATCAATACGGTGGATGAAAAAAGGCAGGCGATCAGCGATTCGCGTTCAATCAGGACATCCGGCCTGGCGGCGCGTGTCACGATGTATACAACGCTGTGGGGCGCTGAAGCCGCGGCCGTTGGCATGAAAAATCAGGGAGGGCTGAGGACGTATCCGATTCAATCCTTGCACGCCCGCCTATCCGAACGGAAAATGCCGGAATAACCGGCCGTCCAGATTTTTTTACAGGCAAGAAACATATGAGTAAAGTCCCTTTGACGATCAGAGGCGCGGAAAATCTTCGCGCCGAATTGCATCGCCTGAAAACGGTTGATCGCCCGAATGTGATTACGGCAATTGCCGAAGCGCGTTCACAGGGCGACCTGTCGGAACACGCCGAATACGACGCGGCCAAGGAGCGCCAGGCTTTTGTCGAGGGACGCATTCAGGAAATCGAAGGCAAGCTCGCCAATGCCCAGGTCATTGATCCGAAATTGCTCGGCGCCGACGGGCGTTGTGTATTTGCTTCGACCGTCGATCTCGAAGACAGGGATAGCGGCGCGAAAGTAACGTATCAGATCGTCGGCGAGGATGAGGCGGACATCAAGTCAGGAAAGGTTTCGGTCAATTCGCCGATTGCCCGCGCGCTGATCGGAAAATACGCTGGCGATACCGCTCAGGCACAGACGCCGGGTGGTTTGCGGGAATACGAGCTGCTCGACGTCAGATACGAGTGACGGAAATTCCGGCGTATCATCCCGTCCTGGATGAGTGAAGGGCGCGTCTGTTCCGGCCTGGGTGTGCGGCTATCGGCCTTGTTGATCAGAGCAAACGGAGGAAAAAATGATCGTCTGGCAAGGGGTGGGTTTTCTTGGGCTTTTGATTCCCGCAGGGATAATTAGTCCGCGCTGAACAACTCCGAATCCCTTGGTTGGTGGGGGTTTGATGTATAAAAGGTGGGTCAGAATCTGCAAGAAATGAGATAATTCGGTATCGAATACTTGCAAATTCAGACAGGGATTTATGGGGCCGAAGCCAGTTATGCCGCAAAGCG
>JAITGN010000034.1 GCA_031280565.1 Accumulibacter sp. | reverse complement strand
TGGTGATTTTGCCTGGACACATCGACGACATATATTTCCGTTCGTACTGAGCCTGTCGAAGTATGAACGGACGCTCTGGACTGTAAATGCTCTTCCCGATCCTGATTCTTTCTTCGAATCGTTTTTCAATCCTTACCCTTCGACAAGCTTCCTTCGACAGGCTCAGGACGGAGCAGGACAGGCAGGGTGAGCAGATTGGAAAGGTGTTCTCCAGTAAATTTGTCCGCACAGCCTGGAAGCCGATGCCGCTCTGACATCATTGGGGAGGAGCGCTTTCCACTTCCAGATTGCGACGGTCGAAACTCCGGCTTTCGCACCGCTCCATTCCTCCTTTCGGGCGTAGCTTCAAACCGGGGCAGGGGTTACGATGAAGCGCGCTTTCAGACTTATAATTGACACATGGTCTCTGTCGCGCACTCCATTTCGGCGCAAGCCGGTTTTGAAGACTCCCTGAATGTTCTCAGCAAAGGCTTGTCTTCCGGCGAATCGGAAAAAATTCGCTCCGCGGCCGGTTTCGCCCGTTCCATTTATGGCGATTCCCTTCTTGGCAGTGGAGAAGGCGCGTGGAATCATGCACTTGGGATGGCGTTGATTCTGGCGGGACTGCGCCTTGACGCCGATAGCCGTCTCGCGGCGCTGCTCTTCGCCACACAGACTTTTGACGACCAGGCGGCCGGAAAGATCGAGGAAACTTTCGGAGCCGCGCCCGCGCGGCTCGTGAAAGGCGTTTCCCGTCTGAACGGCTTACGGCCGATAACCCACGGTTTTGTCGCCTATTCGGCGGAGGACGGCGAGCAAAGCCTCGCCGGGATGAAAGCGCAGATCGAAATCCTGCGCAAGATGCTCCTTTCGATGGTCGAGGATATTCGCGTGGTTCTGCTCCGGCTGGCCTCGCGAACGCAGACGCTGCGTTACTACGCGGATACGGATGACCCGCTCCGGACGCAGGTGGCGCGGGAAACGCTTGAACTCTATTCCCCGCTGGCAAACCGCCTTGGCGTTTGGGAACTGAAATGGGAACTCGAAGACCTTTCATTCCGTTTTTTGCATCCGGATATCTACCGGAACATCGCGCGCCAGATCGACGAGAAGCGCGGCGAGCGCGAACGTTTTATCGCGGATGCCGTCGCGCGCCTGCGCGGCGAACTTGCCGCCGCCGGCATTCACGCGGAGATTTACGGCCGCCCGAAGCATATTTACAGCATCTGGAGCAAAATGCGCCGAAAAGGTCTCGATTTCTCGAAGGTTTACGATGTCCGCGCGCTCCGGGTCATCGTCGACGAAGTCAGGGATTGCTACACGGCGCTTGGGCTTGTGCACAATCTCTGGGTTCCGATTCCCAAGGAATTCGACGATTACATTTCCAACCCGAAGGGTAATAACTACCGTTCGTTGCATACCGCCGTACATTGTCCGGACGGGCGCTCGCTCGAAGTGCAGATTCGCACGAAAGAAATGCACCGGCACGCCGAGCTTGGCGTGGCGGCGCACTGGCGTTACAAGGAGGGCGGAAAATCGGCCTCTGGAGGCGAGTATGACGAAAAGATAGCGTGGCTGCGGCAGTTGTTGACCTGGAAAGACGAAGTCACCGATTCGTCCGACTGGGTAAGGCATTACAAAGAGGCGGCGCTTGATGAAACGGTTTATGTCATGACGCCGCAAGGCCGCGTCGTAGACTTGCCGCGCGGCGCGACGCCCGTGGATTTCGCCTACCGGGTTCATACCGATCTGGGACACCGTTGCCGCGGCGCAAAGGTCGACGGCGCACTTGTGACTTTGAATACCCAGCTTGAGACGGGACAGCGGGTCGAGATCATCGCCGCCAAGGAAGGCGGCCCTTCGCGGGACTGGCTCAACCCCACGCTTGGCTATCTATTCACCCACCGGTCGCGGGCAAAAGTCAGGCAGTGGTTTTCCGCGAAGGCGCAGGAGGAGGCTATCGCGGAAGGCAAAACCATCGTCTACCGTGAGTTGCAACGCATGGGTGAGACAGGCGCGCGGATTGAAGAAGTCGCGGGACGGCTCGGCTTTTCAAAGCCGGAAGATTTGTTTGTCGCGGCCTCGCGCGCGGACCCTCGGTATTTTCAGTCGCTGATGCGCTCACCGACGGATGCGCCGCCGGATCCGGCGGCTGATATGCCTCTGATCCGCAAACCGCATTCCGGCGACGATTCCGACAAGGGCATTTTGATTGTCGGAGTCGATAAATTGCTGACGCAGCTCGCGTTGTGCTGCAAACCCGCGCCCCCAGACCCAATCATCGGCTTTGTGACGCGCGGCAAAGGCGTTTCGATTCATCGCGCGGATTGTTCCAATTTCGCGCATATGGAAGCGATGCATCCGGAACGCGTCATCGAAACCGCCTGGGGTGGACGAACCGAGGGAGTTTTCGCGGTCGATATCGTGGTTGAGGCAAATGACCGTCAGGGGTTGCTGCGCGACGTTTCCGAAATTTTTACGCGCGAAAAAATCAATGTCGTCGCCGTCAGTTCGCAGTCGAAGCAGGATTTGGCCCACATGCGTTTTACGGCCGAGATCAGCAATGTGGATCAGATCAAGCGCATTCTGACGATCCTGGCGGATATCGACGGCGTCGTCAGCGCCCGGCGCGCCTGAGCGGCGAGCGGCTGGAGCGTTTTTCGTTCAAATGACCGCAAAATCCCGCAGGTGATGAAGTGGCGCTGTTCCCTTTCACCGCTGCTCGTGGGAAGGGGTGTTAAAAACCCGTTTACGCTGAACCATTA
>JAITGN010000012.1 GCA_031280565.1 Accumulibacter sp. | reverse complement strand
GAATCATCGACAACGCCTGTCTCCGTTCGTGTTGGTTTTATCGGAACACGTTGATGGCATCTATTTCCGTTCGTGCTGGTTTTGTCGGAACACGTTGACGACATCTTATTTCCGTTCGTGCTGAGCTTGTCGAAGTATGAACGGACGCGCCAAGGGCTTTCAAAAGCCTCTTTAATTAGCCTTCTTCGACAAATTCAAGGCAAGAGAGTTCTTGACCTTTCCAGTCCTTACCCTTCGACAGGCTCAGGGCGAACGGACTGGAAAGGCACTCTCCGAAGAAATGTCTTTTAGATTTAAAAATGGCTTAAGGACGTTATTTTTATCTTTTGCTCTGTTTTTTTCATTTGTGCTGAGTAGGTTAAAAACCCGTTCACGCCAAATCTGCCGAATCATCGACAACGCCTGTCTGTGGTGATTTTGCCGGAACACATCGACAGCCTCTATTTCCGTTCGTGCTGATTTTGCTGGAACGCATTGATGGCGTCTATTTCCGTTCGTGCTGAGCCTGTCGAAGTATGAACGGACGCTCCGCTTTTCCAGTCTGACTCTTCAAATGGTTACCCTTCGACAGGCTTCCTTCGACAGGCTCAGGACGGAGCAGGGCAAACGGACTGGAAAGGCATTTTCCGGACAAGCGGCGTTTGAATTTAAAAATAGCTTAAGAACGTCATTTTAATTAGCATCCTTCGACAAGCTTCCTTCGACAGGCTCAGGACGGGGCAGGATGAACGGGATTGGAAAACCCCGTCCGCGCCGAGCCTGTCAAACTATCGACAGCATCTATCTCCGTTCGTACTGAGCCTGTCGAAGTAGGAACGGCGTGTATTTGTAGCGTATGTCAGCGCTGAATCTGCCGAAGCCCGCAGCGAGCCTGCCGAACCGCATGAAAGGACAGTTTTCCCTCGTGCCGTCCAGTCATTTTTTCCACGAACATACCGCCGCCGGCGCGGCGGCGGCTTACCTTCCCGGAGAATCGGGCGACGGCTGGGTTATGAAACCGATTCGTGTGAGGCCGGCGCGATGGGCGGCGCTCATCGTTTCAGCCACTGCGCCGTAGCGCGCGTCGCGGTCGGCTTTCAAATGCATTTCCGTTTTGGGGTCGCGCGCGATGGCCTCCCGAAAGCGTTGTTCCATCGTGGCGAGATCGACGCGCTCGTCGCCGATCATCACGGCGCCTTCCAGCGTGACCGATACCTGAAGCGCGGCCGGCCTGTCGTGGGATAGCGGGTTGCTTGCCGCGCGCGGCAGTTCAACATTGACCGAGTGGGTCATCAGCGGCGCGGTGATGATGAAAATGATCAGGAGGACGAGCATGACGTCGACGAGCGGCGTCATGTTGATTTCAGCGTTCGGCCCCTGGTTTCCGTTGGAGGGGTTGAATTGTCCGATGGCCATTTAACCGATTCCCTCTGGCATGGATGTCTTGCGCCGCGGATGAATCTGGGCGCTGTGCGCGGCGAAGAAAGGCTGTCCAACGGTAAAGAAGGCGTGCAGATCGTGCGCGAACGCGTCAAGGTCAGCCAAAACGAGCCGATTGGCGCGTCCAAACGCGTTGAAGGCGAAAACGGCGGGCAGGGCGACGGCCAAACCAGCGGCGGTCATGATGAGGGCTTCTCCAACCGGCCCCGCGACTTTTTCCAGCGCCGCCTGGCCCGAAACACCTATGGCGATGAGCGCGTGATAGATTCCCCAAACTGTGCCGAAAAGCCCGACGAACGGAGCTGTCGCGCCCGTCGTGGCCAGGATCGTCAAGCCTCTTTCAAGCTCGGCTTGCGTGGCGGAAAGCTGCTGCCGCAGGGCGCGCTCCATCTGTTCTCCAGGATCCAGGCGCGAAGCGAGTTGGGTGCCGGCGGTTTCGCACTGCTTGTTGCAGTTCCGGGCTTGTTCGGCGAGTTGCGCGAAAAAACTTTCTTTGCCTTTGGCGCGCAGACAGCCGATTCCTTCTTCAATGGATATCGCTGACCAGAATTCGGAAACGCCGCCCGCCGCCCGCCGCGATTTCCACCAGTCTACAAACTTGGAAAAGATCAGATACCAACTGACGATGGACATGGCGGCCAGAATATAGGCGACAAGATGGGAAATGGCGTCGCCGCTGGCCCATAAATGGGCAAAACCAAAAGAATTTTCCTGCATTTTTTACTCCAGTTTGAAACCGATAGGGATACGAACCCAGCTTTGCATGGGGACGCATTTCCGCTTGGCCGGGATAAATCGCCATGATTTGCTGACCTTGTCGCGCGCCGCCTCATCAAGAGGCGCGCTGCCCGATGATGTTTGAATTTCAACCCGGTCGGGCGCGCCACGCGCATTGATGTGCACGCGTAGCGTCACCAGGCCTTCTTCGCCATGCCGCCGCGCAATGGAGGGGTAGGAGGGGGGGGGATTGACCAGGTAGCGGGCCACGCTGTTACAGGGGTCTCCTCCTCCGCCCCCCCCACCGCCACCACCACCGCCGCCGCCAGCGATTCCACCGAGGACGCCATCGCCTTCTTCGCTGTCTTCACCGCCTTCATCGGAAGCAGGTGGAGCGGAGGCATTTTCCGCCGTCTGAATGGCGTTGGAGTTCTGTTCGGCGGGCGCGGCGCTCGCTGTCGTCTCAATGGCATTCGGTGAGGGCATGGGTTTTGGCTTGGGCGCCGATCTGACCTTGGGCTTTGGCGCGGGCAGGGGGGCGATCGCGGCTGAATTTCCGGAAGGGCCAGGCGGAAGCGATGGATCTCCAGGCGGGCCGGGCGGAAGCAGCGGGTCTCCGGGCGGCAACGGATCGACGAGGTCGATCATCATGGGATCTTCCGGATTTTCTCGCTCGCCGGTTTGCAACGTCAGCAACGATAATCCGGCGCTGACGTGCGTGGCGAGAGTCAAAGCAAGCAAGCCAAGGCGATGCCAGCTTTTTTTATGGGCGACGACAATGTAGCTCATTCGGGAATATCCGGGGAATGACAGGCAGGGCGGCTTTTTCCGGAAAGCGGCATTGCCGGAAAACCGGGCATGCCCGCTCCGGGGATGTTGGCACCAGAAAAAAACAGCCGGCAGATAGCAATGAATGACATAAGTGAAATCTTTTACTTGGGACGCCCCGTCCCTTATCCTGAAAAAGAATGTGTCGCGGCAGGTCTCCTGGCTCTCGGTTCCTCGCGCCTCGCCCGCCTTCCCGGAAGCCTCCAGTGGCATGAATTGGCGGGGCGCTCACCGATCACAGTTACGGGGGCAGCTCCGGATTGGGGGACATTCATTCCCGCTACCGGATTCCCTTTTGATTCCATGATGGAAACCGCAGACTTTTTCATTATCGATTCCGAACGGTTTTCTGTCAAGCACGTAAACGCTTCCAAACAAATTAATGAGAATTATTCACGATAAAGAGGCGGCGGGCAACTTTTTTTTCAGCACGGGGCGAGAAATTGGCAGCAGTGTTTATACCTGCCACCGTAATGGATCCTGTGGCCGTGATCGGAAACTCCGTCCGTGAGGGCAGGTGATATGGCTTGTCACGCTATCGTCCTCTACTGAAATCGACAGAGCCTGTCTCCGTTCGCGTTGATTTTGCCGGAACACATCATATCTTTTCAATCCGTTTGTCGAAAGAAGCTTGTCGAAGGGTAAGGACTGGAAAGGCCAGGAATGCCTTTACCTTGAACAACCCTGATTAGCGAGGCTTTGGGAAGACCTCGGAGCGTCCGTTCATACTTCGACAGGCTCAGTACGAACGGAAATAGATGCCATCAATGCGTTCCAGCAAAATCAGTACGAACGGGAATAAGGTGTCGTCAATGTGTCCCGGCAAAATCACCACGGGCGGCGGTGAAAGGGAACAGCGCCACTTCATCACCTGCGGGATTTTGCGGTCATTTGAACGAAAAACGCTCTAAATGTATCGAATCATCGACAACGTCTATCTCCATTCTGTCAAAGTATGAACGGACGCTTCAGGTCGTAAATGCCTTTCCAGTCCTTGCCCTTCGACAGGCTTCCTTCGTCAGGCTCAGAACAGAGCAGGGTGAACAGCGGACTTGTGTTCAGTGCGTGAAGTGTTTTGAAGGAGCATCTGGAGGCGATTTCTGTGAGGGTTGTAGATGGAAGAATACATAATTTTACATAATACAAATTATGCGTCAATTTGAGCTGGCTGTCGCGTCTGTACTGTATCGTTCGCCCGCCGAGCCGCGTTTCGCAGGCGTGTCGATTGAAAGCTTGATTTAATGCCTATAATTTCAAAGAATGGAAATTGTCTTGAATTGCGTTCAGATGATAAAGCCGCGTATCTTGCAGAGACAGGGATGAAACCTGTCTGCCGCGCTATTCGGGTGTTTGCCCGCCGAGTTGCGCCCCGCAAAGGCGCGTGGACTGAAATCCAGATTCTGAAAAACATGGGGTGAAACGATGCGGCGCGAATCGCTCGATTACGATGCGCTTATTGTCGGCGGCGGCCCTGCGGGTCTGGCGGCCGCCATTCGTTTGCGGCAATCGGCGATCGCGCGCGGAATCGACGCGCGCGTCTGTCTGATCGAAAAAGGCGCGGCAATCGGCTCGCACAGTATTTCGGGCGCGGTCATCGATCCGCTCGCGCTTTCCGAACTTTTGCCTGGCTGGACGCCGCCGGGCGCGCCCGTTGAAACGCCGGTCACGGAAAACCGCTTCTTTTTTCTTACCGGCGCTTCCGCATGGCGGATTCCCGAAAAGCCGCTTCCGGCCTGTTTCGGAAACACGGGGAATTTTATCGTCAGCCTCGCCAGTCTCTGCCGCTGGCTTGCGCGGCAGGCGGAAGAACTGGGAGTTGAAATTTATCCGGGGTTTACGGGCGCGGAAATCCTGTTTGGCGAAAACGAAGGAACAACCGCTGTTTTCGGCGTGGTCACAGGCGATGCGGGCGTGTCAAGAGACGGAACTCCCGGTCCGGATTACCGCCCCGGAACGGAAGTGCGCGCGCGTTATAGCCTGTTCGCCGAAGGCAGCCGGGGGCATCTTGGCAAACAGATGGAAGAAAAATTTCATCTGCGGAAAAACGCCGCGCCGCAGCGTTACAGCCTCGGCCTGAAGGAGCTGTGGGAAATTCCCTCCGCTGCCCACCGCCCCGGCCTTGTTCTGCATACCTGCGGCTGGCCGCTCGACGCGCGGACGTTCGGCGGCGGTTTCATCTACCATCTTTCCGGCGGCCTCGTTTCCGCCGGATTCGTCGTCGGACTCGATTACACGAATCCTTATCTTTCGCCCTTCGAGGAATTCCAGCGCTTCAAAACGCATTCCGCGCTGGCGGGGTTCTTTTCCGGCGGACGCCGCCTTGCCTACGGCGCGCGAACGATGACCGAAGGCGGCCTGCCCTCCTTGCCCAATCTCGTGTTTCCCGGTGGAGCGTTGATCGGCGACGACGCGGGATTTCTCAACGCCGCGCGTCTCAAAGGCGTCCATACCGCGATCCGGTCGGGGATCCTCGCTGCCGACGCGCTTATCGAAGCGATCGCTTCGGGACGCGGGCATGATGAATTGACGGACTATCCGGCCCGCTTTCGGAAAAGCGGGCTTTTCGACGAACTTTACGCGGCGCGCAATTTCAGGCCCGCGATGGAAAAAGGAATCTATGCGGGCGGCCTGATTTTTGGCGCCGATCAAACGATCTTTCGTGGAAAAGCGCCCTGGACGCTGCGTTCCGAAGGCGGCGACCATGAGCACCTTGGCCGCGCGCCGGAGTATCGGCCCATCGGCTATCCAAAGCCCGACGGCCGGATTTCCTTCGACCGTCCCTCCTCCGTGTATCTGGCCAATACCACATACGGCGAAAGCCAGCCTTGTCCCCTGAGACTCAACGACCCCGCGCTGCCGCTCCAGGTCAATCTCCCGCGCTACGACGCCCCCGAGCAGCGCTATTGTCCCGCCGGAGTTTTTGAAATCGTCCGCAGCGCGGAGGGAGAAGCGCGTCTTTGCATCAACGCGCAAAACTGTCTGCACTGCAAGACATGCGATATCAAGGATCCATCGCAAAACATCCTCTGGATGCCTCCGGAAGGCGGCGACGGGCCGAACTATCCGGATATGTGAGGGGCGTCCCCCAAAGCCTCCAGAAGTTCGGGAATCGCGCTGGCCGCATCAGCCACAAGACCGCAGTCCGCGACCTGAAAAATCGGCGCGTCCGCGTCGCTGTTGATCGCGACGATAATCCGGCTGTCCCTCATTCCGGCAAGGTGCTGAATCGCGCCGGAAAGTCCGGCGGCGACATAGAGACGGGGCGCGACGGTTTTTCCGGTCTGTCCGATCTGCCTGTCGTGTGACGCGAAACCGCTGTCGACCGCCGCGCGCGTCGCGCCGAGCGCCGCGCCGAGCCGTTCGGCCAGCGGCTCAAGCAAGCGCCGGTAAGCCTCCGCGCTGCCCAGGCCGCGTCCCCCCGTCACGACGGCGCGCGCCGCCGTCAGACCGGGCCGGCCGCCCTTCCCCTCGTCCTCGCCCGCCTTCCGCGAAACAATCCGGCTCAGCGCCTGATCGGGAAGCGCGGGAATTCGCACGATTCTCGCCCTTTCTTCTTTCCCCTCCTCCTCCCTGGCCGCCGGTTTGAACGCGCTCGTCCGCACGGTCATCAGCTTGATGGCGTCGGACGGGCGCACGCGAACCAAAGCGCTTCCCGAATAAACGGAATGCGTGAAAATTTCCGGTGATTCGACGGCAACAACATCGGAAATCTGCGCGACGCCGAGAAGCGCGGCAAGCCGGGGCAGCGCGCTTCTCCAGAAAGCCGTCGACGGCGCGAGAATGTGGCTATAACGGGAGGCGGCGCTTTCGGCCAGCGCGGCGATGTTTTCCGGCGAAGGGTCAGCGTAATGCGCCGCCGCCGAAAACAGGACATTTGAAATCCCCTGGATTCGCGCCGCTTCCGAAACCGCGCGTTCCAGATAGCCGTCTTCGGCTCCCGCGACAAGCAGATCGGTTTCCGCGCCGATCCGGGCCGCCGCGCCGGCCGCGGCCAGCGTCGCCGGGCCAGTCGTCCGGAAAACGCCGCGTTCGGCCAGGACGAGGCTCCTCATGCGGCTCCCCGTTCTCTCAGAAAGCGCGCGAGATCGGCCGCGCTCTTTACGCGGACGCCCGGCGCGCGCGGCGGCGGTTCCAGGACTTCCAGCGTTTCCAGACGCGGCGCGGCATCGACGCCCAGCGCTTCCGGCGTCAGGGTTTCAAGCGGCTTTTTTCTTGCCCTGACGCTGTCCATCAGGCTTGCGAAGCGCGGCGAATTCAAGCGCAGACCGGTTGTAATAACGGCGGGAAGAGTGATTTCGACGGTCTCGATGCCCTCGTCCACTTCGCGGGCCACCATCGCCCTGCCATTTCCATCACCGGGATCAATGAAAATTTCCGAAGCGAACGCCGCCTGCGGCCAGCCCATCATTGCTGCCAGCATCGGCCCCGTCTGCGCGGCATTGTCGTCGATCGCCTGCTTTCCGCACAGCGCGAGCCGCGGCGACTCGCGTTCACATACGGCCTGGAGCAGCCGGGCGACGGCCAGAGGCTGCAAAACGACCTCCGTTTCGATGAACAGGGCGCGATCCGCGCCAAGCGCCAGCGCGAGACGCAAGGTCTCCTGACTGCCCGCCGGCCCCGCCGAAACAGCGAGAACCTCGTCCGCCAGGCCGCGCTCCTTCATTCGCACCGCTTCTTCGAGCGCGACCGCGTCAAAGGGATTCATCGACATTCGCGCGCTGGAAACGTCGACTGCCGAACCGTCGGCCTTGACGCGCGCCCGGACATCCGGATCGACGGTCCGTTTAACGGCGACAAGAACCTTCATGCCTGTTTCCGCCGTTCTTATTGTTTCTTGCGCTTTCCGGGTTTTTTACGGATGCGGTACGTTTCCGCGTACCCGTGCGAATGCCGCGAATCGGTCAACAAGGAAGCGATAGCCAGCGTATCGCGCGCGATCATCAGTTCTTCGTTGGTCGGCACGACAATGATCTGGATTTTCGAGTCGCCGGTCGAAATGACGGTTTCCTTGCCATACGCGGCGTTGGCCAGGGGATTGAGGCGGACGTCAAGCAGTTCCAGACTGTCGACGATTGATCCACGGAAGCGCGTGGCGTTTTCTCCGATGCCACCGGTAAAAATGATGGCATCGACACGGCCAAGTTCGAGAGCGTACGCGCCGATGTACTTGATCGCGCTGTGGCGCAGCACATCGACCGCCAGCTGCGCGCGCTGATGGCCTTCGCTGATCGCCTTTTCAAGGTCGCGCATGTCCGAGCTGATTCCCGACAGGCCAACCAGGCCGGAACGGGTGTTGAGCGCCTCGTGGATTTCGGAGAAGCTCAAGCCGACGCATGAAGCGAGATACTCCGGAATTCCCGCGTCGAGATCGCCGCAGCGCGACCCCATCACCAGCCCTTCGAGCGGCGTCAGCCCCATGCTGGTATCGATGGAGTCGCCATTCCGTATCGCCGTAAACGACGAGCCGTTCCCCATGTGGCACGAAATACAGTTGAATTTGTCTTTCGGAATATCGAGTATCTGCGCCGCGCGCGCGGAAACGAAACGGTGGGACGAGCCATGAAACCCGTAACGGCGGACGTGATGGTTTTCGTACCACTCGTAGGGCAAGGCATACATATAGGATTCCGGGGGCATCGTCGCGTGAAAGGCCGTGTCAAAAACAGCGATATTCGGAATGCCTGGCGCGGCGCGCATGACCGCCTCGATACCGACGATATTGGCGGGGTTATGGAGAGGCGCGAGTGGAATGCACTCTTTCAGCGCGTCGATGACCTCATCGTCGATCAGGACGGAACTCGAAAAGCGCTCGCCTCCATGGACGATCCGGTGGCCGACGGCGGCGATGTCCGAGAGCGAGCGGATAACGCCTTTTTCCGGATCGGCCAGATGATCCAGTACTGTCCCGACCGCCTGATCGTGGCTGGATACGTCGTGGCGCGCCTTCGTTTTTTCGCCCGACGACGACTCATGGGAAAATACGGAACCTTCCATTCCGATCCGTTCGACCATGCCCGCCGCGACGCGGCGTTCGGTCGTCATGTCGAGCAACTGGTATTTGAGCGAAGAGCTTCCGCAGTTCAGCACGAAAACGTACATGGTTCATAACTCCCGGTGTTGAAACGCGCCCGCGAACAGGCCGCGATCGTCAAAAAAAGCGCTTTCCGGAAAAACCGGAAAACGCGCAAAGACCCCGCAAAGACCTTTTTCCCGCGCCTTCCGGCGACTTTCGTGAACGGGGTTTACTCCGGGCCGATTCTATCAGAGCGCGGGAAAGGGGTTGGATTTTTCGCGCGGGAATTCACCTCATGTTCCGTCAAAGGAAGGGGCTCAGAAGCATGTTTTCCAGTCCGTTCGCCCTGCTCCGTTCTGAGCTTGTCGAAGGAAGCTTGTCGAAGGGTAAGGACTGGAAAGGCCAGCGCGTCCGTTCATACTTCGACAAGCTCAGCACGAACGGAAATAGATGTCGTTGATGTGTTCCGACACAATCAGCGCAAACGGCAATACGCGCTGTCGATGGTTCGGAAGACTCAGCGCAGACGGGGTTTTCCAATCCCGTTCATCCTGAGCTTGTCGAAGGATACTAATTAAAATGACGTTCTTAAGCTATTTTTAATCTCTTTGAGTTTCCGGATCCCACTTTCCAATCTATCCGCCCTGCCTGTCCTGAGCCTGACGAAGGAAGCACGTCAGAGGCTCGTTTTTCAATCCGTTCGCCCTGAGTTTATCGAAGGGTAAGGATTGAAAAACGATTCGAAGGGTAAGGGCTGGAAAGGCCAGAGCGTCCGTTCATACTTCGACAGGCTCAGCACGAACGGGGATATACGTTATCGAAGAGCAAGGATTGAAAAACCATTCATGATCTGGCACGTCCGTTCCTGCTTCGACAAGCTCAGCACGAACGGAAATAGATGTCGTTGATGTGCTTCGGCAGACTTCAGCGCAGATACACATCATTCATGCCGTGACAGACCCGGAGATACACACCATTTATGCTTTGGTACGCTCAACGCGAACGAAGATACAGGAAGATTTTCAGTTTTGTAACTGATGTCGTTCTCAAGGAATATTCATACGAAAATTCATATAAAACCGCTTGAAAACGTTTATGCACTTGAAAAAATATCCGCTTTTTTATTTGGATAATCGAATAAAATGGCTTGAAAACGTTATCAATATTCTTGTTATCTAAAGGTTTTCTTAAAAATTTTTAGCAAAATCCATGAAACAAGCAGGTTTCAACGTAACGATTCCGGAATATTTTTACTGTTTTTGAAATTTCATTCAAGCCCCAGCAGCGTCTTCAGGAAACTAGATATAGTGTCAAATCAATGGTTAAGCACTAGATATAGTAAAAAACTTGATTTCCGGAACAAACGGGAGCATTCTATAAAGGTTGGAGGGCGCTTAAAAAACAGCCGCGCGAGCGAACGGGATCGCGCAGCGCCATTCATCCGGAACACGCCCGGCGACGGATGAACGGAGATACCGCCGGACAGGGCATTATTGCCCCGCCAACGGAATAGCGGAATAGCGCGCCCAGGCGTGCCTGCTTCGCCGGACGCGCGGCGGCCACCAGGGCCGCCGCCGCATTGATCTACAACCCTGCGAGTTAAAAAGTCTGTCATGAAGAAAGGGAAAGGTAGCACAGTGGTCAGCAGCGATATCCAACAGCATGCCGCGGAAGCGGCGCGGGAAGAAGGGGAAGCCCCTTCGCTCCCCGGACAGGAAATTTCATCCGAAGTACTCATCGAAAAATACGCGAAAGGAAACGAAAAGACCGTCCGCGACGTTCGCCGCCGCGTAGCCCGGGCTCTTGCCGCCAACGAGGACGAGAAACACCGCGCCCGTTGGGAAGAACGTTTCCTCTGGGCGCAGGAAAACGGTTTCGTTCCGGCGGGACGCATCAACTCCGCCGCTGGAACGCCCCTTGCCGCGACCCTGATCAACTGTTTCGTCCAGCCGGTCGGCGATTCGGTCGTCGAAACCGTCGAGGGGAAACCCGGCATCTACAGCGCGTTGGCGGAGGCCGCCGAAACGATGCGCCGGGGCGGCGGCGTCGGTTACGATTTTTCCGCCATCCGCCCCCAGGGCGCTCTCGTCAATGGAACGCAATCGCGGGCCTCCGGGCCGGTCTCGTACATGCGCGTCTTCGACCGCTCATGTGAAACGGTCGAATCCGCCGGAGCGCGCCGGGGAGCGCAAATGGGCGTCTTGCGCTGCGACCATCCGGACATTGAGCTTTTCATCCACGCGAAAGACCGGGGCGACCTGACCAACTTCAACCTCTCCATCGGCGTGACGGATCACTTCATGCGCGCGGTTGAAAACGACGATTTCGTCGAGCTTTCGCACCGCGCCGAGCCAAACGCGGAGATGAAAGCGGCCGGCGCTTACCAGCGCGACGACGCTTTCTGGGTTTATCGCAAGATTGGCGCGCGTGACCTCTGGGAACAGGTCATGAAATCGACCTACGACCACGCCGAACCGGGAATTCTTTTCCTCGACCGCATGAACCGGGACAACAACCTGTATTACTGCGAGCAGATCGAAGCGACGAATCCCTGTGCCGAACAGCCCCTGCCCTCGTATGGTTGCTGCTGCCTGGGGTCGATCAACCTGACGCGCTTTGTCCACGCGCCCTTTTCCGGGCAGGCCGGGTTCGATTTTCAGGCGTTTGGGGAAGTCATCAAGGTTTCGGTACGGATGCTCGATAACGTTCTGGACGTCACCGCCTGGCCGCTTGAGCGGCAAAAAGAAGAAGCCGCGAACAAACGGCGGATCGGCCTCGGATTCACCGGCATGGGCGATGCTCTCTGCATGCTGTGCCTGCGTTACGATTCCGGCGAAGCCGCGTCGATGGCCGCGCGGATATCCGAACACATGCGCGACACAGCCTATCTTGCGTCCATTGGCCTCGCGCGCGAACGCGGCCCGTTTCCGCTGTTCAACGCTGAACTCTATCTTTCGGGCGGCAATTTCGCCTCGCGTTTGACACCGGAAATCAAGGCCGAAATCCGCAAGCACGGCATTCGCAATTCCCATCTTCTTTCCATTGCGCCAACCGGAACGATCTCGCTGGCTTTTGCGGACAACGCGAGCAACGGCATCGAGCCGCCCTTCTCGTGGGTCTACAGCCGCAAAAAGCGCATGCCCGACGGAACGCTCAAGGAATACACGGTCGAGGATTACGCCTGGCGTCTCTACCGGCACATGGACGGCGACGTCAACGCCCTGCCGGACTACTTCGTGACCGCGCTGCAGATTTCCGCGCAGGCGCACAAAGACATGGTCGCCGCCGTCGCGCCGTACATCGACACCTCGATTTCAAAGACCGTCAACGTTCCCGCGGATTACCCCTACGAAGACTTCCAGTCGTTATACATGAACGCCTGGAAATCCGGCCTGAAAGGGCTGGCGACCTACCGTCCGAACAGCGTTCTCGGCGCCGTGCTGTCCACCGGGGACGCGAAGCAACAGGAAGACAAAAAGCAACCCCAGGATTTCGTCAGCGGCGACGCCAACCGCCGCCTTTCGATCAAACACCTGCCCGCACCGGTGCTTTCCAGCCTGCGCTGGCCGGGGCGGCCCAATCTTCCGGAAGGTAACATGGCCTGGACATACATGATCGAGCACGAGCTTGGCAAATTCGCTCTTTTTGTCGGTCATGTCGAACAGGAAGGCCGCGCGTGGCCTTTCGAAGCCTGGGTCAACGGCCCGGCGCAGCCGCGCGGCCTGGGCGCGGTCGCAAAAACCCTGTCGATGGACATGCGCGCCAACGACAATGCCTGGCTAAAGCTCAAGCTCGAATCGCTCTCGAAAACGCCCAGCGACGACGGATTCGATATGCCTTTCCCGCCGCATGGCGAGCGTAAACGCATGCCCTCTGTCGTCTCGGCGACGGCGCGCCTGATCCAGTACCGCGTCGAACAGATCGGCGCATTTGGCAGCGCGGGGCCGACGCCGGTGCTCGACGCCCTGTTCAGCCTGAAAGAGCCGAAAACAGGCACTGACGGAACGCTTTCCTGGACTGTCGACATTTTCAACCCGGCCACAGGTGACGATTTCGTCCTGGGACTCAAGGAAATCACCCTTCCAGACGGCGTTACGCGCCCCTATTCGGTGTGGCTTTCCGGCAATTACCCGCGCGCGCTCGACGGCCTGACCAAACTGCTCTCGCTCGATATGCGCGTCATGGATCCGGCCTGGATCGGGATGAAACTCAGAAAATTGCTCGACTACCCCGAACCGCTCGGCGATTTCCTCGCCTTCGTTCCGGGAACGCGCAAACAGAAAACCTATTCCTCGACGGTCGCCTACATCGCCACGCTCATCATCCACCGTTACGCGATGCTCGGAATCCTCGACGAAAACGGAATTCCCTTCCGTGAAATGGGAATTCTCGAAGCACCGGACAGCGGCACGCCCGCATCAAGGCCGACTCTTGGAAAACTCTGTCCCGAATGCGGAAATCCCGCGATGATCCGCAAGGACGGCTGTGATTTCTGCACCGCGTGCGGCGCGGTCGGCACATGCGGATAATCGGGCCGCCTCGCATCCTGGCCCTGCGGCGCGGCGCCGCTTTTTCCCGTCCCGCCGTCCCCTTTCGCGGGACGGCGCGTTCGGGGAAGAAAAAAGCCTGAGGCATGTCCGCCGGAGAACCCCTCCCCCCGGACATTCCAGAAACCGCCGCGCGAAATTCCGGGTTCTCGCCCTGGCGCAACGGCTTCACGCGTCACTGGCGCGGCGAGCTTTCTCTCGCTGTCTCCTTCTGGGTCAATGGCCTGTTCGCCAGCGTGATCCTGCCGCCTCACCTGTTCGGACTCGCCAACAGATACGCTTTCGGCGACGATCGTTCGCTGAAGACCGTCGCCGTAATTACGCTTTTCCCCCTGCTCTATGCCAGTCTGATCTGGATCTGGTCGGCAGTCGGCATCTGGCGCTCGGCCTCGCGGAGCGTGTCGCGCGGAGGATCGCGGAAACTGGCCACGCTCGCGCGTCTCATGGTCATTCTCGGCGTCGGCCTCATGGTTTCCCGGCTTGCCCGCTCCCACCTCCCGCAACTCGGAGAATACGCGCTGATCGCCGCCGGATATGACCCGATCGGCGAAATCCATTATCGCCTCACTCCCGGAAAACGCACGTTGATCCTCGCGGGAATGCTCCGCGAAGGCGCGTCCAGCCAGCTCCGCGAAATCCTCGACGCGAATCCCGAAATCACGCTTCTCTCGCTGCGTTCGAATGGCGGCCGCCTGCTTGAAGCGCGGCGGCTTGCCGCGCTCGTCCGCGAACGTAAACTCGACACATTCGTTGGAGAATACTGCAAAAGCGCCTGTACGCTCGTCTTTCTGGCGGGGAAAGAGCGCGCCATGGAATACGGCGCGAACATCGGCTTCCACCAGCCATCGCTCACCGGCCTCGACTCCTGGACGCAGCGCAAATTCACGCGGGAAATGCTCGAAGACTACCGCGCCGCCGGAATGCCCAATGCCTTTATCCATCGTCTCTGGCGGACTCCGCCGGACCGCATGTGGTACCCGGACTGCGGAAAAATGCGGGAATTTAAAATTGTCACGCGCCCATGCCCTCAAGCGCCCGGCGGCGCGCCGCCCGCACCGCGGAAATAAGGAAGAAAATTACGGCCTTGCAACAGGCGCTCCGCCCCCTTCTTTGGCATCGAGAAAGACGAACGCGAATAGTGTTCCATCTGCAAAGCGCCTCCCCAGTCCGTTCGCCCTGCCTCCTGTCGAAAGAAGCCATGTTTTTCAATCCGTTCGCCCTGAGCCTGTCGAAGGGTAAGGATTGAAAAACGATTCGAAGAAAGAATCAGGGTTGGAAAAAG
>JAITGN010000132.1 GCA_031280565.1 Accumulibacter sp. | reverse complement strand
GGCGCCCGCCCCCCCCGCCCGCGCGGCCCCCCGCGGCGCGCCCCCCCCCCCCCCCCGAATGCCGATGAAAAGCTGGAAGAGGTGGTCGTGACGGCCTCGCGCATCGAGCAAAGCACGCTTGAAGCGCCCGCGAGCGTTTCCGTCGTCAGCGCGGAAAAACTGCGGGAAACCGGCGCGGCGCGTCCGACGGACGCATTGACGGCCAAGGTGCCCGGCTTCTATTTTCGCGGGCCGACGGGCACCGCCGACCGCGTCAATACCGGCTCGAACCATTCACTGCGCGGCCAATCCATGAGCCGGGTAAAAATCATGCTTGACGGGGTCAGCCTTGCCGACGGCAATTCCGGACAAAACCGCAGTCTTCTCGGTATCGAAATGGACGACATCGAGCGGATTGAAGTCGTCCCGGGCGCGTCCTCGGCGCTTTACGGCAGCGACGCGATCGGTGGCGTCGTCAACATCATCACGAAAGTGCCGACCAAGCAGGAAATCAACGTCAAATATATACGCGGTTTCGATGAAGTCAAGTACGACAGGTATTCCGCCTCGTACCGCAACCGCTGGGAAAGCGGGCTTGCCGCGTCGTTTTCGGCCGGTTACGAGGAACGGGAAGGGTCCGCGAAGCAGAACCAGGTCTGGAGCATAATGTCTTCCTATGCGTCGAGAAACCCCAAGGACGTGTCGACCAATACCGCGGGACAGACGACCTACCTGATCGGCGACCGGGGAGCGATTCCTTCGCGCGTTTCCCGCGTCAATGGCAAGGTTTTTTACAACCTCGACGCGAAATCGAGGCTCTACGCCGGTTTCGGCTATTACGAAGTCAAGCTCGGTTACAAGGATTACCACCAATACGTCAGCGGCGCGGCGCTGACGCCGTCGACGCTGTGGAACTCCAGCAATCCGACGTATAACGAGGAATTCCGCTACTACGCCGGTTACGACGGCAAGCTGGGGAAGAATTTCGATCTGAAAGCCAGTCTGAGCTACGCGAGCCAGGATTATTATTACGTCGGCTCCGGAACAGGCGCGACGCTTCACGGCGGCCCCGGCACGCAAACCGGAACGCCGACAAAAAATCTCGAAGGTTCGGCCCAGCTCGGATACGGAGCCGGTAAAGCGCATTATCTGATTTTCGGCGTTTCTTCCATGCGCAACGAGTTGAACCGCAAAGCCTATGCTGTCAGCGACTGGCGTCATCCGGAAAATTCGCATACCGCGTTAAGGGACAGAACGGACGCCGACAGCCGGATCGACGCGTTCTTCGTTCAGGACAGAATCTTTGTGACGGACGCGCTGACGTTGTACGCGGGCGGGCGTTTCGACCGGTGGACGACGGATGGCACGGTGACAAACGCGACCGGAACGCTCAAGTCGAATGCGTCGAAATCGGCATTTTCGCCGAAACTCGCGGCGGTCTGGCGCTGGGACGATACCTTGAGCTTTCGCGGCTCAATCGGCCAGGCGTTTCGCGCGCCGACCAATAACGATCTGTACGCGCTGAGCGTGAGCACCAATCGTCTGCTGATTCCTGATTCGAACGTCAAACCGGAAAAGGCGACATCAATCGACTTCGGCGTCGAGAAGGCCTTGTCCGGAAAAGGTTTCGTCAAGGCGGCCGTTTTTCACACCCGGCTCAAGGACATGCTTTATCGCAAGCTGACCCCGTATGACGGCGCGTACAATTATCTTGGAAGCGCCATGAGCGCGGTTACTCATTACGCCAAAATGAGCAATGCTGGCGAATCAGTGACGAAGGGCTTTGAATTTTCAGGGGAAATGCCGCTTACGTCGTGGCTGCGCGCCTCCGCGAGCTATACCTGGACTGATGCGAAAATCACGAAGGACGAATCGGGCATTACGTCGCTCAAGGGAAAAGTCGTGCGTTATGTGCCGAAAAACATGGTGAGCATCGGTTTCGACGCCAAATGGCGCGACTGGTCGGCCAATCTGATGACGACCTACCTCGGCAGGCAATACGCCACTGAAGACAATACCGACCGCATCGACAACGTTTTCGGCGGACAGTCCAGATACTGGTTGAGCAATCTGCGGCTCGGTTACCGGATCGATAAAAACTTCAGGGCGACGCTGGCGATCAACAATCTTTTCGACGAAAAATATTATGAGTACTATCTGATGCCGGGAAGAAACGTTTCACTGGAACTTCGCGGGAGTTTTTGAACTGGCGGGAGGCATGAGAAACCGTTTTTCCTTCTCCACCAGCCCCTCCCGTATGCGGGAGAGAAGGGAGGGATATCTCCCGTCTGTGGGAGAAGGGGCGGCGGAAATAAATTTTCGCTTCATTTGAAATCAACAACGATATTCATTCTCGTTTACATATAATATGTATTCTCATTTAAATCAAACAGGAGTGAATATCACATGGAAAAGAGAGGGTTTTTTGCGCTATCGGGAATCATGGCGGCCTTGTGCAGCATGGGCGCGCGGGCCGATCAGCAACTTGGGGAGGTCGTCGTGACGGCCTCGCGCATCGAGCAAAGCACGCTCGAAGCGCCCGCGAGCATGACGGTGATAGGCAAGGACAAGCTGGAAGCCTCCGGCGCGTTGAGCGTGGGTGATGCCCTGAACGGCAGGGTTCCGGGCTTTTTCGGTTATCACGATTTCGGCGTTTTCACGCATTCGCCGTCCTTTTCGCTGCGCGGCATGTCGGATAGCCGGACGAAGGTCATGCTCGACGGCGTCAGTCTGGTCGACGGCTACAACGGGGGAATGACCAACATGATCGGCGTCACCTTGAGCGACATTGAGCGGATCGAAGTCGCGCCCGGCGCGACCTCGTCGCTGTACGGCAGTGACGCGATCGGCGGCGTCGTCAACCTCATTTCCAGAATACCGGAAAAACAGGAAATCCGCGCGCGCTATCTGAAAGGTTTTAACGACCGCAAGCGCGACGAATACGAAGTTGCTTACCGCAACCGCTGGGAAAACGGCCTGGCGGCGTCCGCCAGCGTCCGTTACATCGATTTTGCCGGTTTCAACGACACCTATGTGACCGCGGCGCCAGCAGCCGCCGGCGCTTCGACCGGCGTTGTTTCCGGCGCGCGCCCGACGACGAGCAGCACGGGCGCGCCAGCGTACATTATCGGCAACAAGGGGCGCGCGCCCGCGACGGCGCTGTATTTCAATGGCAAGCTCTACTACATGCTCGACGCGAAGTCGAAATTTTTCGCCGGTTTCCGCTATGTCAAGACCGAGCGGGATTATGAGCATTTCAACAGCTACTTGAGACGGCCAGACGGCTCCGTCGTCAATCCGGGGAGCGGCACGATCTACGTCACGACGCCGCAGGGCGACCGGCTGGGTCTGACCAAAACCGCGCTCTGGACTACGAGCGCGCCCGCCGAGCGCGAGGAAAAGCACTATCACGCGGGCTATGATGGCAAGATCGGAGACGGCCTTGACCTGAAAGTCACCTTCAACTATACCGACATCAAAAACTGGACGGCCGGAACGACGGTCACCGCGCCCGCGGTCAGTAGCCAGCAAACGTTCGACGGCGGTCCCGGCTCGCAGACAAGCTCGCCGAACCAGATGTTCGAAGGCATGGGGCAACTGGGGAAAAAACTCGGAGACAAGCACTATTTCATCGCGGGCGTGTCGTCAAGCAAGGCGAAAATGAACAGCCGGATCTATTCGGTGTCAGACTGGCGGCATCCGCAAAACACGCATGTTGGAATCAACGATGAGATGAAAGGCGAAAGCACGCTGAACGCGCTCTTCGCGCAGGATCAATACGCGGTGACCAACGCGCTGACGCTTTATCTCGGCGCGCGATACGACAAGTGGGAATCAAGCGGCGTCAATAAACGGTATGCCGCCGCGCCCACCGGAACGTTCGAATCGCCGAAACGGAGCGAAGGCGCGTTTTCGCCCAAGGTTTCGGGCGTCCTGCGGCTGACGGACAGCCTGACGCTGCGCAGTTCGCTCGGATCGGCCTTCCGCGCGCCGACGAACTATGAGCTGTACGCGAGTATCCGGCCGATGGGATCGCTGTTGATGATGTCCGACCCGGGTCTCAAGCCCGAGAAAGCGGTTTCGTGGGATGTCGGCGTCGAAAAAGCGCTGCCCGGAAACGGCGTTGTCAAGGCCGCGGGCTACGTTTCCCGCCTGAAAGACATGATTTACCGCAAACGGACGCCGTATGACGGGATGTACGGCGGAAGCTATGCAAACTATTCCACCGCGACAAACGCCGCGCGGGCGAAAGTTCAGGGAATCGAAATTTCCGGTGAGGTTCCGGTCGCGTCCTGGCTTCGCGCCTCGGCAGGCTATGCCTGGACGGACGCCAGGTTTACCGAGGACGACTCCGGCGCGGGCCTGAAAGGCAACCGCGTGCCGTATGTTCCCAAACATACGCTCAATCTCGGCCTGGACGCCAAGTGGCAGAACTGGCGGGCGTTTCTTTCGGCGACTTACCTGGGTGAAATGTACGCGAACGCGGAAAACAACGATACGAAGAAATACGTTCCCGGCGCACTCAGCGACAAGTACTGGATGGCGAACTTGCGCGTCAGCTATCAGGTCGACCGGAATTTGCAGCTTTCGTTCATGCTGAATAATCTGTTCGACAAGGAATATTACACATCGACGGAAATGGCGCCGGGCCGCAGCGCCGCGGTTCAGGTTCAGGCGTCGTTCTGAGATTTCGGGACAGGAACAAGGTTTTTTAACAGAAACGCCGGCGCGGAAACGCGCCGGCATCAAAGAAGGGGGAGTTTATGGAAGTCGTTCGTTTTTTTGAATTGGCGTTGTACCAGGTCTCGGAGGCGCTTTTCCTTCCGGTGATCGTGGGCTGCGCGCTGCTTGTCGCCTATACGCCGCTTTGCCTTGGAATGACGCTTTATGAAGCACGCCAGCGCTTTCGGGGGCGTTTTTTCGACCGTGAAGCGTTCGATACACACCTGCGGCGGCTCTGGAAGGATTTGAAAGGGCATCCGAAACATCTTGAAATTGAGATTGAGCGCCTGCTTCAAGCCGAGGAGCTGAGGCTGGCCCACAGCCTTGACCGGATCCGCTTTGTCATCAAGGTCGGCCCGGCGCTTGGCCTGATGGGAACGCTGATTCCAATGGGAATTTCGCTGGCGGCGCTGGCGGAAGGCAACGTTCCGAAAATGGCCGGCAACATGGTCACCGCGTTTACAACGACAGTCGCGGGGCTTGGCGCGGGCATGCTGGCTTACCTGATCGCGCTGCCGCGCGAGCGCTGGGCGCGCGAGGACCTGCGCGAAATGGCGCATGCCGCCGAGCTCATGCTGGTCGCCGCGGGGCAGGACAGCGCTGTCGCGCATCATTTGCAAGAGGAGGCCGGCGATGCGGTTACTGCGGCGGCGTAGGCGTCTGGCCGATAGCGGACAGCCTCTCGAAGACCCGATTTCGGGGGTCGCGAATCTTTTCGACGCCAGCGTCGTCTTCATTGTTTCGATGATGATCGCGCTGTTCATGGCCTACAACATGATGGATCTGCTCGACCCGACGTCCGAAGTGACGATGGTGAAAAAGAACGCCCAGGGCGAGATGGAGATCATCACCAAGAAAGGCAAGGAAATCAAGGCGTCCAAAGTCACGGATCAGAAACTTTCCGGGCGCGGCGAGCGTCTCGGCACCGCGTACCGGCTGGCCGATGGAAAAATCGTCTATGTGCCGTCTGCTTCCGGGTCGCCGTCCGGTTCCGAATGAGTTTCGCCCGCCGGATTGGGGCGGATGGCAGACTATGGCGCATATTCGTGTTCCTCCGTTGCCCCTCTCCCTCTCCTGTTTGCGGGAGAGAGAAAAACCATGCCATCGCTTTCCGCTCGCGGGAGAAATAACCTTCCTCAACCCTTCTCCCACGTGTGGGAGAGGGGTTGGGGGAGAGGGCGGGGAGAAAGCGCCGCGCGGGACGTTTCAGAACAAACAAATTTTATGAACGTTTTCAAGCCATTTTGTATATAAATGATGAGTAAAATACCTTTGTATCGTTATCAATCCGCTCATCATCAAGGATTCAGAGAAGATGATTTTTTGACAAAATCGCTTGAAAGCGTAGTCGCTGTTTCTTTATATCAACAGTTTTATTAAAAAAATTTGAAGAGGATCTATAAATGAAGCGGGTTCTATTGAAACTATTCCGGAATATTTTGGGCGTTTTGCCGAAAAAAACGACGGGCGTGTCCGCCGGAATAAAAGCCGTTCCGGGAATCGCGCTTTCCGCGCTGACGCTTTCTGTGCTGGCGTTTTCTGTGCTGGCTGTGGCGCTTCTTCCTTCCGGCGTTCTGGCGCAGGCCGCGAAATCCACGCGGGCAAAACCGCTGTCGATCGTTTTCATTCCGGGCAACCCGTCGATGCAGCAGGCGATCATGGCGATCAAGCAATTGAAGAAGGAAGAAAGAAGTCTTGGCAACGTGCAGTTTCATATTCTTCCCACCGAGCTTGCCGAGCGCCACAAAGCGCTGCTCGCCGGGTCCGACGCGGCGCTTGTTCATAACATGGGACGTGATATCGCCGCCGCCGTGACGGAGCCAGTGAAAAACATGACGCGGCGCGGCGCGAAAGCTTTCGCTGTCGGCGCGCCTTTCGAGGAAGGCGAAAAACGCGCCGGACTGACGCGCGACGAGGAATTACGCGCCTATGCGCAGGAAGGCGGCCCCGAGAACTTCGCCTTGATGATAAAACGTCTGCTGGCACGCGATTTCGGCTTCGATTTCAAGGTTGGCCCGCCGATCGTTTTCCCGCACGAAGGCTTCTGGAATCCGTGGACGGACAAAATGTACGAGCGCTTTGAAGACTATGTGGCGGATTATCTGAAAGCGCGGCCGGGAGCGTCCGGGCGTCCCTGGGTTGGCATCATGTTTTACCGCAGCATGGCGCAGAGCGGCAATTCCCCGATGTTGCTCGGCATCGGGCAGGCGCTGGAAAAGAGCGGATTCAATGTGCTGCCGGTTTTCGGCTATCCGCCGGATACGCAGATCGACAGACTGATGCTCGACCCGCAAGGCAAGCCGCGCGTCGAGGCGGCCGTCTCGTTTACGTTCAAGATGGGCGGGTCGCTGAAAAAGACGATTCCGGCGCTGCAACGGCTCAATGTTCCCGTAATGAACGTGATTTCGCTTCGCAACCAGACGCAGAAAGAATGGGAAGCCTCGCCTCTGGGGCTGGCGTTGACGGAGCGCACCTGGCAGATCGCGACGCCTGAGCTTTCCGGCATCATCGCGCCGACCGTCATCGCCGCGCGGGAAAAGCGCCGTGACGCCGAAAGCGGTTATGAATACATCCTTGAAGTGCCGATTCCGGAGCGGATGGAGCAAATGGCCGCCCGGATCAAAAAATGGGTTGATCTGCGCCGCGAGGCGAACCGCGACAAGCGCGTCGCGATCATTTATTACAACTATCCGCCCGGAAAGGAAAACGTCGGCGCGTCTTATCTCAACGTATTGCCGCAATCGTTGTGGCAGATACTGACCCGTCTGGAACGCGAAAACTATACGACGGCCGGACGGCCCGAAAACGAAGACGCCCTGTTCGAGCGCATCGTCGAGCATGGCGTCAATATCGGTTCTTTCACGCCAGGCGCGCTCGAAAAAATGGTGCGCGGCGGCAAAGCCGCGCTGTGGCCGGTCTCCGAATACCGGAAACACTTCGCGCGCCTGCCGAAAAAGCTCCGCGATGACATGATCAAAGGCTGGGGCGAACCGGAAAAACTTCCGTTCATGGTCTGGCGGGACGCCAAAGGCAAGGCTTATTTTGTTTTCCCGGCGCAGCGTTTCGGCAATCTGCTTTTCGCGCCGCAGCCCGCGCGTGGCTGGGGCGAGGACGTGGAAAAAATGTACCACGATGTGACCTTGCCGCCGCATCATCAGTATATGGCCTTCTATCTCTGGCTCCAGAAAGAGTTCAAGACGCACGCCATGGTTCACGTCGGAACTCATGCGACGCATGAGTGGCTCTCCGGAAAAGAGGTTGGCCTGGGGCCGGAAGACCCGGGTGATGTGATCGTCGGCGACGTGCCGCAGGTCTATCCCTATATCGTCGACGACATTGGCGAGGCCATCCAGGCCAAGCGGCGCGGCGTGGCCGCCATGATTTCCCACATGACGCCGCCTTTCGCGCCCGCGTCGTTGAACAAGGAACTCGTCCTGCTTCGCGGCCTGCTCAGTGATTATCTGGTTTCCGCGCAGAAGAGCGAAGGGGCCGCCGCCACAAAACTGGCGGAAATCAACGCGCAGGCGAAAAAACTCGGCATACTCAAGGATGTCGGCATGGAAGCGCTGGAAGACGCGGAAGACGTCGAAAACATGGAGCATTACCTCAAGGAGATCAGCGAGGAACAGTCGCCCTATGGCCTGCATACGTTCGGCGTCTCGCCGGAAGCGGAATTGTTGCAGAGCACGGCGGAAGCCATTGTCAGCGTTGAAGAAAAACTTTCGCCCGAAGAACGCGCGCGCCGCAAGGCCGATCTGGTCGAGCGGATGGCGAAAAGCGGAAAAGCCGAACTCGACGCGCTCGTCACGGGACTCGCCGGACAATACATTACGGCGGGACCGGGCAACGACCCGATCCGCAACCCGGATTCACTGCCCACCGGACGCAATCTCTACGGTTTTGATCCTTCGCGGATGCCGTCGACGGGCGTCTGGGCGCAAGGGCAGAAACTTGCCGGGCAGTTCATCGAGGATTACAAAAAGGAACACAACGGCGAATTTCCGGATCGCGTTGTTTTCAACCTCTGGGCAACCGAGGCGATGCGGCACGAGGGCGTGACCGAGAGCGAGATTCTCGCGCTGATGGGTGTCAGACCCCTGTGGAACGGGCGGGGGCAGGTCGAGGGACTGGAGGTCATTCCGCGCGCCGAACTGGGAAGGCCGCGCGTCGATGTGACCATCGTTCCGTCCGGGCTTTACCGCGATCTTTTGCCGGCGCTGATGCTTTTGCTTGACGACGCAGTTACAAAAATCAAGGATGTCGACGAAGCCGACAATCCCGTTTACGCCAATGTCCGGAAAACAGCCGCGGCGCTTGAAAAACGCGGTGTCTCGAAAGCGGACGCCAAACGCATGGCGGCGGTGCGGATATTCACCGAGCAGTCGGGCGTCTATGGAACCGGCGTCAATAACGTTATCCAGGCAAGCAATACCTGGGACGACGAAAAGAAGGTCGCCGACGTTTATTTCAACCGGGTCGGCAATCTTTTCGGGCAAGGCTACTGGGGCGACAGCCCCGGCGGAAAGGATCTGGCTGTCGATATTTTCAAGATGGCGCTGAAAGACGCCAAGGCCGCGGTGCACGCGCGGTCAAGCAACCTTTACGGCACGCTCGACAACGACGATGTTTTCCAGTATCTCGGCGCGACATCGATGGCGATCCGCCAGGTCAACGGCGGCAAGCTGCCGGACACGCTCATCCTCAATATTACCGGAGGCAAGGACAAGGGACGGCATGAGACGCTCGACAAATTCATCGGGCGCGAAATGCGCGCGCGTTACACGAATCCGGAGTGGATAAAAGCCATGATGAAGGAAGGCTATTCCGGCGCGCGCGCCGTGATGGAGGTTGTTCACAATCTCTGGGGCTGGCAGGTCACCAATCCGGAAGCCATCGATGCCGCGAAATGGCAGGAAATGTACGAAACCTACGTCGTCGACCGCAATCAATTGGACATCAAGCAGATGTTCCGCGACGCCGAAAACATGCTCGCCTACCAGTCGCTGGTCGACAAAATGCTGGTTGCCATCAACAAGGGCTATTGGAAAGCCGACGCCGAGGTGAAAAAACATCTGGAGGAATTCAACCGCGAGCTGATCGCCGAGGCGGGAGTCGCCTGCGACGAGCATTCGTGCAGCAGTCCGGAAGTCATCGCCCTGGCGAAAGCGGCGGATGAAAAACTGATGTCCGAAGCCAGCACGATGCCCGCGCCGGATGTCGCCGTGATGACGGGCGTCGCGGTGACCCCCGCGCCTCCGGCGCCAGCGGCGGAAGCGCAACCGCCCGCCGCTCCGTCCCAGGCCAGCCCGCCGTCCGTCGCCGCGAAAGCCGCCGAGCCGGTCGAAGGCTATGAAGTCAAGGAACAGCCCAATCCTTTCGCCGGTATGACGCCTGAAGAAAGAAATATGGCGCTTGCCGGGTTCGCCGCCCTTGTTGTCGCGGGATTCCTGATTCAATCCAGGCGAAAAAGAAAGGCGCGGACGCTGGAATACGGGATTCCGGCGTAACTGCTCCTTGTGAAGAAACGCGTGTTTTTAGAACAGATCGACAGATTATGGCGCATGCCGTTGATTCCATGCGCGCCCTCTCCCGTCCCTTCGGGACACCCTCTCCCGCAAGCGGGAGAGGGGAAAAACAACCTCAAGCGCCTCTCTCCCGCGAACGGAAAAGAGAACCTTCTTTCAGAAGCCTCTCCCCTTCCCGTTTATCTGGGGAGGAGTGCGACTTCTCCTCTTTCCACCAAAGGAAAAGAATGCGGCTTCTCCCCTCTCCCACTTTGTGGGAGAGGGGTTGGGGGAGAGGGTTTCCGGCGGGAGATGCGCGGAAGAAACGGGGCTTCCGCCTTCCAGCCGCACGCATGGATTGGAATGACAGAAAACAATAACGAACGCCGCCTGGCCAAGATTTTAAAAGAGCCGGGTGCGTCTTGCCGTCAAAAAACCGTTCGCGCCGGGCTTGTCGAGGCGTATGAACGGATTCTGACGGCCTTTGCAGCAAAAACGAGTGGAATGAGTGGGAAAAACGGGAACATGTTTCAATCCACGCCCGTGACCGGGCGGCAACAAGGTTTGGAAGAGGCTGCATCTCGCACAAACGAGATTATTCCCCTGAAGGGGGAGGCTTCCAATCCGATGAAGCAAAAGTTCAATTTTTCCAGAGGGAGTCCCATAAACCATGAGACAAAGACTTATTCCATTCGCTCTGACGGTCATGGGCGTTGGGGGATTCGTTCCGCCGCTTTGGGCGCGGACGAATGCAAGCACGCTCGATACCGTGGTCGTGACGGCGAACCGCGTTCAGGAAGCAAAGCGCGAAGTCGCCAGTAACGTTACGGTTATCGATTCGGAGGAAATCCGGGCATCGACCGCCGTGACGGTCGCCGATCTCGTCGTCCAGCAAGGGTTTCAGGTCATAACGACCGGTGACGAAAGCAATGTGCAAATCCGTGGCTTCGGCAACGGAACGATGAATACGGAAGCGGAAAACACGGTGTTGACGCTTCTGAACGGCCGCCGCATTGGTATGAGCAATATCGCTCTCGCGGGGCTGGCGAACGTCGAGCGGATCGAAATCATCCGGGGGCCTTCGGCGGTGCAGTACGGTTCGTCCGCGATGGGCGGCGTCATCAATATCATCACGAAACGTGGTTCGGAGAAACCGGCCGCCTCGCTTGAACTGGGGCTGGGCAGCGACCGGCTCACGCGCGAAAGACTCGTTCTTTCCGGCGCGAAAAACGATTTCGATTTCGCGCTCGGCGCGACGAATTCCAGGCGCGGCGATGTGACGGTCAAGGATGGCGTGCGCTGGTATGGAACAGAGGTTCATCACAACACGAGCGCGAATCTCGATCTCGGTTACAGCTTCAACAAATACCATCGCGTGGGGATTAATCACAACTACGCCGATGTCGAATCCGAATTGTCTTCCGGAAGCGGCGGCATCCGGCCTTACGCGACAAATACGCCTGCGAGGCCGGTCACTGAATACAACAAGCGCAACAAGAACACAGCGCTTGTTTATACGGGGAGCACGCGGGACAAACGCTTCGACTGGTCGACCAATTATTCCTGGGGGAGCAACGACCAGAAATATATTACTTCCGGATATACGAGTTCGGTTGACAACACGCTTTTCAACGCGCAGGGGAGCTATAATGGCTCAACAGCGTCAGTTTCGGCAGGCGTGGATTATCTGAAGTATGAAAATTCCCAGAGCAATCAAAGCGCGAAAACCTCAATGGAGGATACAGGGCTTTATGTGACGGGCAAGCTGCGTTTTCTGGAAGAGCGGCTGATTTTTTCCGCGGGCCTTCGCCACGACAAGTACACGAGCAAGGGCAACTATATGGCCAGCAAGAAAGACGGTCATACGGGCGGATCGGCCGGCGTCAGTTATTTACCGCTAGGCTGGCTGAAACTGCGCGCCAGTTACGCCGAAGGTTTCAAGATGCCCGCTCCCCGGCAGATCGGCGGAAGCCTGCCGTATTACAACCCCAATCCCTCGCTTTCGCCCGAGATGAGCAAGACGTATGAATTCGGCGGAGACATCAACTGGAAGCAGATCGACGCGAGTCTGACCTGGTTTCATTCGGACTGGAAGAACAAGATCATCGGGGTGGGAACGCCGTCGATGACGTTGCCGTATCAGTTCCAGAACATAAAGGACGCGGCGCTTGCCGGTCTGGAAGGTTCGTTGAGCGTGGATGCCGGCAAGGCGTTCCAGCAGGATTTCACCTTGAGGCCCTATGTCAGTTTTACGTGGATGCACACGCGGAAAAACAAGGATCCCTCGCAGCATATTACCTATCATGGCCGCCGGAACGACACGATGCCCAGAACACCGGAATGGATGATCAGTTATGGCGTGGATTACGCGCATCCGGCATACAAGATCAAAAGCCGGATCAACGCCAGTTATTACGGCTCGGTTTTGACGACAGGCTACAGCCTTCCGGGAAATCCGTATATCAACCGTCCGGGCGGCACGGTCGTCAACGTGAGCCTTGAAAAGGAGCTTGCCGGTTTGGGCGGCCCTGGCGGCCGGCTGACATTGCGGACGGAGGTCAACAATCTGTTCGACGGCGCGAACGAGATGTACTGGGGATATCCCGGCGCGGGACGGAATTTTTACGTGGGGCTGCGGTACGACATGAAGTGAAGACGCGGCCGGCGGCGGGCGGGCCACAAGCCTTGCGGCGCCCCGGCTGGCGATCTTCCAGAACGTGATGTAGCCCTGTAGCAGCGCAGCCGCGCGGTGATTTCAAAAAAGCGCGGCGCGATCAACCGCCAGGAAAGGAATGCGTCTGGCCTGTTAAGGCGCATGAACGGATTATGGCGGTCTTTGCAGTGGAAAACAGGTGGACAAAAGAGTGGGAAAAACGACGAAAGCGATTTTGCTTTTGAACCAATTTTTCCAGTGGGAGAACACATGAAACACAAACTCATTGCCTTGATGGCGGCAGGGGCTGGCGTGGCCGCGCCGCCGCTTTGGGCGCAGACGGTAAGCACGCTTGATGCCGTGGTCGTGACGGCGAACCGCATTCAGGAGGCGAAGCGCGAAATTTCCAGCAACGTCACGATCATTGATTCGGAAGACATCAAGGCGTCGACCGCAGCGACGGTCGCCGACCTCGTCGTCCAGCAGGGGTTCAACGTCGTGACGACGGGCGATACGAGTAACGTGCAGATTCGCGGCTTCGGCAACCTGTCGATGACCAACGAATACGAAAACACCGTGTTGATGCTCCTGAACGGACGCCGTACCGGTATCGTCAATTTGGCGCTTGCAGGGCTGGCGAACGTCGAGCGTGTCGAGATCATCCGGGGTCCTTCGGCGGTGCAGTATGGCTCGTCCGCGATGGGCGGCGTTATCAACATCATCACGAAGCGCGGCTCGGAAAAACCGCTCGTCTCGCTTGAACTGGGCCTCGGCAGCGATTCGTTGACGCGTGAAAAACTGGCGCTTTCCGGCGCGAAAAACGGCTTCGACTTTTCGCTTGGCGCGACAAATTACCGTCGCGGCGACGTGACGGCCAAGGACGGGGAACGCTGGTATCACACGGGAGTCAAGCACAACACGGCGGTGAATCTTGATGTCGGTTATACCTTCAACAAGAACCAGCGCGTCGGCTTGAGCCATTATTACGGAGACGTCAAATCCGTCCTGACAGGCACCGGTCTCCGGCCCTACGTGACGAATACGCCCGGCCGCTCGTATCAACATCATGACAAGCATTCCGAAAACACGGCGCTTTCCTATACAGGCAACACGCCGGACAAGCGTTTCGACTGGTCGGCGAGCTATGCGTTCGGAAGCTACAACCAGAAATTCGATTACTGGGCGCCACCCCCCCCCAGGTATGACAACAAGCTCGATACCCGGTTCTTCAATGCGCAAGGAGGCTATAACGGCTCAATGTTTTCGGTTTCCGCCGGCCTGGATCATTACAAGTACGAAGCCAGGCCGGACAGCATGACGACCAACAAATGGACGATGGAAGATCTGGGCGTCTATGCGACAGGGAAACTGCGCTTGCTCAACGAACGGCTGATTTTCTCCGCCGGTTTGCGCCATGATTCGTATACCAACAAGGGTAATACCCTGTCCAGCAGCAAGGATAGCCATACGACTGGATCGGTCGGCGTCAGTTACCTGCCGCTTGACTGGCTGAAGTTGCGCGCCAATTACGCCGAAGGTTTCAAGATGCCGTCGGCGGCGCAGATTGCCGGAGGCGCTACCGCCTGGTCAGTCACTTTGCCGAATTCCTCGCTCTCGCCGGAAAAGAGCAAGACCTACGAAATCGGCGCGGATGTTCACTGGCGGCAGGTCAACGCGAGCCTGACATACTTCCATTCCGGTTGGAAGAACAAGATACTTTCCCAAATGGTCGCTTCGGGCACGTATCAGAATCAGAATCTGGACGCCGCGACGCTCGCGGGACTGGAAGGTTCGGTCAGCGCGGATGTCGGCAAAATGTTCCAGCAAGCCTGGACCCTGAAACCTTACCTTGGGTTCACGTGGCTGGAAACCCGGGAAAACAGGGATGCCACCCGAATCGTTCCGATCAGCCCGAAGACCCTGCCCAATACGCCGGAATGGATGGGCAATTACGGCGTGGATTACGCGCATCCGGCATACAAGATCAAAAGCCGGATCGGCGCCAATTACTATGGCAGCCGGTATACGCAGGACTGGGATACCGGGCGCGGCTGGATAAAACATCGCGGCGGCACGGTGGTCAATCTGAGTCTCGAAAAGCAGCTTGCTGATTTGAACAGCCTCAGCGGGACGCTGACGCTGCGAACGGAGATCAACAACCTGTTCGACAGCGCCAACGAAATGTACTGGAATTATCCGGGGCCGGGCCGGAATTTCTACGTGGGGCTGCGTTACGACTATAGATAGCACCGAAACTGCTTTCCTCTTCCCCCACAGCTCGCTCCTTTCACCACAGGCGGGCTTTCCCCGGCGCATCCCCGCCGGGGATTTTTTTGCACCCGTTCCGCGCGGACGGGATGTCCGCGCAAAAGCAAGCCGTTTGTGTCTTTCCCCCGGAAACGGGTTACGGTTTGTCGGGACAGGACGCCCGCGGCTGATATTTCCCGCGAAGCCGTGGAGCGGCTGGCAAGAGACGGCGAACGATGCAGAACGATATGGCGGCCTGTGCCGCCGCTTTCGCGCGGATCAAGACAAGCGGGCAGGGCGCATCAATGCCGTGCTGAATGCCTTGCGGTGCATGGGGATTCCCACCGAAATGGCGGGATGAAAAATCCCCGGCGTTTCAGCCGGGGATGGAGGTCTTCCGGCAGCGCCGGAAGGATTATTTGAAAATGCCGAAGGGTTTTCCGACCGGCAGGAAGGTTTTGCCGAAAGCCGTGTTCAACACCACGGCGCATGCGCCGTAGAAGGACAACAGGGCCGTTACCATTTCGGCATACGCGCCGATAACATGCGTCGTATGCGGGGCGATGCCGAAGGCGTTCAGCGACAATGCCGCCAGCAGAATGTCGATGGCGACCATGGTGATGAAGATCAACCGGCTGATTTCCATCGCGCCGATCGTCATCATCACTGAAAAAATCAGGTAGCCGAGAAAGGCGAATCCCAGTTGTTTCGTGTCACACGCGGCGGCGAGTTCCGGGCCGAAAACGCCCATTTTCATCATCCACGCGGCAGCCAGGGCGTACCAGAAAAAAGCGTAGGCGCCGAGAACGGTGCCGCCCCAGATGTTTTCATGGAAAAAATCGAAAATGCTGGCGACCAGCTGGGCCGTCGCGCCCAGAAAAATCGCATAGACGATGACAAACGACAAGCCTTCCGTAATGCCGAGCTTTTGCGAGGCCGCGACGAACGTTACGATTCCCAGGCCGAAAAGCCCAAGCGCTGTTGGGTTGGCGACGCTGAGTTTGATTTTTTGTGTTGCACCTTCGCTCATTTGAGAGTTCTCCCGAAAAAGCCATTGGCGGCTTCATGCGCCGCCTGAAAGGACGGCGCGTTGATCGCAATGGCGATTGATGACCGGAAAACAAGCTTTTTTGTAACAGTCAAAGCGTTGTTGTCCGCCGACTTCAGTTTTTTTGTGAATGAATGCTAACAGTCGAACCGGCGGAAGGCAATTCCCCGGATCACGAATTCCATATGTCATGACGCGGAATGCGTGGCGCGTTTCCGGAAAACAGAACGATTTCGCCGTCCAGGGCGGGGCCGTCCCGTGAATGCTAAAATAGACGAATTTTTCCGGACAATGACCGCGTGGATATCCAGATTCTCATCAAGGCGCTTGTTTTGGGCGTCGTGGAAGGCTTGACCGAATTTTTACCTGTTTCGTCGACAGGGCATCTGATTCTGGCGGGGGCGCTGCTCGATTTCAACGATCCGCGCGGCCGGCTTTTCGATATCGTTATCCAGTCGGGCGCGATTTTGGCGCTCTGTTGGGAATATCGCGCCCGGATCGGCGGCGTTTTTCGCGGAATCGGCCGTATCCGGCAGGCCAACCGTTTTATCCTCAACCTCGCAATCGCGTTCGTTCCGCTCGCCGTAACGGGGCTGCTGTTCAAAAAAGGCATCGAAAACCATCTGTTCAAGCCTTTGCCCGTCGCCGTCGCGTTTATCATCGGCGCGATTTTCATCCTGTGGGCCGAGCGGCGGAAACATGCCGTCCGTGTGCGCGAGGTTGACGAAATGACGCCGCTTGACGCGCTCAAGATCGGATTGGCGCAGACCGCCGCGCTGATTCCAGGCACGTCGCGTTCTGGCGCGACAATTATCGGCGGCCTGTTTTTCGGTCTTTCGCGCAAGGCGGCCACCGAGTTTTCCTTTTTTCTCGCGATTCCGACCCTGTTTGCCGCGACGCTTTACTCGCTTTACAAGGAACGCGCTCTTTTATCGTTCGACGACATTGGAATCTGGGCGGCGGGGTTTGCCGCCGCTTTTGTTTCCGCCTTCCTTTGTGTGCGCTGGCTGCTGCGCTTCATCTCGAACCATGACTTTACGCCGTTTGCCTGGTATCGCATCGTTTTCGGGCTGGTTGTCCTGGGAACCTGGCAATTTAATCTCGTCACCTGGCCCACATGAAGCCGGGAATCCTGTATCTGCACGGGTTCAGTTCCTCGCCCGATTCGTGGAAAGCGTCGCTTCTTGCCGAGGCGATGGAAGCGCGCGGACTGTCCGGGCGTTTTTTCCGCCCGAGGTTGTCACACATTCCCGATGAGGCGCTCGCAGCAGCGGAAAACGTCATCCGCGAAAGCAAGGGCGCGGGGTGTTCGCTGACGCTCGTGGGAAGTTCGCTCGGCGGTTTCTACGCGACCGTTCTCGCGGAGCGTCACGGCCTTCGCGCGGTGCTCATCAATCCGGTTGTTTCCGCTTTGACACCGCTTGAACGCTATCTTGGCAAGCAGGCCAATCTGCAGACGGGCGAACCTTTCGAACTGACGCGCGATCATCTCCGTCAGCTTGAAGCCATGGAAATCGGTGCGATTTCTCCGGAACGTTATCTTCTGTTCGTCGAAACGGGCGACGAGACGCTCAATTACCGCGAGGCGATGTTTCGTTATGTAAACGCGCGGCAGTACGTCATGGAGGGCGGCGATCATGGTTTTACCCGCTTCCCTGAGATAGTGCCGCTGTTGTTCGACTTTTGCGGGCTGTGATTTTGATGCACGTTCTGTTCGAAGAAGAAAACACGTTCAAGACGGCGACGGTTCTGACGGATAACGGGACTTCGTTACAAGTCGAAACCCCCTTCGGAAAGCGCCTCAAAATCAAGGCGGCCCATGTTCTTTTGCGTTTTGGCGCGCCGTCGCCGGGTGAATTGCTGACCGAGGCGGGCGCGCTTTCAAAGGAAATCCAGATTCCCTTTCTCTGGGAGTGCGCGGACGATACCGAATTCCTGTTTGGCGATTTCGCGGATGTCTATTTCGGAAACGCCGGAAAAAAAGCGGCCTCCGTCGAAGCCGCGGCGATCTTGTTGGCGCTGCATTCCGCGCCGGTCTATTTTCATCGCAAGGGAAAAGGGCGTTTTCGGCGCGCGCCTGCTGAAATTCTTGCCACGGCGCTGGCCGGCCTTGAAAAAAAACGTCAGCAGGCGCTCGCTATCGAGCGGATGTCGCAGGAATTACAGGCTTTCCGTTTGCCGGAGGAGTTTGTGCCGAATCTCGACGGGTTGCTTTACAAGCCGGACGGGAACCGGCCGGAAACGAAAGCGCTTGACGCCGCTTGTGCGAAGACAGGACTTTCGGCGGTTCACCTGCTCGAAAAATGCGGCGCGATACCCTCTGCGCATACTTACCATCTCCGGCGTTTTCTGCGCGAATGTTTCCCTGAGGGGACGGATTTCCCCGCGGGAGATTTTTCGGCCTCCGAAATCGATTTGCCGCGCGCGGATGTCCAGGCGTTTTCCATCGACGATATGGGAACGACCGAAATCGATGACGCGTGCTCCGTTCAGGCGCTCTCTGGGGGCGGCTGGCGGATTGGGATTCATATCGCCGCGCCGGCGCTGGGGTTCGCGCCGGGTTCGGATATCGACGCCGCCGCGCGGAAACGTCTCTCGACGGTTTATATGCCTTCCGGAAAGATCACGATGCTGCCGGAAACAGTCATCCGGAGTTTTTCGCTGGAAGCCCGCGGCGAGTATCCCGCGCTTTCGCTTTACCTGAATGTTTCACCGGAATTCGAAATCATCGCCAGCGAATCGCGCATTGAGCGCGTCTTGATCGCCGCAAATCTGCGCCATCATGAGCTTGAGCCTGTTTTCAACGAAAAAACGCTTTCGGGAACGCTCCCTGATTTCCCGTTCCGCGACGAATTGAAGCTGCTCTGGGCGTTCGCCCGCGCTTGCGAAACGCGGCGCGGAAAATCCTCCGCGGCCCAGGGGTTTGATGATTATAATTTTTCGGTTGAAGGCGACCCGGACGATCGGGAAAATTGCCGGATCAGCATTGTGGCGCGCAAGCGCGGCAGCCCGCTCGACACGCTGGTTTCCGAACTCATGATCGCCGCCAACAGCATCTGGGGGGGCGTGTTGTCCGGAAAAGGTGTTCCCGCGATTTACCGCGTCCAGACAGGAGGCAAGGTGCGGATGACAACTTCGCCACTGCCTCATGAAGGGCTTAACGTCAGGCAATACGCCTGGTTATCGTCGCCGCTTCGCCGCTACGTCGATCTTGTCAATCAATGGCAGTTGATCGCCTGCTTGAACGGCGAGCCGCCGCGATTCGCGGCGAAATCCGAGGCGCTGTTTTCGATCATGCGGGATTTCGATGTGACGTATAACGCCTATATCGAGTTTCAGCGGCAGATGGAACGTTATTGGTGTTTGCGCTGGATTGAGCAGGAAAGAATAAAAAGTCTTGAAGCAACCGCCTTGCGGCGCGAAAATCTTGTTAGACTCAACTGTCTGCCGATTGTTCTGCGTCTCGTGCCGGCGCCTGAATTAAACCCGGGCGAGCGCATTCATCTCGGCGTTGAGTCGATCGATCCGCTGACGTTGCAGTTGAGTTGCCGTTATATTGAAACGCTCGACAGGGTCGGCGAAGCGATTGAAGAGAATTCTTCGAAGGAAGCGGATTAGCGTGAACAGTTCAAGCCTCTCTTGTGATGTCATTTGGCAGGAAGACCGCAATCTGGTCATTGGCCTGGCGGTTTCGTTCCTGTTGCACGCGTTGCTGCTTTCCCTGCATTTTCAGTTTCCGGAAGTGTCGCGCGCGATCGGGAACAAGGCGCTCGACATCATTCTGGTCAACAGCAAGTCGGCGACTCGGCCCAAAGACCCGCAGGCGCTGGCCCAGAACGATCTCGACGGCGGCGGAAATTCGGACCGGGATGTGCGCGTGTCGTCGCCGCTGCCGTATTCGGACCGTGAGCAGGATGGGGACAGCCTGGAGCAGCAGACGCGCCGTCAGATGCAGGTTGAAAGCATGCGGCAACAGCACATGCTCTCCGAGAAGGGGAAGAAAAAACTCCGCCGGCAAACGGGCAACAGCCTGCAGCCCAATTCCGAACGGAATTCCGGCAGCCCGGACGGACTGGATCTCGCAGACCGGGCGATCGCGATGGCAAGGCTTCAGGGTGAAATTGCGCGCGAGACGCAGGAATACAACAGCCGTCCGCGCAAAAAATTCGTTGGGCTGAGGGCGGCCAGCATTCCTGAAGCGCAGTATGTGGAAGGCTGGCGAATGAAGATCGAGAGCATTGGAACCCTCAATTATCCGGCGGCGGCCAAAGGCAGGCTTTATGGAAGTCCGAAGGTTTCGGTCACGATCAAGGGAGACGGCCAGCTCGCGTCCGTTACGATCGACAAGTCGTCCGGTCACAAAATCCTCGATGAAGCAGCTATCCGTATCGTGCGAATGGCCGCTCCCTTTGCGCCGCTCACGCCGGAAGTACTGACGGATAGTGATGGCAGGATAAAGGACGAGCTTGTCATTACCCGCGTCTGGAATTTTACCAACAGCGACCAGATGGGAGTCGGTCGCCATTAGCCCATGCGCTTTTTCTCCCGCTGGATAAGGCGTTTTGTCTTTGGCGCGATAGGCCTGTTTTTTTTCTGCCAGCTCTGGTTTCTCGGCTGGGTGCTCTGGTGGAAGCGCGCCGATCCGGACATGACGCGCTTCATGGAAATCCGGCTCGCGGAAATCCGGCTCAACGAACCGCGGCGTTCCCTGAAAAAGGAATGGGTAAGTTACAACAAGGTCTCGATTCATTTGAAACGCGCGCTGATCGACTCGGAAGACAGCCAGTTTATCCACCACAGCGGATTCGACTGGCAAGGAATACAGCGCGCGCTGAAAAGGAACGAAAAGCGTGGCAAAGTCATCGCGGGCGGGTCGACGATCACGCAGCAGCTCGCGAAAAATCTTTTCCTTTCACCGGAAAGGACACTGACGCGAAAACTCCAGGAAGCGATCATTACGCTGATGATCGAGGCGAGCTGGGAAAAGCGGCGTATCTTCGAAGTGTATATCAACGTCATCGAATGGGGCGACGGCGTTTTCGGCGCGGAGGCGGCCGCGCGTCATTATTTCGGCGTAAACGCGGCGCGTCTTTCCCCAGGACAGGCCGCTTTCCTGGCCGGCATGGTCCCGAGGCCGCGGTTTTACGAACGCCACAGGGACGCGCCGGAACTGTTTCGAAAAGCCGCTATCATCCAGCACAGAATGCACGCGGCGCGAATTCCCTGAATCATTCATCATAAACAGACGTTTTCAAGCAGTTTTTTCTGATATAAAGTAAAAAATGCCTTGAAACCGCGAATAAATCCAGAATAAAAACGCAATACCTCATTCCTTGAAATCGTAAAAACAGATAAAACCCCTAAAGAACGTCCATTGTTTTTGATCGTCACTGGGTTTTTCATCGATTTTTCTTTCAGCACCCTCTATTTCCAATGTATTCAGAGGCTGTCATGGCGAAATCAGGCCGTCCGTGAAAGAATTTTTGCGTTCATTGGTTTCAGTGGAATTGAATCGGCTGCGTAAATTCGCAAGCAAGAAATTAGCGACAGCCCGGAAGGCGCTGTCGCTAATTTCTTGCTTTTTTACGTAAAAAATAAATGAAAAACCTGTTTACAACGATGTTCTTATATTGCGTCATATAAAAACATGTGGCCAGACAGTGCGTAAACAGCGCAGGGCATGGCCCGGAACAGGTTTCCAGTATCATCAGCGAACGGGTGACAGGACATCAAGGCCGTCTGTTAAGCGCCGTCCCAATCATCCCTGGGGCTGTGGCGTGCCAGTTTTTCAATCCGTAACAGGACTAAACGAACGGCAATGCGGCCCTTTCCCTCCTTGCGGACATAACGGCGCATTATGGCGTCCGGTCGCGGAACGCCTCTTGTCTTCTGGCAAGGGCATCGAAATCGCGCAGTCCGTTTTTGACCTCGGGATCGCCGATCCAGCGGACGCGCGGTTTGAAAGCCGGGTTGACAAGGCTTGATTCAGGCCGGAAGCGGTCGTAAACCAAACCCGCGAGATCGGACCAGGTATGGATGAAATGGGCGTTGCTATAGGGGCGGTCGAGCATCGGGCCGAAATCGGACGGGTGTGTTCTTTTCCACTCGGGCGACCTCCAGAGCACGAAGGGGACGGCGAACATGTCCACGGTCGGTTTGTCCTCGTTACGCCCGAGCACTTCATGGGCCGGGTCGTTGAAAACCTCTTCGCCGTGGTCGGAGAAATAGAGCAAAAAACCGTTCGACCAGCTTTCCGAGAGGAGACCGATCAGACGGGAGAGAATGAAATCGTTGTAAAGAACGGCGTTGTCGTAGCTGTTGAAAGTTCTTGCCTGACTGTCCGAAAGGTTTTCCGGAACGCCGTCGCGCCCGGTGAATTTTTCGAATTCTTTCGGATAGCGCAAGGAATAGCGGACATGCGCGCCCAGCAGGTGAACCACGATGAATTTTTTGGGCGCGGGATTCGCCAATGCTTCGGAAAAAGGCTCGAGCACGACTGCGTCGGGCGAAGAAGCGTTCTGGGTACGGTTCTGGTTCAGATAACGCGCCTCGTCCGCCTGCTGCGAAAACATGGTCATCAGCGTATTGCGGTGGGTCATGGTTTGCTGGTTGGTGATCCAGTAACTCCGGTAACCCGCCTGTTTCATGAGATTCATCAGGTTCGGCTCGCTCAGAAAGCGATGGGGTTCTTCCTGGTTGGCGAAACTCAGGGATTGCCGCAGCATTTCGACGGTGTAGGGACGAGAGGCGATGACGTCGTGGAAGACGGACAATTCCCCGATTTCCTGCAAGGCGCCCAGATGGGGCGTGGTTTTTCTCGAGTAGCCATAAAGGCTCATGCGCCGGCTCGTGATGGATTCGCCGATGATGAGCACCAGCGTGCGCGGAACTTCGCCATTGGTATCGACAAGATTTTCCAGCGGCGGCAGGGAGGAATTTTTGGCCAGTAACTTCCGCACGTTGGCAAGCTGCATGCGGTATTGCAGATAGCCCACCACCAGTTGCCAGGGCGCCGCGGGTTCCATGCGCCGGTACAGTTTGCTCGTGGCGCTCTCGAAGTCGCTCTTGCCGCGAAAGTAGTCGACGTAAGGCTCGCCGAGATTGATGGCAAGCACGAAGAGCGCCAGACCCATCGCACAGGGTAAAGGCAGATGAACCGGACGCAGGTGTGTCCAGAGCAGACAGGCGGCCAGCGTATAAACAACGGCTCCGCAAACCAGCGGAAGACTGAGGTATTGGCTCAGATACTCCCTGGATTCCTCGAAATTGGTTTCAAAAATCGTGAAGATGACGCTCTGGGAAAATTCCGTTTTGTAGATGGCCAAGTAGCCCATGCTGACTATCGAAGTAGCCCAGAGAACGATTCCGATGACCGCGCTGATTTCCTGCGTGAAACCGGGGAACAGAACAACCGGGGCAAGCCATATGAGACTCATGTAAAACGCGCTGCGGAATCCGATAAATCCCGAAGAGGGGATCAGCAAAGCCTGGGTGATGCCGGAAAAATACCAGAAAAACAGATACAGCCAGCCCAGCCCAGTCCAGTCGATCGCTTCCATGCCCGCTCTCCCGATTCCAGTTACTCAAAGGGAATGGGAGCTTAGGTTCTCCATTGTCAAATTTCTGTTCTTCCGCCATCAATTTCCCGTGAAAACGGCCACCACCTGGTTTGCCCGGCGAGCGTATCCATCATCGCGCGAGCAAGTGGCAATCGAAATAACCGGAAAGCGAGCCGCCCGTCGTACATCAGTCTGGGCGGCGGCGATCATGGGAACTTGCTGCCCATCGGTGAAATGCCCGCATAACGTCCAGCCAGGTGTGAGGACAATTGCGCCAAAGCGAGAACAAGCGCCTGCGGCTCAAGTCCCGGTTACGGGCGGGCATCAGGTTTGCCCCTATAACGCTGGTATGGCCCCCGCGCGTGCTCTATCTGATCCGCGATAATCGCGCTGGAAACCGGTTTGAGTTTTTGCCATCAATTTTCCGTAGAACCGTTCCGCGGCTTTCCCTGCAATGGCGTGACGCGGAAGTGCCGGAAATTCACGCGCAGACGGCTATCTTGGAGATTTCGGGATTTGCCTGTATAATGCGCCCCTCATTTTGGCAACGACTGGGGAATCGCCAAGCTGGTTAAGGCACCGGATTTTGATTCCGGCATGCGAAGGTTCGAATCCTTCTTCCCCAGCCACGCGATTTCAGATTCGGGCAAAAGCGCGGCCCGTCTATGTTTTACGGCGCCGGGGGAGGCAACATGCCTTATGAAAGTTTGATGGTATTCACGGGCAACGCCAACCGCAAACTGGCGACGGAAGTCGCCAGGCGGCTGAACATTTCGCTCGGCCGCGCCAAGGTAGGCCGTTTTTCCGACGGCGAAATCAGCGTTGAAATACAGGAGCATGTTCGCGGCAGGGATGTATTCATCCTGCAGTCGACTTGCGCGCCTGCCAACGAAAATCTGATGGAACTGCTCATCATGGCGGACGCTTTGAAACGTGCTTCGGCTGGCCGGATTACAGCGGCGATTCCTTATTTGGGCTATTCGCGCCAGGATCGCCGCGTGCGCTCAGAGCGCGTGCCCATCGCCGCCAAGCTTGTGGCCGACCTTCTGGCCGCGGCGGGCGTTCAGAAAGTATTGACGATGGATCTGCACGCGGAGCAAATCCAGGGTTTTTTCAATGTTCCCGTCGACAATATTTACTCGCTGCCGATCATGCTGGCCGACGTCTGGAAAAAAAATCCCGACAACCTGATGGTTGTCTCGCCCGATGTCGGCGGCGTTCAACGCGCGCGCGCGCTGGCAAAACGCCTGGAATGCGATCTTGCGATCATCGACAAACGCCGCCCCAAGGCCAACGTTTCCGAAGTCATGAACATCATCGGCGATGTCAAGGATAGAACATGCGTCATCATGGACGATATCGTCGACACGGCAGGCACGCTTTGCAAGGCCGCCGCCGCCCTTAAAAACAACGGTGCGAAAAGCGTCATGGCGTACTGTGTGCATCCGGTGCTCTCGGGCGCGGCCGTCGAACGGATTTCGGAATCGAAACTCGACGCGCTGGTCGTGACCGATACCATCCCGCTGAGCGCCGAAGCGCAGCGATGCGAACGCATCAGTCAGCTTTCGGTCGCCGATGTATTTGCCGAAACGATTCGCCGGATCAGTAATGACGATTCCGTCTCGTCGCTCTTCATCGAATAAGGCGATCCGTTGTCCGGCAAGTTTCTGGAAGCGCCGATAGCGCGTGGTTCGTCCTGGAGAAAGGACGCGGCCTCGCGCAGGTTTGCCGGCGATTCCGTTTTTCCCTGCCTGGTCGCGGGCAGGGCGTTTATAACCAAGGAGTAATCACATGAGTTTTGAACTTGAAGCGCGAAAACGCGCAACGCAGGGCTCCGGAGCGAGCCGCCGCCTGCGTCGCGCGAACAGGGTTCCCGGAATTCTTTATGGGGGTGGACAAGAACCGGCGTTGATTGAGCTTGATCACAACCCGCTCTTGCTGGCTTTGCGGAAAGAATCCTTTCATTCGTCTATCCTGAAACTGAACATTGACGGCGCATCGCAACCCGTTTTACTGCGTGATGTGCAAATGCATCCGTACAAACCGCTGGTTCTGCACGTCGATTTTCTTCGTGTGGATGAAAAACGCGCCATTCACCAAAAGGTTCCCCTGCATTTCATCAACGGCGATATTTCGCTGGGCGTCAAGCGCGATGGTGGCCTGGTTTCCCACGCAGTCAATGAAATCGAAGTAGTCTGTCTGCCGAAAGATTTGCCCGCGTTCATCGAGGTCGACCTGAAAGACATGCAGGCGGGGCATTCCTTCCACGTTTCGCAGATCGCCCTCCCCCCGGGTGTCAAGGCGGTTTTGCACAACGATGAAGATCCGGTTGTGGCGGCCATCGTCCCTCCCCGGAAAGACAAGCCGGATAGCGAAACGGACGAAGCGGCGGCATCCGGAACGCCGGCGGCCTGATTTTTTCCAGCCGGAAGAAAGCCGCCGCGGGGGATGCCTCCGGCGGTTTTTCATTTTCCCTGAACGAATCGCCATGATACCGCCACGCCTGATCGTCGGACTCGGAAACCCCGGAAACGCCAGCGAAGACCATCGTCACAATCTCGGTTTCCGGTTCATCGACTGCCTCGCGCGAACGCTTGGTATCACGCTGTCGCCCCAGGGAAAATTTTCCGGAGCCGTCGGCCGTCGCGGAGAAATGTGGCTGCTAAAGCCAATGACCTACATGAACTGTTCCGGACGTCCAGTTGCCGCGCTGGCGAATTTTTACAAAATCACGGCGGAAGAAATTCTGGTCGCGCATGACGAACTGGACTTGCCTCCGGGCGGGATCCGCCTCAAACAAGGCGGCGGCAACAGCGGCCATAATGGACTGAAGGACATCCAGGCGAGTCTCGGAACCCCCGGTTTTTGGCGTCTACGGCTGGGCATCGGCCACCCGGGAGACCGCGAGAGAGTCATCGGCCATGTGCTTGCCGCCCCGCGCAAGGAAGAAGAGCCGCTGATCGAACGCGCGATCGACCGTTGTCTGCTGGCCTGGCCAAACCTTGCCTCCGGCGATTACGAAGCGGCGCAACGCACCCTGCATACAAAAACGGATTGACAAAGGAACCTCATGAGCCTCAAATGCGGAATCGTCGGCCTGCCGAACGTAGGAAAATCCACGCTTTTCAACGCGCTGACCAAGGCGGGCGTCGCTGCTGAAAATTATCCTTTTTGCACGATCGACCCTTCCGTCGGCATCGTTGAAGTTCCCGACAAGCGTCTCCGGCAGCTTGCGGACATCGTCAAGCCGCAGCGCATCGTCCCCGCAGTCACCGAATTCGTCGATATCGCCGGACTTGTCGCGGGCGCGTCCAAAGGCGAGGGGCTTGGCAACCAGTTTCTCGCCAATATTCGGGAAACCGATGCTGTCTTGCATGTTGTCCGCTGTTTCGCTGACGATAATGTCACGCACGTTTCCGGCGGCATCGACCCGCTCCGCGATATTGAAATCATCAATACCGAACTGGCGCTTGCCGACCTGGCGACGGTTGATAAAGCCCTGAACCGTTACCGCAAACCGGCCAACGCGGGCGACAAGGAAGCGCGGCTGACCGTAACGGCGCTCGAAAAGTGTTTTACCCAGCTGGACGCGGCCAAACCGGCGCGCGCACTCGATCTCACGCCGGAAGAAAAAACGCTGATCAAACCCTTCTGTCTGATCACCGCCAAACCGGTGCTCTACGTCGCCAACGTCGCCGAAAACGGATTTTCCGGAAACGCCTATCTGGACGCGGTACGCGATCACGCAAAAACGGAACATTCTGAGACCATCGCGATTTGTGCCGCGATTGAAGCGGAAATCGCTGCGCTCGACGACGAGGAAAAACCGCTTTTTCTGGCCGACCTCGGCCTTGAGGAACCAGGGCTTGATCGCCTCATTCATGCCGCCTACCGCCTTCTCGGCCTGCAAACCTACTTCACGGCGGGCGAAAAAGAAGTCAGGGCCTGGACAATTCACCGGGGCGATACCGCGCCGCGCGCCGCGGGCGTTATTCATTCCGATTTCGAACACGGCTTTATTCGCGCCCAAACGATCTCTTTCGAGGATTACATCACCTGCAACGGCGAGTTGGGCGCGCGCGAAGCGGGAAAAATGCGCGCCGAAGGCAAGGATTACATCGTCAAGGATGGCGATGTCCTCAACTTTCTGTTCATCGTCTAATCCCAAGGAAATACTGGAATGAGCAAGAAATTAGCGACAGCCCGGAAGGCGCTGTCGCTCTAACATCATTGGCAAGGGGTTTGCATCCCCTTGCCAATGGCTACGGTCGAAACCCCGGCCTTCAGGCCGGGGTTCCAAC
>JAITGN010000043.1 GCA_031280565.1 Accumulibacter sp. | reverse complement strand
TTTCGCGCCGACAAATCCCGCTCCATCAGCATGCCACGAAAAATCAAGACCGCCGCCTACAATCCGGACTACTTGGCTAACGCTTTGCAACTTCGGGAAATTTGATGCTCCGGCCCTGGACTCACCCTACGCCAGCTTGCCATGATGCCGGCTATTATTTTTCTTCGAAAGGACGGAAACGCGGAATCCAGCGCGGCACATTGCGTTTATAGTCCAGATAGGCTGCTCCGAAGCGGCGCTCAAGCTCCTTTTCCTCAGCAAGAGGGAAATACACCGTGTTTATCCCGAAAAAAAGCACGAACAAACCCACGATATGCCAGGAATTCAACAACAGCGCCTCCGCGACAAGCATCATCAACACGCTGGAGATCATCGGGTTTCTCACATGGCGATACGGGCCTTCGATAACCAGTTTTTTCGGCGGATTCCAGGGCGCCGCCGTTCCCTGTCCTTTCTTCGAAAAAAGCCACATCGTCCAGACTGCCATCGACAGTCCCGCAAACAGAAAAACACACCCCGCGGCAAGCAATGGCCAGGAACTGAACTCCCAGCGGTAATCCGTAAAATAAAGAAGCAAGGCCGGCAAAAAAATCAAAACGGTTCCAGGCAAAATGACAATCGTGCGAATCCACTCGAATAACATATACTCTCCCTTTATTTCTCGAAAAAATCCGTAAAGAACGCCGCTTCAAGAAAAATTTTCCGATTCCCTGAACGCAAGCGCGCGTTCGTAAAGCGTTTTTTTTCCCTCTCCCGTAATCGCGCTCGCAAGCTTTGCCGCCTGTTTGACAGAAAGACCCTCGTCGAGCAAAAGGCGCAGAACGCGTCCGCTCTCCGAGGCGTTCGCTGTCCGCGTCCAACCGGAAAGCAACAAAACGAACTCGCCGCGCAGCCGGTTCTCATCGCCGCACAGCCAGGCGGAGGCATCTCCAAGCGGACAGGAATGAATGGTCTCAAATAACTTGGTCAATTCGCGCGCCAGCACCAGTCCACGCCCCGGCCCGAAAATGGCGGCCATCGCATCGACCGTTTCGAGAACACGATGCGGCGCTTCATAAAAGATGAGCGTATACGGGCATTCCAGCAGACTTCTCAAAACATCCTCGCGCGCTTTCGCCCTGGGCGGCAAAAAACCGTAAAAAAGGAAACGTGTACAACCCAGGCCAGATGCGGAAAACGCTGTAACCGCCGCACACGGGCCAGGCAGCGGGATAACCCGGAATCCGGCCTGACGCGCCCGCGCGACAAGCAAGGAGCCCGGATCGGAAACCGCGGGCGTTCCTGCATCCGAAACCAGCGCGACCGACTCCCCCCGGCTCAAGCAATCGACAAGCCGCGACGTGGCGCCCTCCTCGTTATGGCTGTGCAGCGGAAACGTTCGCGCCGTCGCGCCAATGCGCTTCAAAAGCGGCATACTGTGCCGCGTATCTTCCGCGGCAATCCAGTCCACGCTCCGCAATACGTCGATCGCGCGCTGCGTGATATCGTCCAGATTCCCGATCGGCGTTGGAACAACATATAATGCAGGGGAAGTTTTCGTCATTCGGACAGTATATCCTGACAGCCAACATCGACGCCATGCGCGGCCAAAACGCCGAACGGCTGGCCGCGCGCTTCCTCGAAAAACACGCGCATTTCGTTCTCGAACGGAATTATCGTTGCCGCAATGGAGAAATCGACCTCATTTGCAGAGACGGGAAAACCATCGTATTCGTCGAAGTCCGCTTGCGCCACAGCAGCGCGTTCGGCGGCGCGGCGGCGAGCATCACGCCTTCCAAACAAAAGAAAATCGTCCGCGCGGCCCAACATTACCTGACAACGCGCGGAAACGCGGAATCCGCCTGCCGTTTTGACTGCGTCGTTCTCGATTCGCTTGATGAAAATTCCATAGAATGGATCCGGGACGCTTTTTCCGCCGCCTAGCTTTTTCCACCCGGAATCGCGAAAAAGATGTCACTCCGCATTCCATGCGCCCTGTTCAGGATTTTTACGCCCCGGTGTAAACTAATTGTTTTTCGACATGATCGAATATGGATCTGATTTCACGTATCGGCAATCACTTCAGGGATAGCGCCCAAGCCAAGCTGAACGCCGTTGAAATGCTCGCCGCGCCGATTGCGCAAGCGGCTGAATGCTTTGCCGCCGCGTTGATAAACAACGGAAAAATCCTGGCATGCGGAAACGGAGGGTCAGCCGCGGACGCGCAACACTTCGCCGCCGAGCTTGTCGGGCGTTTTGAGCAAGAACGGCACGGGCTGGCGGCCATCGCGTTGTCCACCGACACTTCTATCCTGACCGCCATTGCCAACGATTATTCCTACAATGCGGTATTCGCCCGTCAGATTTCCGCGCTGAGTCAATCCGGCGACGTTCTGCTCGCGATATCCACATCGGGGAATTCGCCAAACATCCTCGAAGCCATCCACGCCGCGCATGAAAACGAACTCAGTGTCGTCGCCTTGACGGGCCGCGATGGAGGAAAGGCGGGAAAAATCCTGCGGGATTCCGACATACACATCTGCGTTCCCTCGGAACGCACCGCGCGTATTCAGGAAATCCACTTACTAAGCATCCACTGCCTGTGCGACGCTATCGATTGTCTGTTACTGGGAGTCAACGAATGAACGGAAAACCACTCGCCGCCCTGCTCGCCGCCGCCCTGCTCGCATCCACCCTGCAAGGCTGTTTTCCGCTCATCACCACCGGTGTAGCAACCGGCCTCTTTGCCGCCGTCGACCGCCGGACGGTCGGCACGCAAACCGAAGACGAAACAATCGAATGGAAGGCATCAATCCAGGCGCATGAAAAACTGGGCGACAAAGCGCACATCAATTTCACGAGCTACAACCGCAAAGTACTGATTTCCGGTGAAGCGATCTCGCCGGAAATCCGTTATCAGGCCGCGACCCTCGTCATGGGAATACCGAATGTCCTTGGCGTCTATAACGAGCTTGCTGTCAGTCCGCCATCCACCTTCCCCGAGCGAAGCAATGACGCTTTCATCACCTCGAAGATAAAAAGCCGCTCGCTCGACAGCAAAAAATTCAGCCCGGTTCACGTAAAGGTCGTCACGGAAGCGAAAGTCGCCTTTCTGCTCGGCATTGTGACAAGCGAAGAAGCCGAAGCGGCAATCAATGTGGCGCGCACGACCGCGGGGGTCAAAAAAGTCGTCAATCTTTTTGAAATCGTCACGCCCGGAAAAGCGAAAGAACTCGACAAGATGACACAGGATGACGACAAATCCAGAAATTCCGCCCCCTCAGCCTCCAGCGGAGACCAAACGGATGGAACGCCCTGATTTTTCCTGAAAACGCCGATGAACGCGCCGTTCGCAGCACCGGACTTTGAATCGAAAATCGTCGCGCCGGATGCGCTTGTCCGCCAGATATCCGGACTACCCCGGCCACTGGTCTTTACGAACGGCTGTTTCGACATCCTGCATCGCGGCCATGTAACGCTTCTCGCGCAAGCCCGCTTGCTTGGCGCCTCACTAATCGTCGCCCTCAACACCGACGCCTCTGTAAAGCGTTTGGGTAAGGGGGACGACCGCCCGGTCAATACGCTGGACGACCGGCTGGCCGTCATCGCCGCGCTCGAATGCGTCACGCGGGTCACCTGGTTCGGCGAAGATACGCCGATCACGCGCATCTTCGAAACCCGGCCGGACATCCTGGTCAAAGGCGGCGACTGGCCTGTCGAAAAAATCACCGGCCACCGCGAAGTCGCCGGATGGGGCGGAAAAACCGTTTCGATTCCCTTCATCCACCAAAAATCGACAACCGCCCTTCTGGAAAAAATTCGCGGTCTCTGACTCACGCGCCGCCGTGCCGGTTTGCTACCGGAAACCTCCGGAAAACGAAACGGCGGAGGCGCGCCACAAGCCTCCTCCTCGCCACGCGCTTACTCCAAAACATCCTTGAGCGCCAATACGGCCAAAAACGCGCGCGCCATCTCAAAAATATAAAAGTACGTTTTCTAACTGTTTTATCTATAAATTGAATATAAAATCCTTTGAAAACGTTAGTTATTTTCTAAAAAATAGTTATATTTCGCCTATTTTTCTCTATAAAATTGCTTTAAAACGTGTGTCTATATTCACATTGCGCCCGTTTACAACGAAAAATAATTCAGAAAACCAGAAATGAAGGTATATTCATCGTAACGATTCGGGAATATTTTGATGTTTTTCGAAATAATGCCCCATTTTTCCACCACTCATTCTGGGCTTGTCGAAGGATATTTATGACCTACTCCCATTCGTCAACATTGCAGTCATCTTCAGTATATTCCGCGTCGCGTCCCCTGATTGTCATCAATCCTGCCGGCAAGGCGGTCCACTGTATGCCTTCCGGCAACGCGGCGCGTCCGATTCTTTCCTGAAAGCCGCGATGCGGGAGCGGATAGCAGCGCACGTCGTCCGCCTTCTGATCAAGCAAGGCGAGTACCGTTTGCAGGCATTCTTTCAGCCTGTTTTCAGTACCACAAAACAAAAAGACGCTGTATTCGATAGGCGTGGCGCGATTGACCAGGGCGCGATGCACGCGCGCAAGGCGTCGCGGCGAAGTAATGTCGTAGCCAATGAGCCAGCTTTTCATGCTGTCTCATCCGTCGCGGACATGTCACCGATGGCGGAAGCAACGTCTGCCACAGCATTTTCCAGCTCGCACCGGAAGTGTTCGGCATACGCTTCATAAGCCTTGTAATAGCGTCCGCGTCCAGCCTTGCCCAACATGCAGCCAGCATCGCTCCTGGAAAAATCGCCGGCCGTCAATACTTCTTCGCGGAACATCTTCAATACGAAACGATCCGCCTGTGGACGCAGCGCCTCCATCAGATCGCAGGCGAGCGACTCACGCCCGAAATCCAGGGCATGGTAAAACCCGATGAAAGGATCCAGGCCCGCTCCATAGATTGCCAATGTCGCTTCGCTTTGCAGCAGCGTATAGGTGAGCGACAGCGCGGCGTTGACCGGATCGCGCGGCGGACGGCGATTGCGTTGATGAAACCCGAGTTTTTCCGGCAACATTTCGGCCATTGTCTGAAAATAACTGGCCGCCGCCGCCCCCTCCAAGCCGCGCAGCGCGGCGATGTTTTTCTGGGTGTCGATTTGTTCCAGCGCACTCTCCAACCGTCTTTCACCTATGGACAAGGGATAGCGGTGCATGGGCTGGGCCGATTTCCGCTCGCGGACGAAAGCAAGCTGTCCCGAGATTTTGGCCGCCACGATGGCGCGTGAGAACTTCAGGCAATATTCGCTGTTGAGCGAAAGTTTATATTGCTTTACACGCCGCGACGCATCGTTGTGAGGACGGCCCAGCAACAGGCTTGGGGTGTGTTTTCGCCCCGAGAGCACGACGACCCCGATTCCATGCTCTCCCAGTTTGCCAAGCAGCGTCGCCGACAGCTTAATGTCACCGCGCAGGAAAATACGCGAAAGCGGGGTCAGCGGCACCGTGCCGACCCGCTCTCCGTTTTCGTAGAACACCAGCGCTTCGCCATCGGCGCGAAGCTCCACGTTCTTGCGATCAACGTACAGGCTGGTCATCTGCCTTTCCCTCAAAGAATGACGAAAAATTCCGGCACAGGGGCGGCCACGCCGAAGCGCTGGCTTCGCTGGCGCGGATCGAGTTGGAAAATATGGGCACGGTCTTCATCCACATTCATCCGTTCCAGCAACCCTCGACGCACTTGCGCCAGTTCACCCGCCGTCAACCAGCATTCGAAAAACGATTTCTGCCCGCCCGCCTTGTAGCCCATCAGGAATTTATGCACCCGATGAAGCCGCCGGGGATCGGCGATGTCGTAACACACGAGATAAAGAGAACGAACAGGATCGGACATGTATGCAGTATAGGTTTTACGCGGCAGCATCGACGGAATGGCAAGCTTGCCAGAGCGGGATGAGCGCAAAGCGCGTTGTTCCGCCATAACCCGGCCTTTGCGGCTCGGACTTTCGCAGTAAAGCGGTCGCGCCCCTTTGCATCATAGACATTCCCGGCAGCGCGGCCCGTCCATTGCCATGTTACACAAACACCGATTCCCCGCTTTTACTTGATTCGCACATCCTGTTCCGGGCGGAATGGATTCCGCTTCTTCACCGCTGCATTCCGTTTTTTCGCATGACATGCCGGGATACGTCGTAATCCATCACACAACGGGCAAATAGCGTCAGAGCAATTCAAAGAAGTCCAGAATCTCCAGTATTTCCAAGGGTTCTTGTCTTTTTATTTCGGACAAAACCAGTTCTTATCGAAAGTCTCCAGGCGTTTTTTTAACGCCATCTCCGCATTCCGGAGCGCCTCGAATCTGGCAATATTTTTCTGAACGCGATAAAAGTTTGACTTACTCCGAACGACTATGTATACCTTCCGTTTTCTCCGTTCTGGACATGATCGATGAAAAAGGGAATTCTTGAATCCGCGCGGCATATCGTCATCGAAGGGCCGATCGGCGTTGGGAAAACGAGCCTCGCGCGACGTCTTGGAAAGCACCTCGATGCGGAGCCGATTCTCGAACGCCCGGAAATCAATCCTTTTCTGTCCAGTTTTTACCGGAATTCCTCGCGTTACGCGTTGCAGACTCAGCTCTTTTTCCTTTTTCAGCGCATCGATCAGTTGCGCGAACTATCGCAGCCCGGCCTGTTCTCGCGTACCGTCATCAACGACTATCTGCTGCAAAAGGATCCGCTTTTCGCGGAGCTGACCCTGAACGAAAACGAGTACAGGCTCTATCGTCAGATTTATGCCAGCCTTTCGCAGCAGGCGGCGTCAATACGGCCGGATATCGTCATTTATCTGCACGCACGCCCCGAGACGTTGATCGCGCGTGTTCATAAACGCAATATGGAATTCGAGCATGGAATCACCGACGATTACATCATGCGCATCAGCGAGAAGTACACTCAGCTTTTTCACAGCTATAATGCGTCGCCGGTCATGATCGTCAATTCGGAAAATCTCAATTTTGCCGAAGATGACGAAGACTTCCGGCTCCTTGTTCAACACATCGACGCCATGCGCGGACACCGTGAGTATTTCAACAAAGGGGGATAACCATGTCTGCTCAAGCTTCCACGCGCCAACTGACGCACATCGACCTGGGCAAGATGCGCGTCTCTGGCGAAAAAATCGCCATGCTTACATGTTACGACGCGAGTTTCGCGCATGTGTGCGAAATCGCGGGAGTTGATTCCGTATTGATCGGCGACTCGCTTGGGAATGTCATACAAGGACATACGTCCAGCCTTCCGGTCACGCTTGACGATATCGCCTACCATACCCGCGCCGTCGTTCGCGGCTGCGGCCGCCCGCTGGTTATCGCCGATATGCCTTTTGGCACTTTCCAGGAATCGCCGCGACAGGCTTATCGCAACGCGGTTACGCTGCTAGCCGCCGGCGCCCAGATGGTCAAACTCGAAGGCGGGGTAACCATGGCCGAAACCACGCGTTTTCTCGTCGAGCGCGGAATTCCCGTATGCGCCCACATCGGCCTGACGCCGCAGTCGGTTCATCAGTTGGGCGGATTCCGCGTCCAGGGGAAAAACGACGCGGCAGCGCAACAACTGCTTGCCGACGCCCAGGCCCAGGAGGACGCGGGGGCGGCATTAATCGTTCTCGAGGCCATTCCTTCGGCGCTGGCCGAGACAGTAACGAAAAAACTTTCAATCCCGACAATTGGCATCGGCGCCGGCCCGGCCTGTTCCGGACAGGTTCTCGTGCTGCATGATATGCTTAATATTTACCCGGGCAAGAAAGCAAAATTCGTCAAAAATTTCATGGAAGGGCACGCTGACATCCTCGCCGCCATTTCGGCCTATGTAGCCGCTGTCAAGGATGGCTCGTTCCCCGCTCCCGAACACTGTTATTGAGATCGAGACGAATGACCATGCGGATCCACGCGACACCCTGCGAAATGCGCGCCATTCTGAAAAGCCGGAAACGGGTCGTTTTTGTCCCGACGATGGGAAACCTTCATGTGGGACACATCGCCTTGATGAAACAGGCGCGCTCGCATGGCGATACGGTCGTTGCCAGCATCTTCGTAAATCCCCTGCAATTTGGCCCGAATGAAGATTTCAACAGTTATCCCCGCACCTTCGAGGAGGATTGCAAAAAACTCAATGACGCCGGTGTCGATTTTCTGTTTGCCCCCGACAATCACGATCTTTATCCAGAAGCCCAAACTTATTACGTCGACTTGCCCGGCATTCAGAATCAGCTTGAAGGCCGTTTTCGGCCCAGCCATTTCCGCGGCGTAGCAACCGTCGTGCTCAAACTGTTCAACATCGTCCAGCCGCAAGTAGCGCTATTCGGAAAAAAGGATTACCAGCAGTTGATGATTTTGCGGAACATGACACGCCAATTGGCGCTTCCCGTTGAGATCGTCGGAAATGAGACTGTTCGCGACGACGACGGTCTGGCGCTTTCTTCACGCAACGCGTTCTTGACTCCTGAAGAGCGCGCCGAAGCGCCGCGGCTTCATCGCGTACTCGAACAGGTGCGCGACGCGGTATTGCGCGGCGAGACAGCTTTTTCGAAACTGGAGCGCGATGCTGCAGCCGAGCTTGACCAGCACGGGTGGAAAACCGATTACATTGCGATCCGCCAGCAGTCCGACTTGCAAATTCCTGAGCCGGACACAGCCGGATTGGTCGTTTTGGGCGCCAGCCGCCTGGGGATACCCAGGTTGATCGACAATCTTGAGCTTCGCACCGGAAACTGATCCTGCCATGCCGGCGATTCCAGATTCCTTTTCATTTTTTCACTTTTCGAGATACTGAATCATCATGCAACGAACAATGCTGAAGTCAAAACTGCACCGTGTGACAACAACGCATGCCGACCTGAATTATGAGGGATCCTGCGCCATTGATGAAAACTTGCTGGAAGCTTCCAATATCGTCGAAAACGAACGGATCGACATCTGGAATGTCACCAATGGCGAGCGCTTTTCCACTTACGCAATCCGCGCGGAACGCGGATCGGGAATCATCTCGATCAATGGCTCGGCAGCCCGCCGCGCCATGCCGGGCGATCTCCTGATCATCGCGAGCTTCGCCAGTTACGATGAAAAGGAAATAGCCGCGCATAAACCGGTCATCATCATTGTCGACGCGAAAAATCGCGTTGTCAAAAAAGAGGATTCGACGCCAACGCAGATGGCCTGATCGTCCTTGCTTTTTGGGATCGTGGTTTTTGGCGGTCGTTTCAGCCGTCTGCCTATCGAACATTTTATGGCGGGACTGGTTTTCAAATATCTCAAATCGAAAGGCGGCCCCGTGGAAATTGAAAAACGGACCCGCGCGAAAACCGTTCATTGACGAACATTGTCTTCCACCTGAAAGACAAAACCCTCGATGATGAATTCGCCGCCTCCGCACGAAGCGTGCGGGTTGTTGCAGATCCGCGGTCATCGTACAGTCGGCGGCATGCGCGCATCGACCTACAACGCAGTGCCGCTCGAAGGCGTACAGGCGCTTGTCGATTTCATCGTAAAACTAACTCCGGTTTGAAACTCCGCCCTTCAGGGCGGTGCGGAGGTTGGAACCCCGGCCTGAAGGCCGGGGTTTCGACCGTAGCCATTGGCAAGGGGATGCAAACCCCTTCCCAATGATGTTAGAGCGACAGCGCCTTCCGGGCTGTCGCTAATTTCTTGCTGAAGGATTTCGAAAAGCGGCGTGGCTGAAACAATTTCGATCCTTTTCACTCACGCAGCATGCCAATCGCCCTTGGCCCCTGCCCCCTGACCCGCTTTTTTCCGCCCCAAGTGCCAGCCTGAAATGTATGACTGCGCTCAAGCTATCGCGCGGCCATTACCATTACGGCAACGCGGATGGCCCGCATTCCTCCGTAAAACTCAGTTCTTGTTCAATTCGGCCGCGTTTTCGGCGGGCGCAACAGGCGCGGTTTTAAATCCATCTTTCCAGCCGCCGCCCAGCGCCTTGAACAGATCGATAATTGAATTGAGGCGCGCTTGCCGGACGCTGATAAACGCCAGATTCGCGTCATTGGCGCTGCGCTGTGCATCCAGCACCTCAAGAAACGGGGAATATCCCGCTTCGTAACGGCGCTGCGCAAGTTCCAGCGTTTTTTCCGCGGCCTGAGCGCGCGTGGACTGCGCCTGATCGCCTTCGCTGTTTTCACGCAGCCCGGACAGTGCATCATTGACTTCCTTGAACGCGGTCTGGACGCTCTTCAGATAATTGGCCAGCGCCTGTCTTTGACGAGCCGTTGCCTGATCAATACGCGCAAAATTGCGTCCCGCGTCGAAAATCGGCATCGCCAACGCAGCGGAAATTGACCAGACTTCCGCCGGAGCGGAAAAGAGTTTGACAAGCGCGGCGCTCTCGCTGCCCGCGCTTCCGGTCAACGACAGGCTTGGAAAAAGTGCCGCCTTGGCAACACCGATACGCGCGTTGGCTGCGATCAACGCTTCTTCCGCCTGACGGATGTCAGGCCGCGATTCGATCAAACCGGATGGCAAACCTGCGGGAGGAACAGGAGGAACAGGCAGACGGCGCAAATCGTCCGGTTTAACAGTCAGTCCCGGCTGGCCTGTCAAAAGCGCAAGCTGGTTTTCAGCAAGCGCGCGCTGCCGCCGCAATTCGGCCATTTGCGCCTGCGCGGCTGCCAGACTGCTTTCCGCCTGATGCAAATCAAGCGGGGAGGCATTGCCCGCCGCCAAACGGCTTTTGACGATTTCAAGCGCCTGTTCCCGGCTCTCCAGCGTTCCCCTCATCAGCGCAAGGCTGGCGTCTGCCGCGCGTAACGCGATATAGGCGTTGCTTACATATCCGGCAACGGAAAGCCCCACAGTATCCCGCGCATAGGTAGTCGACAAAAGGTCGGCAGTCGCCGCTTCGCTGGCGCGGCGTATTTTCCCCCACAGGTCGATTTCATAGGAAGCGCTCAACGCCGCCTGGCGGCTATCGCGGAAACGCGACGTGGCCGCGGGAAGCGGAATCGCGCTCACCGCGCCTACTTTATTGCGGGAACTGGCCGCGCCGAGATCAAGCCTCGGAAAAAAAGCCGAACCGGCTTCGCGCGCCAGTCCTTCCGCTTCGTCTACGCGCGCGATGGCCATTTGCAGGTCAAAGTTATGCGTATGCGCGCGCGCGACCAGTCCGTTCAGTTCTTCGTCCTGAAACAACGTCCACCACTCTCTCAACACATGCGCGCCGGAAACAACCGCGCTGGCCGCACCGCTCGCGCCGCCGCCGGAAGAAAGGCTGTACGCTTCGGGCAAACCGGCAGCCGGTTGCCTGTAATCCGGCCCTACGGCGCACCCTGTCAAAAAGACAAGGAGCAGCGACCCAAAGCGCGAGAAATCAATGCGTTTCATGTGCGCTCTCCTTTTCGTCGTCGTCCCGCTGCGGCGGATTTTTGCTCGAAAGCAAGCTGAAGAACATCGGTATGAACAGGATGGCGATAAACGTCGCTGTCAGCATGCCTCCAAAAACGCCCGTGCCCATCGAACGGCGGCCGGCCGCGCCCGCACCAGTCGCCTTGACCAGCGGAAGCACGCCGAGAATGAAGGTCAGCGAGGTCATGAGGATGGGGCGGAAACGGAGTCGCGCGCCTTCAAGCGCCGCCTGCAGTACGCTCATGCCTTCGCTGTGTTTTTGCGCGGCGAATTCGACAATCAGGATAGCGTTCTTTGCCGTCAATCCGACCAAAACGATCAGGCTGATCTGAAAATAAATGTCGTTGGGCATTGAACGCATCAAAACAGCCGCGAACGCACCAAACAACCCAAATGGCACCGCCAGGATGATGGCGACCGGAAGCGACCATCTTTCATACTGCGCCGCCAGAATCAGGAAAACCATCAGGATGCCAAAACTAAATGCGAGCGAGGATGCCGTCCCCGTCCGCTTGGCCTGAAACGCCTGCGCGACCCACGCGAGTTGATAGCCATCGGGAAGCGATTCCCTGGCGACAGTTTCGACAATCTTGATCGAGTCGCCGATACTCACGCCGGGATGGGCGTCACCCATGATCTTGGAGGCAAGAAACCCGTTGAAACGTTCCAGCTGTTCCGCGCCGAAAACGTTTTTCACACGAATCAGCGCCGAGACAGGAATCATTGAGCCATTTGCCGCGCGCACATGAATCTTGCCCATGTCCTCGGGCCTGGAGCGATAGGTTTTGTCCGCCTGGAGCTGGACACGGTAAGTGTGGCCGCTGATATTGAAATCGTTGACATAAAGCGAACCCATCGTCGCCTGAAGCGAAGTATAGACATCGGCTGGCGGAATGCCGAACGACATCGCTTTCGGTTCATCCACCTCAACGTAAATCTGCGGAGACGACGGACGGAAGAAAGTGTTGACACTCCTGATCTCAGGCTGTTTTTTCAGGGCCTCCATGAATTGCTGGGTAACGGCGGATAACTTGGCAGGATCACTTTCGCCGCGCGCCTGGATATAAGCTTCAAAGCCGCCCGCGGTGCCGAGTCCCTGGATCGGCGGCGGATTGAATACCAGTCCGAGACCGTCCGGCAACATCATGCCCATCCGGGAGTATTTGCTTTGCAGGGCGTTTGCGTCATCTTCCCGTTTATCCCAGTCTTTCAGCGGAATGAATATGGTGCCCGCATTGGATCTCATACTGCCGCTGATAATGTCGTTTCCCGCGATGAAAAAAACATCGGCCGCTCCGGGATCTTTTCTGATCATATCCTGGAGCATATTGCCCGACACATCGGTGCGTTGCAGACTCGCTCCATCCGGAAGCATCAGCGCGCTAAGCAGAAAACCCTGATCTTCAGGCGGAACAAATCCGCCGGGAACCACCCGGAACATGCCAACGGTCGCGGCAAAAATAACGACGCACGCGATCATTCCCATAACGCGGTAATGCAGGATTTTTTCGACGATATTCGTGTAATGGTTCGTGAGCGCGTAAAGGGCGCGGTTGAATGGCCGAAAAAGCGGCACTTCCTTGAAAGGTTTCAGCAAAATGGCGCACAAAGCCGGCGTCAGGGTCAGCGCGACCACGCCGGAAAGCGTTACGGAAATCGATATTGTAATGGCAAACTGTTTATACAATTCACCCGCGATGCCGCCAAGGAAAGCGACAGGAACGAATACGGCGCAAAGCACGAGCACAGTGGCCACAACGGCGCCCGACACTTCACGCATGGCTTCAATAGCCGCGGCTTTGGGTTTGAGCCTTTTTGTAGACATCAGGCGCTCGACATTCTCAAGCACGATGATCGCGTCGTCGACCACCGTGCCGATGGCCAGCACCATGCCGAACAGCGTCAGCGTATTGATGGAAAAACCGAATGCCCACAGCGCGGCGAATGTGCCGATTATCGAAACGGGCACGGCAATCATGGGGATCAGCGTGGCGCGCCAGTTCTGCAGAAAAACGAAAACAACCGCGGCAACCAGCAACAACGCCTCAATACCGGTTTGCAATACCTCGCTTATGGATGCCCGAATGAACTTGGTCGTATCGTAAGGAATGTCATATGTCACATCATCGGGGAAACTCGCCTTCAGTTCATCCAGGCGCGCCTTGACGCGTTTTGCGGTTTCCAGCGCGTTTGCATCGGCTTGCAGGAAAACGCCAAGAGCAACCATCTCTTTGCCATCCCTGTTGGCTTTCGTGTCGTAGTTCTGAGCGCCAAGTTCGAGACGCGCGACATCCTTGAGATACAGAACGCCGCGTCCGCCGCCCGCGCGAATGACAATGTTTCCGAACTGTTCCGGCGTCACCATCCGTCCCTTGGCGACAACCGAATACACCAGGCTCTGGCCATCGGGCACAGGCTCCTGTCCAATTTTGCCCGCCGCGTTCTGCCGGTTCTGGGAGGCGATGGCATTGGCAATGTCGGTTGTCGTCACGCCGAGCTGCGCCATCCGGTCCGGCTTGAGCCACACGCGCATCGAATAATCCATCGCGCCAAAAATCTGGGCATCGCCGACCCCAGGAATCCGTTTTATTTCATCCTGAACGTTGATAAGAAGGTAATTGGACAGATAAAGCCGCGAATGCGTTCCTCCCGGCGAAGTGAGGTTGGCGACCAGCAGGATGTTGCTGGAACGCTTCATGACAGTTACGCCGTATTGACGCACAACGTCCGGAAGACGCGGTTCGGCGATCTTCACACGGTTATTCACATAAACTGTCGCGATATCCGGATCGGTTCCCACCTCGAAAGAAACGGTAATAACCAGCGAACCGTTGGAAGACGCGCTGGAATTGAAATACATCAGCCCATCGATGCCCGAGAGCTGTTCTTCGATCGGCGCAGCGACAGTCTTTGTCAACGTTTCAGCGGACGCGCCGGGATACATGGCCGAAATGACCACGGTCGGCGGCGTGATATTCGGATATTGCGAAACCGGCAGCGTGATGGAAGCCACGATTCCGGCCACAACCATGACGATCGAGATGACCGAAGCAAAAATCGGCCGGTTGATAAAAAAGCGTGGTGACATGAAAATCCTTTACTGACGCGGATCGTTATTTTTGTGCGGCCGGCCGCTCCGGAGCGGCGCCGGAAGTCTCCCGCGCATTCGACTCGCTGGAATCTTGCCGCGCCGTTCCAGGCGGATTCGCCGCCGGTTGCCCGCCCTCCGCCGGCGGAATTTTCGGGCCGTGCAGCGCGACAGACGCACCCGGGCGCAATTTCATCAGGTTATCCACAATAACCCTGTCGCCCGCCTTCAGCCCATGAAGAATCACCCAGTCACTGCCGTGCCATTCGGCCGCCACAACCGGCCGCGGGGCGACCTTGCTCTGGGCGTCAGCCAGCATGACGAGACGCGCAAGCTCTGTCTGAACAACCGCCGACTGCGGCACTAAAAAAACGCCATCGCGGTCGCCGGTCGTCAAACGCACGCGGACAAACTGACCCGGCAACAGCTCGTTTTCGCTGTTATCGAATTCGGCCCGCAGTTGCCGCGTCCCCAGCACCGTATCGATGGTCGATGCGAAAAAATTGATTTTTCCCTGTTTCGAATAAACCCGTCCGTCCGGAAGAAGCAGTTCGACGCGTTTGATTTCTTCTTCCTTGATACGGCCACCCGGCAAAGACGCGATATCGGATTCAGACAACCCGAAACGCACCCACACCAGACTGGATTGCGAAATCGTGGTCAAAGGCATCTGATCATTCACGCTGGTCAAATTACCTTCGGAACGGGCGGAACGGCCGGAAACTCCGGAAACCGGCGCAACGACCGTCGTCCAGGAAAGATTCAGCTTCGCCTGCTCAAGCGCGGCTTGTGCCATGGCATTCGCCGACGCCGCATCATCGTATTCTTTCCGGCTCACCGCGTTATGTTCAAGCAGGCCCTTCATCCGCGCTTCCTCGCGCGCCGTTTGCTGCGCGCGCGCGCGGCTTTCCGCCAGCGCATTCAGATAAGGCGCCTTGTCGATCTGGAAAAGCGGCTGCCCGGCCTGAACGTTCGACCCTTCCGTGTACAGGCGTTTAACCAGAATTCCGCCGACACGCGGACGAACCTCGGTTTCCTTTGCGCCCTCCATCTGACCAACAATCTCGATGACCGCGGGCAGGTTGACAGGCTTGACCTCAAGAATCGTCACGGGAACCGGCGGCGTTTCCGGGGGCGCGTTTCTATCGGAACACGCGGACAAAAACAACGCCGGAACAGTCAGTATTACGCCGAAACGCGACCAGCGGAACAGATTCAAAGGGAAAGACATAAATAAACTCCGGTTCACATGAGGAACGGCCAGAAAGTCAGGGATTATACATACAAAACTGAATGTATGCAATTGTATGCTATTCTCTGCCCGGAAAAATAAAAACAGAGGCGTTTTTTAACCCTGCTTGACATGGAAAAGACTTGGTAAGAAAAACGAAAGCGGAAACGGAACGGACGCGGATCGGAATCATCGACGCCGCGCGCCGTGCTTTTCACGAATTCGGCGTCAGCCGCACATCGCTTGAAAAAATCGCCCGCATCGCTGGCGTCACGCGCGGCGCGATTTATTGGCATTTCAAAAACAAGACCGAACTTTTTCACGCCATGCGCGAACAGGCGCTGAATCATACGAGCCAGATCAAATTCGACATGCTTTCGGAAGACGTCCAGAATCCTCTCGACGCGATTGAGCGATTTCTGCTTGAACTCATCGAGATACTCAAAAACGATCCATCGGTCAGACAGATTTTCGAAATCATGTTGTGGCGCTGTGAGTATGTCGGCGAATTCGCTCCCGTGCTGTACGAAGCCCTCCGCCCGCGGCGGGATATTCTGTCGATGCTCAAGATTGTCTATGAGCGTGCCGCGAACCGGGGATTCCTGCGGCCGGCTCTCGACCCCGAAGTCATGGCCTATGACACAATGTTTTTCTCGACAGGACTGCTCAACTTTACCCTGAGCGCCGACCGGCTTTTGCAGGCGCAAGAGTCGATCCGCGCCCATATCGCGCTGCGCCGGGGTGACCGACGCGCGAATGACCCGTCCGGCGGATAACGCATGCGCATTGAGCAGGATATCAAGCTCGATTTCAAGGATGTTCTCATCCGTCCCAAACGCTCGACGCTCGTTTCACGTTCCGGCGTCGACATTTCACGCGATTTCGTCTTCCCACACTCTTCGCGCAAATACCACGGCATCCCGATCATCGCGTCCAACATGGACACGGTCGGAACCTTTGAAATGGCGGACGCGCTGGCCCGCGAATCGCTTTCCTGCGCGCTGCACAAACATTATGGCGATGACGCGCTCCTGTCCTTTTTCGCAGAACGCCCGGAGCTGCCGCCCGTGTTCTACTCGATGGGAATCACGCCACCAGATTACGATAAATTCGTCCGGATCATGGAAAAAGCCAATGGATCGATCAATTACGTTTGCGTCGACGTCGCCAACGGCTATACCCGCGCTTTCATCCGTTTCATTCATAAACTGCGTTCCGCCTTCCCGGAAATCACGCTCATGGCGGGCAACGTCGTTACCGGCGAAATGACCGAAGAGCTGATTCTCGACGGCGTTGATATCGTCAAGGTTGGCATCGGGCCAGGATCCGTATGCACAACCCGCAAGGTGGCGGGCGTCGGCTATCCGCAGCTTTCCGCGATCATCGAATGTGCTGACGCGGCGCATGGATTGCGCGGCCTGATTTGCGCCGACGGCGGCTGCACCTGCCCCGGTGATCTGGCGAAAGCGTTTGGCGCGGGCGCCGATTTCGTCATGCTCGGCGGCATGTTTGCCGGACACAATGAATGCGCTTCGGAAATCGTCGAAATTGGCGGCGTGCGCAAGATGCGTTTTTATGGCATGAGTTCGCGCGAAGCAATGGCCCGATATGCCGGAGGCGTTGCGGATTACCGCGCGGCAGAAGGCAAGGAGGTTCTGCTTGACTATCGCGGCGCCGTTATCGACACGGTACGTGAAATTCTTGGCGGCGTGCGCTCGGCCTGCACTTACGTTGGCGCGCTCCGTCTGAAAGAATTATCGAAACGGACAACTTTCGTGCGCGTCAGCCAACAAACCAACGACATCTTCGGCACACGCGGAAACTAGCCGCCAGCGCTCTTCCGTTTTTTCAGCCCCGTCTCTCGTCGAGAACAGGGAATTCTTTTAGAATATATTACGAAAAAATTCTGCTGATTCATCGGCCACTACGTTATTTTATCAATAAATTTTCCTGAAAATGGCGAATCAGTTATAAATAACTGACGATTTCAAGCGGTTTTACCATTTTTTTTCGAAAAGAAAAACCGGTCTTTTTTCAAAGACATATTCGTTTTCAAGGTATTTTTTAAATAATTACGACTAAAATCGCTTGAAAACGATATTATTATTTTTCATCGCGTTTTCCAAAACCGGACGCGCAAAAACTTTCAGGAAATACATCGAGCGCGTTGCTGATCCGCGCATACATATCGACGGACAATTCTTCAGCGCGCGCGGACGGTTCGATTCCGAGCTTTGAAAAACCGGATTCGTCGAGCAGTCCTTTTAGAGTGTTGCGCAGCATTTTGCGCCGCTGGGAGAATGCGGCGCGCACGAGACGGGAAAAGAATTCCCGGTTCACGACTTTCAGCTCGCAGGCTGGCAGTGGAATCAGGCGGACGACAGACGAATCAACCCGCGGCGGCGGATCGAAAGACTCCGGCGGAACGTCAAACAAACGGTCAATAACAAAACGCGACTGGAACATGACCGACAAGCGCCCGTAATCCGCGGTTCCCGGCCTGGCCGCCAGCCGGTCAACAACCTCTTTCTGCAGCATGAAATGCATGTCGATCACACAATCCGCACAGCGCTCCAGATGGAAAAGCAGCGGGGTCGAAATGTTATAGGGCAGATTGCCGACAATGCGCGCCGGCGTATTCCCGTTCCCGGCCAAGGCCCTGAAATCGAAATCGAGCGCGTCGCCTGTGTGGATCGAAAGTTTTTCGGACCCCCATTCCCATTCGCGCCTCAAGCGCGCGACGATGTCGCGATCAATTTCGACGACATGCAAATGCCCCGCCCGCGAAAGCAACGGCCGCGTCAACGCGCCGAGTCCCGGGCCGATTTCGATGAGGCAATCTCCGGGCTTTGGCGAAATGGCCTCGACAATGCTGGCGATAACCTGGCGATCGGTCAAAAAATGCTGCCCAAACCGCTTGCGCGCGAAGGTGCGGCTCATTTCAATGAAACCTGGCGGCGCGCCATCGCTATGGCCTGTTCGACCGCGATGAACAGGCTGCTCGGATCAGCGGCGCCGGTTCCGGCGATATCCAGCGCCGTCCCGTGATCGACCGACGTCCGGATAACCGGAAGGCCCAGCGTCACATTGATTCCGTTGCCAAAACTGGCGTATTTGAGCGCCGCAAGTCCCTGATCGTGGTACATGGCCAGAACACAGTCGCCTTGCGAAAGAAGGGGCGGAGTAAAAATCGTATCCGCCGGAAGCGGGCCAATCAGACGCATCCCCTCGCCTCGCAGACGGTCAAGAACGGGCTGAATGACGTCGATTTCCTCGCGCCCGAGATAACCGCCTTCACCGGCGTGCGGATTCAGCCCGGAAACAAGGATGCGCGGCGATTCGATTCCGTATTTTTTCTTCAGGTCGTTATGCAAAATGCGCAAAGTTTCTTCAAGCGATGGCTGCGTTATGGCCGCCGGGACATCCTTGAGCGCCAGATGGGTCGTCGCCAGCGCGACGCGCAAACCGCCGCCTGCCAGCATCATGACAACGCGCGGCGTTCCTGTTTTTTCCGCCAGGTATTCGGTATGTCCCGTAAAGGCGATTCCGGCGTCGTTGATCACGCTTTTATTCACGGGCGCTGTAACCATCGCGGCGAACTCGCCCGAACGGCAGCCAGCCAGGGCGCAATCGATCTGACGCAGGACATAGGGCGCGTTGGCCGGATCAGGATGTCCCGGCAGGACATCGGCGATGAGCGGAATATCCAGAATATCCAGCCCGCCACGCCCGAGCGGCTGCATAACGGAATCTTCGCGCAAGATGGCGGAAATTCCTGCCTGTCTGGCACGTTCATCCATCAGGCGGCGGTCACCCAGAACAAGCAGCCGCGCTCCGGAAAACTCCCTTTCCGGAAGACGAAGACATAACTCCGGACCGACCCCCGCCGGCTCACCCGAGGTCACCGCGATAACGGGGATGCGGCTCACGCCGGATTTTCGTCCAGCCGGATTTCGATATAGGCGCTGTCCCGCTCCTGACGGAGCCAATCCTGATAGGCTTCATCGAATTTCCGCTCGCGCAGCGCCTGACGCGCGGCCGCGCGTTGCCTGTCCGCGGAAACATCCTGGACGCGGCGCTCCAGCACTTCAATCAGATGAAAGCCAAAAGGCGTCTGGATCGGCGGACTCAGTTCGCCGGGTTTCAGGCGATCCATGACGTGTTCGAATTCCGGAACGGTATCTCCGGGATAAACCCAGCCGAGATCACCGCCCTTTGTCGCCGTGCCGTCCTGAGAATAAAGCCGCGCGAGTTCAGCGAAATTTCCGCCATGCCGGATCCGCTCATACAGGCCATCCAGCCGGTGCCTGGCTTCCGATTCGGAAACAAGCTCATTGACCCGGATCAGGATATGCCGTACCCGGGTTTGCTGGACTGCCGGCAAAAGATTTCGTCTACCCGTTTTCGAAATCAGTTTCACGATGTGAAAACCGTTTGGACTACGCAACAGCGGGGATACTTCGCCCCCCTTGAGGCGCACCGCGATTTCGGCGAACAGGTTGGGCAAACGGTTAAGCGGGCGTTTTCCCATGTAACCGCCTTGCAATCCATCCGGCGCGTCTGAATAGGCCACGGCCATCTTGGCGAAATCCTCGCCATCGTCAAGGCGTTCCCGTATTTTCTCGGCGCGCGACTGGAGTCCCCTGATCTGCTCCGGACTCGCCGATTCCGGCGCGCGCAAAAGGATATGCGCGATTTCGTATTCCTCTTCGGCCGCCGTCAGATTGCCGCTCAGATAATTATCAATTTCGCCTTCCGAAATGATGATCTTGTTTTCCACCTCGCGTTCGCGCAGGCGCGAGATGATCATCTCATTCCGCAGTTCCTCGCGAAAATCGGGGAATGAAATGCCGTCTTTCTGTAATGCCTCAACGAATTGGGCAAGCGGCATGTTGTTGCCCGCAGCGATTCGCTGGATCGCCTGCTCAAGCTGGATATCGTCCACGCGGATTCCGGTTTCGCGCGCGCGCTGCAATTGCACTCTGTCCATGATGAGGCGCTCAAGCATCTGCTTTTCGAGAACATCGCGCGGCGGCTGTTCCATTTTCTGTTTTTCCAGACGCTTCAATGCCATATCAAGGCGCGAGCGCAGTTCCAATGCGGTAATCACCTCGTCATTCACGACCGCGACGATGCGGTCAGCGGGCAAAGGCTCGCCGGAGAGCACCGGCTTCGACGACGACATCCCGCTCTCGACAATGCGGCCAGCGGGCAGAGGCTTACTGGGGGCCGCCGGTTTCAACGGTGATGCCTCGCTTTCAACAGCGCGGACGGCCAGCGGCGGCCCATTGGGAATCGCCGATTTTAATGGCGGCCCCTCATTTTCAACGGCACGGCCAGCAGGCAAAGACTCGCTGGAAGGAACCGATTTCGACGGCGACATCCCGCTTTCGATGATATTGTCAACAGACAAAGGCTCGCCGAAAGTCATTGATGGCAGGCCCGTGAAAAAAATAAGAGAGAACAGAAAATTGAAAGATTTCATCATGAATTCAACCTGTGACTATTCCAGAAGCGAACCCGGCGTGGGTTCGTTAATCAGACTATATCCCTGAATATTACGCCTGAGAATCAGAATTGGATTGGAACCAACGCTTGCGAAATCGTTAAGCTCAAGCTGAACAAAGAACGCCGATGACGCGGAGTTCTGGGTCAGCGCCAGTCTCTGCATTACGCCGCGCAAAACCCAGCAGCCGCCCTTGTATTCGACGCCGGCGACCGCTTGAACCACACGCCCTGTCTGCGAAGCCGTCGAAAGCACCGCGCCGGTATCCTTGAGCGAGTAATTGAGCCGCCCAACGGCATACAGACGCTTGCTGATCGGCCACTGCGCCGAAAAATCGACCTGATTCAACGGCGAAGCCGGATCACGGTTATAACGATAGGCCGCATTAAACACCTTTCCCGGCTCAGGCAAGTAGCGTATTCCAATCGAGTGACGTTTTGCCAGACGATCCGAGATATTGTACTGCGTGGACACATCGGCATAAAGGCGCGGATAGATTTGTCCGCTGAATGAAGCCAGAAAATCGGACTTGTCCCATTTTCTGTTTTCATCCAGCTGCGTCGGGTCTTCATAAAGACCAACCCTGCTCTTCGTGAAATAGAAACGCTGCCCCAGCATGAGCCGCATAATTTCCGCGCCATTGCGATGATCGAGAAGCCTGCTCGTAAAACCGGCCGTCAATTGATTGGCGTTACTGATCCGGTCCCAGCTTGAAAACTGGTTTTCGGAAAATATCTGGGCAAAGTTGAAATCGGCCAGCCCGGTATCGAAGACGGGAATCATGCTCTGATCCCTGTAAGGTATGTTCAGATAGTACAGACGCGGCTCCAGGGTCTGTGTGTAATCGCGTCCGAACCAGTTGCTTTTCCGTTCGAACGTCATGCCCGAATCAACACTGAACACAGGCAGATTGATATTGATTGTTTTCGGCTGGCTGGCGGGGCCGCCAGAAAGCGAGTAACGGCGCATGTTCAGACCGACTTTCGGCGTAACGTGCCACCCTGGCATAACAAGCGGCAGCGCCATCTGCGGGTAAAGCACCAATCGATGACCAACCGGAGGATCAATCAGCACGCCGCCGATTATCTGTTTTGGCCTTGAAAAAGAAGTGTATTGCCCGATAAAACTGCTGTCCGTGCCATAAAAATCGGGCTTGCGCGCGTTGAATGTAAACTGTGGAAGCATCTTGTACTGCTCCACAACCGGGTTTTTCGAATCAACTTGCAGTGTCTGATACTGCTGGAAATTGGCTGTCGCATTCCACCATCCGCCGCCGTAATAACTGATTGCAGCCTGTTGAAGAAGCTGCGCCTGGGAGGTCATGGAGATATTGCTCGACAAGTCGGTAAAGAACTGGTTATCCGAAACCTTGTTGAAATTTATCTGTCCGGAAAAACCGTCCGCCGTATACTGTGTATGCGTCAAGGATATTCCATAGCGGTTATCTCCATCGCGCAGCCTGTCGCTGGGCAAAACGCTCAGGCGCGCCTGTCCGCGATAAATTCCGCCCCGCGCCCTATTGAAATAACGGAATTCCGAATCCAGAAGAACCCCGTGTTTGGCCAGCAGTTGCGACGTAACGACCGCATCCATGTTTGGCGCGATATTCCAGTAATAAGGAAGTCTGACCGAAACGCCGACATTGCTCGCCGTAATGAAAGAAGGCGCGAGAAAGCCGGAAGCGCGCGCATTGCTCAACGGAAAGGGAAGGATTGGCGAATAGAAGACAGGAATATTCTTGAAGTAAAACGTCGCGTCTTTTCCCCGGCCTCTTTCCTTGTCGAGATCCAGCCTGAGTTCGCCTGCCTTGAAGTACCAATCGTCATTGCCCGGCGAACATGTCGTGAAACGCGCGTTTGTCATGTTATAGTGGTTCTCGCCTTCCAGGTCGAGGCGATCCGCATCACCACGCACAGGCGAGTATGTCTGCGCGATGGCGCGCGAGTTCCTTCGCTTGAGATCAATCATCATCGGAGGGGCGAAACCGGAAGAATCCTCTTCGTCTCTCTGCCAGAATTGATTGACAGCAGTATTTTTTGGCTCCTGTCTGACAAAAAACGAAGGTTTTTCAAAGAAGCCGACTTTATCATCCATTTTCATTCGCATCTTTGGGCCGGAAACAGTGCCCTGTCCTTGCTCAAGCCGCGCGTTTCCTTCCCCCTCGATCTCATCCTCGACTGGCCAGTAGGTCAACCGGTCCGCTGTGACGATCATGCCATGTTTACGTAACTCGGCCGCCCCCTTGGCATTGATTTCCCTTCTTCCGTCGCCATCGACCCGGTCCGCAACCAGAAAGATCGGACGATCGTTTCCGGAATTGCCTTCCGGAGGTAAAGCGAGGGTTTTTGAGAGTTTTAGAACCGGCGGAGGAAAATCGTCCCCGATGCCCGGAATTTCATTTTCCGCATGAAAACGGCTGTCAGAAATTTCTTCAGGAAAGGTGCTTGTCTCCCGCGAAGAATCTTCCAGCATTCCGTCAACGAGCGCTTGAGGAACATCCTTTTCCGGCGCGGTGATACCGGATGCGCCGACAGGCCGGTTATTTTTTTCAACAGGAACCCCAACCTCTTCTGCAATGGAAGGGGCAGGCGAAGGCTCGCCGGAAATGTCAACTCCGGAACTCCCCGCCCCGGTTTCCCCGGCGCCGGCAGATTCATTCTCCTGAAATTTCGCCATTGGGGAAAACGCCGTGGGGGACTGAACAGTTTCCATCACGAACAGCGATGCCTGCCCCGGTTCCACGACTGGCGGCAATCCCAGCAAAGCCGGATCAACACGGAACGGCAAAGAGTTTCGCGTGGATGCCGTCTGCGCCCAGCCACAAATCGGAAAACAAACCAAACAAAAACAGACAGACCGCGCAAACAGCCTATACAGAGGGATTCGAAAAGGAGAAATCATCCGTATGTGATTCAAACGCACATTCCCGACCATCTTTCCCAACCGGTTTTTTTACAAAATGAACAGAAACCGATGGTAAAATTTTGAATTCTAACACTATTTCATTTTTTAACGCATGAAAACCGGCGACACGGCCTCGCGTCTCATCCTGCTGAATAACTGGCTTGAACGGCAACTTTCACCGGATGTGGCAAAACACGATTTCAAACTGACCCCGGCATCGTCCGATGCCAGTTTCCGCCGGTATTTTCGTATTACGCTGCCAAATGCCGAAACACGGATCGTAATGGACGCTCCGCCAGAGCGCGAAGACTGCCGTCCTTTCATAAGAACCGCCGCCCTGTTTCGTGAAGCGGGCGTTCATGTCCCCGTGATTCATGTCATGAATCTTGAGCATGGTTTTCTTCTCCTCTCGGATCTCGGCGACAAAACCTATCTGGAGGCCCTCGACATCTCGACAGCGCCAGAGCTTTACCGTGACGCCGCCGCGGCATTGATCGCCATTCAACGCGCAAGCTGTCCCGATGTATTGCCTGACTACGACAGAACATTATTGCGGCGTGAAATGGATATGTTTCCGGAGTGGTATGTCGCGCGGCATCTGGGAGTCGCGATGTCTCCCCAACAAAATTCCGACTTTCATTCCGTTTCCGAAAAAATACTGGATAACGCGCTGGCTCAGCCCAAAGTTTTCGTGCATCGGGATTACCATTCACGCAATCTCATGGCGACATCTCATGACAATCCGGGAATTCTCGACTTCCAGGACGCCGTTTATGGCCCCATCACCTACGATATCGTCTCGCTCTTCCGCGATGCCTATATCGATTGGGAAGAAGAGCTGGAGCTTGATTTCGTTATCCGTTACTGGGAAGCGGCCCGCGACGCAAAACTTCCGGTTCCGCCCGATTTCTACGATTTCTATCGCGATTACGAATGGATGGGGGCACAACGCCAGCTGAAAGTCATTGGAATTTTTTCCCGTCTTTGCCATCGCGACGGCAAAGACGGCTACCTGAAAGACTTGCCACGCGTAATGGCCTATCTTCGCCGTGTTTGCGCGCGTTACACCGAATTGCGTCCATTGGCCCGCTTGTTGAATCAGTTCGAGAAAGTGCAGCCTAGAACCTGCCTGACTTTTTGAAATGTTTCAATCCACGCCCGCAAGCGGGCGACAACAACGTTTGGAAGAGGTTACGCCTCTCCCTAACAAGATTATCCCCCTGAAGGGGGAGGTTTCCAACCGGAGTTAGTTTCTGATGAAAGTCATGATCCTCGCAGCGGGGCGCGGCGAACGTCTGCGCCCCCTGACCGATACAACGCCGAAGCCGCTCTTGCGGGCCGGCGGCAAACCGCTGATCGTCTGGCAGCTGGAGCGGCTGGCCGCGGACGGATTTCGCGAAATTGTGATCAACCATGCCTATCTGGGCGAACAAATTGAAGCGGTTTTAGGTGATGGGCAACGCTTTGGTCTGAACATCCGCTATTCTCCGGAACCTCATGGCGCGCTGGAAACCGCAGGAGGAATCGCCAACGCCCTGGCGTTGCTCGGAGACGAACCTTTTCTCGTCATTAACGGCGATGTCTGGTGTGACTGGAAATTCGACCAGGCGCACCGGATCGCGTACAACATCGCATCAAATCACGCACGCCTTGCCCACCTTGTTCTCGTCGACAATCCGCCGCATCATCCCTTGGGCGATTTCTCTCTTGAAAAAGGAATTCTCCACGCAGCGGAAAGACCACAAGAAAACATGTTTACATACGCGGGGATCGGCGTCTTTTCTCCCGGTTTGTTTGCAGGTATCCCTCGCGGAACCGTCATGAGGTTACGCCCATTGCTCGACAGGGAAATCGCCCGCGGAACCATTGGCGGAGAATATCATTCCAGCCAATGGATTGATGCCGGCACACGCGAACGCTTGGCTGACCTCGACAAAAAACTTTCAACCGGATATTGAGCGGAGCAACGCCATGCCTTATTTAGCCCGCCGCAAACTCTTGCTGGAAAAGATCGGCGACGGAATCGCTATCATTCCGACAGCCCCGCGGCGCATCCGCAATCGCGATTCATATTACTCCTACCGCCCCGACAGTTATTTCTGGTATCTCAGCGGATTTCCCGAGCCGGATGCCGCCATCGTCCTTGTTGGTGGAAACAAGCCGCGCGTTCTGCTTTTCTGCCAGGGGAAAAACGAAGAACGCGAAACATGGGAAGGGGTCCGTTACGGCCCGAATGCCGCGCGTGAAATCTTTGGCTTCGATGAGGCATACGACTTTTCCGAAATCGACTCCTGCCTTCCCGGCCTCTTTTCCGGCCATCAATCCATATGGATTCCACTGGGCCAGGACAGGCGCTGGGAAACCCGAATCCTTTCGGCGATCAATGTTTTACGCACAAAAGCGCGCGCCGGGACGCGTTTTCCAACACAAATCAACGACCTCTGCACACCGCTCGACCGCATGCGAAGAATCAAGGACGCGCATGAAACCGCATTGATGTTCAAAGCCGCAGCAATCACATCCGCCGGACACGCGCGCGCCATGCGCGCCTGTCACGACGGAATCACCGAATACGCCCTGGAAGCGGAACTTGGCCATGAATTCCGCCGTCTCGGCGCCAGCGGGCACGCTTATCCGCCGATTGTCGCTGGAGGTTCCAATGCTTGTGTTCTTCACTATTGCGAAAACAGCGCCCGACTCACCGAAGGCATGCTCGTTCTCATCGACGCGGGCTGCGAATTCGAAAATTACGCGGCCGACATTACACGGACATTTCCCGTCGGCGGCCGTTTCACCGCGGCGCAGCGGGACATCTATGAAATCGTCCTCGCCGCGCAAAACGCGGCTATCGGCGCAATCGTTCCGGGCACGGCATTCAACGCCTATCACGATGCCGCGGTGCGCGTACTGACGCAAGGACTGCTTGATCTGAAAATTCTGAACGGCGCGCTCGACGGACTAATCGAAAGCGAAGCCTACAAACCCTACTATATGCACCGCAGCGGCCATTGGCTCGGCCTCGACGTTCATGACGCCGGCGAATATGTCGCGGAGGATCGCGAGTGGGCGGCGCTTGTGCCCGGGATGACGCTGACAGTCGAACCGGGACTTTATTTCAGCCGGGGAAGCGGCGTCCCCGAAGCATTCCGCGGCATCGGCGTTCGCATCGAAGACGATATTCTTGTCACCGAAACCGGCGCTTCGGTTTATACATCCGCGCCCAAATCCGCTTCCGAAATCGAGGAAATAATGCGCTGCAAATAATTATTACTCTTTTGCCTCCCCCAGAGTCTTTGTCAGATTAAAGCGCTTCGCCGCGTTGGTATTCATTTGCGCGACATCCTTTTTTGTCGTGAATGTGATGAAATTGATTTTTTTGCGGACGACAAAACAAGTAAAATAGCACTCCTTTGAAGAGTGCCCGGTTTTCGATGCGATTTGTCGGCTTTCACCTACGAAACAATCTTTTTGTTGCTCCGATGGCCGGCCTGACGGATCGGCCGTTTCGTCAACTTTGCAAAAAAATGGGCGCCGGGCTTGCTGTTTCCGAGATGGTTACATCGAATTCATTGCTTTACGGGAGCGCGAAAACCCGCCGGCGCGCCGAACACGCCGGAGAAGAAATGCCCATCTGTGTACAGATTGCCGGTTCCGATCCAAAAATGATGGCCGATGCCGCGCGTTATAACGTCGAAAACGGCGCCCAGATCATTGATATCAATATGGGCTGCCCCGCCAGAAAAGTCTGCAACGTTATGGCTGGATCGGCTCTGCTCAAGGACGAAATTCTTGTCGGACGAATTCTCGAAAGCGTTGTAAAAGCCGTTCCCGCCACGCCCGTGACGTTGAAAACGCGCACAGGCTGGGACAAATCGAGCCGCAACGCGCCCAACATCCTGAAAATCGCTGAACTTTCGGGGATACGCGCATTGACCCTGCATGGCCGAACGCGCGCGTGCGGATACGCCGGCGACGCCGAATACGAAACGATTGCCGCCGTCAAAGCAATGGCGCACATTCCGGTTATCGCCAATGGTGATATCACATCTCCCGAAAAAGCGAAATACGTTCTTGATACGACAAAAGCCGATGCCATAATGATCGGCCGCGCGGCGCGCGGACAGCCCTGGCTGTTTTCAGAAATCGAGCACTATCTGAAAACGGGGATACGAAAAAAACCGCCGGAATTGAGAGAAATTCACGGAATACTCCTGGAACATCTTGACAGTCTTTACAGTTTTTACGGCATCGAAGCCGGAGTACGTATCGCGCGCAAGCATATTTCCTGGTACACGCGCGGACTGGCAGGGTCGGCCGCTTTCCGCCAGTGGATAAACCGGCTGCCGGATACCGCCAGTCAACGCGACGCGGTAAATGACTATTTTTTTATGCTCTCCGGGCGCGCGACCTACCCGGATTGTTCCATCAATGACAACGATGGCAGGAAAGCCGCATGAAAAAAAACAGCAACCTCTCCGACTGCGTATCCAGTTCATTAAGAGACTATTTCACAAGCCTTGATGGTGAAAAACCCTCCGGAATCTATCACATGGTTCTAAAAAGCATCGAACGCCCCATGCTTGAAACCGTAATGGAACAGGCGGACGGCAATCAAACGCTTGCCGCGGAAATGCTTGGGATCAACAGGAACACGCTGCGAAAAAAACTTGCCGATTACGATCTTCTGTAAACAAATCTGCCCCATGAAAATCCACAAAGCCCTGATCAGTCTTTCCGACAAACGCGGCGCCGTTGATTTCGCCCGCGGCCTCGCGGCGCTTGGCGTCGAACTTCTATCGACCGGAGGAACGGCGCGACTCCTGCGCGAAGCGGGCCTGAGCGTCACGGAAATCGGCGATTACACAGGATTTCCTGAAATACTCGATGGCCGCGTCAAAACGCTGCATCCGAAAGTTCATGGCGCCATCCTGGCGCGCCGCGATTTGCCCGCTCATATGAAAACGCTTCGAGAACACGCCATTCAGTCAATCGACCTCGTTTGCGTCAATCTCTATCCTTTCAGAAAAACCATCGCGGAACCCGGTGTCGCTTTGGAAAAAGCCATAGAAAATATCGACATTGGCGGGCCGGCGATGATACGTTCATCCGCCAAGAATTATGCCAGCGTCGCCATCCTCACCGATCCGGACGATTATCCCAAGATACTCGAAGAGATGCGTTCAAACGATGGGACGTTAACGCCCGGAACACGCTTCGCGCTGGCAAAAAAAGCTTTTTCGCATACGGCGCGCTATGACGCGGCGATCGCCAACTGTTTGACATCGCTCGATGAAAATACCCTGGAGATTACCAGCGCATCCGGGCCACCCTCTTTTCCAACCGCGCTGCAACTCGCTTTCGATCGCATTGAAGCGTTGCGCTATGGCGAAAATCCGCATCAACAGGCCGCTTTTTACCGCGATGCGGACGTAACTCCCGGCACAATTTCAGGCTATCGCCAATTGCAAGGGAAAGAGCTTTCCTACAACAATATCGCCGACGCCGACGCCGCGCTCGAATGCGTCAAAGCTTTTGAATCGCCCGCCTGCGTCATCGTCAAACACGCCAATCCGTGCGGCGTTGCTGTTGGAACAGATTCCGCCGCGGCTTACGAAAAAGCCTTCCAGACCGATCCAGTTTCCGCTTTTGGCGGCATTCTCGCTTTCAATCGGATCGTCGACTCCAGCGCTGTCAACGCCATAAACGCGCGAAAACATTTTGTCGAAGTGTTGATCGCGCCTGGTTTTACGCCGGACGCGCTCGAACGGCTTGGCTCAAAACAGAACCTGCGCATCCTGGAAATTCCGTTCCAGAACAACCGGAATTGCCACGCCTATGAAATAAAACGCGTCGGAGGCGGCCTGCTTGTGCAAACGCCGGATACAGTTAGCATTCATTCCGGAAATCTCAAGGTCGTTACGAAAACCGCACCGACGGACAAACAAATCGAAGACATGTTATTTGCCTGGTGCGTTGCGAAATTCGTCAAATCCAACGCCATTGTCTTCTGCGGCAGCGGAATGACCCTGGGTATCGGCGCTGGACAAATGAGCCGCGTCGATTCGACCCGGATCGCGCGCTTGAAAGCCGAGGAAGCCGGACTCACACTCGCGGGTTCCTGCGTTGCCTCGGATGCCTTCTTTCCGTTCCGCGACGGCATTGATCTTTTGGCCGCCGCCGGCGCGAAAGCCATCATACAACCCGGAGGATCCATACGTGACGGAGAAATCATTTCGGCAGCTGATGAGCATGGCATTGCGATGGCCTTCACAGGCGTTCGTCATTTCCGTCATTGATCATGAACCAGCCCGCCAATTGAGGGAAACGCAATGAAACTGCTCGTAATCGGATCGGGAGGACGCGAACACGCACTTGCCTGGCATCTTGCCAGAGACTCTCAATTGCACAAAATTTACGTAGCGCCCGGCAATTCCGGAACAGCCCGCGAATCGGGCGTCGAAAACATCGCCGTGACCAACCCCGAAGCTTTGGCCGATTTCGCCGAGAAAGAAAAAATCCACCTTGCCATCGTCGGCCCGGAAGCTCCGCTCGCGGCGGGCATTGTCAATATCTTTCGCGCGCGCGGCCTGAAAATCTTCGGCCCAACAAAGGAAGCGGCGCGGCTGGAGACATCGAAAGATTTCGCCAAACGCTTCATGTCGCGCCACGGCATCCCGACGGCGGCTTTTGAGACTTTCGACAATGCAATACCCGCCCACGATTACATCGATCTCAAAAACGCACCTCTCGTCATCAAGGCGGACGGCCTCGCCGCGGGGAAAGGCGTCATCGTCGCGCCAACGCCGGAAGAAGCGCATCGCGCTGTCGATGAGATGCTCATGGACAAAAAACTCGGCCCCGCCGGTTCGCGGGTCGTCATTGAGGATTTTCTGGAAGGTGAGGAAGCCAGTTTCATCGTCATGGTCGACGGAAAAAATATCCTCCCCCTGGCATCCAGCCAGGATCACAAACGCATTTATGATGGCGACCGCGGCCCCAATACCGGCGGAATGGGCGCGTATTCTCCCGCGCCAATCGTCACCCCTGAAATTCATGCGAAAGTCATGCGCGAAATCATCCGCCCAACCGTTCTCGGAATGGAAGCGGAAGGAACACCCTATACAGGATTTCTTTATGCCGGGCTGATGATTCACGAAGATGGATCGGTCAAAACAGTCGAATTCAACTGCCGGCTGGGCGACCCCGAAACCCAGCCGATCATGATGCGCCTGAAATCGAATCTTCTTGTTTTAATCGAACAGGCAATCGCCGGAAAGCTCGATCAGGCCGATGCCGAATGGGATCACAGAGTGGCGCTCGGCGTCGTACTCGCCGCCGCTGGCTACCCCGGAACACCACGAAAAGGCGACGTGATTGATGGATTTCCGGAACAACCCGGCGATACCAAGATTTTCCATGCGGGAACGTCCGATAAAGAAGGACAAATCGTCACCGACGGGGGACGTGTCCTTTGCGTCACCGCTCTGGGGGCAAACATCCGTCATGCCCGGAAACACGCATACGCTGTCGCGGACGACATTCATTTTTCCGGAAAGCAACTCCGGCGAGACATCGGATACCGCGCGCTAAAACCTGTTTAAAGCGGATTTGAGAACACAGACCAGGCGCCCGCTTGGCTTTTCTGAACGTTTTCGGTCCGGCCTTTTACTTGTGTGCGTCCAAAAGAGAACAAGGCTTGCGGAAAATTCCGCAAGCCTCCCCGTTCAGGCGCTTTTTCCCCGAAATATATTTGAAATGAAATGCGTCTAACGACGCATCGAATCGAAAAATTCGCCGTTATTCTTGGTCGCCTTGATCTTGTCGAGCAGGAATTCCATCGCCTCAAGGTCGTCCATGTTGTATAGCAGCTTGCGCAAAATCCACATTTTCTGCAGCACATCCGGCAGCAACAACAGCTCTTCGCGGCGCGTTCCGGAACGGTTAACGTTGATTGCCGGATAAACACGTTTTTCCGCCATACGACGGTCAAGGTGAATTTCCATATTGCCGGTTCCCTTGAATTCCTCGTAGATGACATCATCCATCCGGCTTCCGGTATCGATCAGCGCAGTCGCAATAATCGTTAGGGAGCCGCCCTCCTCGATATTGCGCGCCGCGCCAAAAAAGCGCTTGGGTTTTTGCAGGGCATTAGCGTCCACGCCGCCCGTCAATACCTTGCCAGAAGCCGGCTGCACAGTATTGTAGGCGCGCGCCAGGCGGGTTATCGAGTCAAGCAGAATGACTACGTCTTTCTTGTGCTCGACCAGGCGCTTGGCCTTCTCGATCACCATTTCCGCTACCTGTACATGGCGGGTCGCCGGTTCGTCGAAAGTAGACGCGACGACTTCACCGCGCACGGAGCGGGTCATTTCGGTGACTTCTTCTGGCCGCTCGTCGATCAACAGAACGATCAGGCTGATGTCCGGACAGTTGGCCGTAATGGCATGCGCGATATGCTGCATCATTACGGTCTTTCCGCTTTTCGGGCTTGAAACGAGCAGGCCGCGCTGTCCCTTGCCGATTGGGGAAATAATATCGATGATACGGCTCGTTGTATTTTCCTCGCCGCGAATATCGCGTTCCAGCCGAATATGCTTATCCGGATGCAACGGCGTCAGATTCTCGAAAAGTATCTTGTTTTTCGACGCTTCCGGCGGTTCTCCGTTGATACGGTCGATCTTGACCAGCGCGAAATAACGCTCGCCGTCTTTCGGCGTGCGGATTTCGCCTTCGATGGTATCGCCGGTATGCAGATTGAAACGGCGGATCTGGCTCGGACTGACATAAATGTCATCGGTGCTTGCCAGATACGAAGTATCCGGCGAACGCAGAAACCCAAAGCCGTCCGGCAGCGTTTCAAGCGTTCCATCGCCAAAAATCGTTTCTCCTTTTTTCGCCTTGTTTTTCAGAAGGGCAAAAATCAATTCGTGCTTGCGGAGCCTGTTGGCTCCCTCGATGTCGTTGGAAACGGCCATATCGAGAAGCTGGCTTACATGCAGGGCTTTCAGTTCGGATAAATACATGAGAAAGAAAAAATGAAAGAATTTCAAAAACGTAAACGCATACCCGCGACCAAAACGCGTAAATACAAAAGACGGGATACGGTTCAGCTAAAGTAAGTGTAAGTGCGGACTCCCAGAAAGTCCATTTTAAACGCGAGAAGTTTTTTGAACCCCTATCTTGCCTTGATCCGGCTTGGCTTCCTGAGTCTCAGGGAAGAAGGCTAACAATTTTACAGATGACTGTCAATAAACGCGGAAAGCTCCTGTTTCGAAAGCAGCCCCACATGGGTCGCCTCGACGTTCCCGCCTTTGAACAACATCAGCGTCGGGATTCCACGCACGCCATACCTGGAAGGCGTTTCCGGGTTTTCGTCGATATTGATCTTGGCGACCTTCAGTCTATCCGTATAACGGCTATCGCGGGAAAGCTCATCGACGCGCGGCCCAAGTATCCTGCATGGATTGCACCATGGCGCCCAGAAATCGAGCAGAACGGGCAGAGGCGACTTCAGTACTTCGTCATCGAAACTGGCGTCGGAAACCTGGCAAATATTTTGGCTCATTGGAAAACCCTTTTTGAAAAATCCTTTAAAAAACCGGGAAAACGAGGAATTGCCGCCGCGAATCTTTTTCGCTTATCCTAGCGAAAGAATTCTATCATGTGAAGACATTGCCAAAGTCCTCCCCCGCAGATCGAGAAACACCTATCCGCTTCATGCGCCAACCCCCTTACATGGAAAACACTCACCTCTGCCCAGCGGAAATTTCCGCGCAATCGCTGTCTGGCAGGGCATTCGCTCTGGTTGCCGATGAAAAATTTTTCGACAGGCTGGCCGGTCTTCTGTTCGAAACCTATCCCGCCAAAATCGCCGAAGCCGATCTCTCGGACATTCTCGTTCTCACGCCCGCGTTGCCGATTGGCGCCGAATTCCGTTCCGTTCTGGCACGCGCCGCGCCAGCCCCCCTCCTGTTGCCGCGTTTCGATACCCTGAAAAACTGGGCATTCCGGAAACCTTTCCATAAATTGCCCGCGCCCTGTCCGGCCAGCGAACGCCTTGTTTTACTGTACGAAGCGTTGCGCGCCAGAAATTGGCTCAATGAAGCCGCGCGCTGGGGAATCGCCTCGGAAATGTCCGCCTTGTTCGAGGAACTGAGCGCGCGCGCGATCCGCCTGCCCGAAGGGAAAAACGCCTTTATCGGTCAACTTGAAAAAGCCTACGCGCTCAAGGCGCTATCTCCGCTTGAGTTCGAGGCGACCCTGATCCATGAATTATGGAGCGTCCTGAACAAATCCGGAATCTTTGACAAAACCACCGTCTACCACATGCGCCTGGCCGAAATCGCGCGAAGCGCCGAACACACGCCGCAGCCGCTGTTCGTCTTGCTTGACGCCGCGCCGGAAGAAGCGCTCAATCCGGTCGAGCGTGATTTTTTGCGGCGTTATGGCGAATTCCAGCCGCTCCACCTCTTTTATCCAGCGCTGCGCGAAGCGCGCGCAACGCCGCTCATGCGTACCCTGGAGGCCGCCTGGCCGCAAATATCCGAAAAACCACTCCATGAACGCGCGATGGCGCTGTCCCGCGAAATTCCGCGGAGTCCCCTGGAAAACCGTTTGCGCATCATTCAGACGAACGGGATCGAAAACGAGGCGCGAACAGCCGTCGCGCAAATAGGCGTCTGGCTGAACGAAGGCATGCGCAGAATTGCTCTCATAGCGCAAGATCGTCTGACGGCGCGGCGCGCGCGCGCCCTGCTCGAACGCCAAAACGTTCTGGTCAAAGACGAAACCGGATGGAAACTTTCCACATCACGCGCGGCGGCCACAATCGACGCCCTGCTCGAAACTGTTGCCGGAAACGCCTACTACCGCGACTTGCTTGATCTGTGCAAATCGCCCTACGTTTTTTCGGACATCGCGACGCATGAACGCCAAACCGCCATTTTCGCGCTTGAGACGGCAATCCGTCGCGCATCGCTTTCGGGAGAACTGTATCGCGTCCGGCGTTGTCTCTCCAAAACCGCGCTCCGGGAAGAAACACAAGCGATCGCGTTGATCGACCACGTCACCAGCGCAGCGGACGCGCTTTCCGGCCCCCCGGTGCGACTGACCGAATGGCTCAATCGATTGAGGAAAGCGCTCGAGATTCTCGGCGCGCTTGTCCCGCTGGAGGGAGACAGCGCGGGCAAGACGCTGTTAAAGCTGCTCGAAGAACGGCAATCCGAACTCGACTCGAACAAGGCGGCCTTTTCTTTCAGTGCCTGGCGAGCCTGGTTTAACCGCGAGATGGACGAAGTCAATTTTCGTGATGACAGGATCGAAAGCCCCATTGTCTTAACGCCGCTTAATGCCGTTTGCCTGCGGCGTTTCGACGCCGCGCTGCTTCTGGGCGGAAACGCGCATCATTTGTCGCCGGCCGCGAGCGAACGTTTCTTCAATCAGTCCGCGCGGCGCGAACTCGGGCTAAAAACGCGCACCGATGAAGAACGGAAACTGCGCCGTGACATCGAACTTCTGCTGGCGATCGTGCCGCGCGTTGTCGTAACCTGGCAATCGCGGCAGAACGAGGAATCCTGCCAACTCGCGCCCGATCTCGCGCTGTTGTCGGAACTGCACCGCCTTGCCTGGAACGACGATTTGAGCGCTTCGTCCTCGCCGTTCTATCCGGAATCCGAGCCGGATGTCAGCGTCCTGCCCGGAAAGACCGTCCGGCCCGCGCCTGTCATCTTGCCCGCCCTGATCCCCAACCGTATTTCTGCTGGAGCCTACGCAACACTCGCGGCCTGTCCCTACCGTTTTTTTGCCCGTTATGCGCTGGGTCTCGGAGAAATGGACGAAGTCCGCGAACAAACGAAAAAACAGGATTATGGCAGACTCATACACCGCGTCCTGGAAGTCTTCCATTCGCGCCATCCGTTGATTTCCGCTCTGGAAGAAAGCGAAGCGCTGGCCGCCCTGAGCGCATGCGTTGATGAAATCTTCGATCCTCTGATCGCGGAGGATTTTCTGGCGGTCGCCTGGAAAATACGCTGGGGAAAACGCCTGAACGCTTATCTCGACTGGCAGCGGACGCAAGAAAAAGAGGGCTGGCGCTGGACGCTGCCCGAGATGAACGTCAGCCGCGCGTTGACGCTCGATCATGGAAAACGCCTTGAACTGCATGGCCGCATTGATCGCGTCGATTACCGCGTCTCTCACGAAAACAGCGGCGTAGACATCGCGTTGCTCGACTACAAAACGCGCAAAACACCGGACATAAAAAAAACGCTTGGCGACGATGTGCAACTGCCTGTCTACGCCCTGATGTTCGAAGAGAACGCCGGCGCCTCTCACGGCTTTCCAAAGGAAGCGGCCTATATCGCGCTCGACGACGAAAAGATTTCCGCGCAAAAAGCGGGCGGCGGCGACCTTTCGTTGCGGGCGCTGGCAGACGCCCAGGAAGAGCGTTTGCGGCGGATATTCAACGCATTGCTGGCCGGAGGGAAAATGCCGGCGCACGGCGCCAGTCACGTCTGCGTTTTTTGCGAAATGAACGGTTTGTGCAGGAAAGACCATGCCTGAGACCTCTTCGACACTGCTCTCTCGCGCGCTTGATCCCGCGCGCAGCGTCGTTGTCGAAGCGTGCGCGGGAAGCGGAAAAACCTGGCTTCTCGCTTCGCGCATCGTTTGTTTGTTGTTGAACGGCATCGCTCCGGGTGAAATCCTGGCGATTACGTTCACGCGCAAAGCCGCGCGGGAAATTGAAGACAGAGTCATTGCCTGGCTGCGCCTGCTGGCGACAGGCAATAAAGAGCAGATCGCCGGATTTTTTGCCGAGCGCGGCCTCGCATTCAGCGAAGCGCGCCTGCGCGACGCGCGCGCGCTTTATGAGCGTGTGCTATCGGCCTCTCCCCGCCTCGCGGTCAACACGTTCCACGGCTGGTTTCTGCAACTGATCGCCGTTTCCCCGATCTCATCCGGACTCACGGGAAACACCCTTGTCGACTCGGCCTCCCTCCTGTTTGACGAACTCTGGCAATCTTTCGTATCCGGCTTCCGTGGAAAGCCCGAAAGCGCGACGGCGCAGGCACTCGTCAAATTGCTCGAATACGGCGACTACGATTTCGCCCGCCCGATGATCCGCCGCGCTATGGATAGGCGTGCCGAATGGCTGGCCTATGGCGGAGAAAAAACAGACATCGCGGAAAAAATCCTTGCTGATCTGCGCGAACGCTCTGGCGCGGGCGAGCCGGGAGAAGCTCTCTCGGATTTTTTCGAGAGCGGACTGGATAAGGCTTTCCGCAAATACCTTGTGTTTCTTGAAAAGAGCGACCTGAAAACCGACCAGAAAGCCGCGGAAAAACTGCACATCGCGCTCGACGAAAAAAGCGCGCGGGTCGAACGTTTCGACGCCTTGCGCGCGGTCTTTCTGACGCAGAAAGACACGCTCAGGGAACGCCAGCTGACATCCACGCTCGAAAGGCGTTTCGGCATTGAGGGGGCAGGCGCGTTCATCGAACTTCATACCTGGCTTGGACGCCATCTGATCGAATGCACCGAACGGCAAACCGCCGAAAATATTCTTGCGTTCAACCGTGACGCCTGCGCGGTGTTTTCCGCGTTTCTCGCACACATCGACGCGTTCAAACAAGCGCGGCGGCAAATCGATTTTGTCGACGCCGAATGGAATGTGTTCCGCCTGCTCCGCGACGAAGAAACCGCGGCATTTCTACAGGCCCGCCTGGACGCGCGTTATCGCCATGTGCTGCTCGACGAGTTCCAGGACACGAATCCGCTCCAATGGCAGATACTGCTCTCCTGGCTGGGCGCTTATTCCGACAACGCGCGGCCGGTCGTCTTTCTTGTCGGCGACCCGAAACAATCGATCTACCGTTTTCGCCGGGCCGAACCGCGCCTGTTCGCATCCGCCGCCGCCTTTCTGAAAAGCGAATACGATGCCGTATTCTGTTTTCAGGACACGACGCGCCGAAACGCAAAACCCATTGTCGATACCGTCAATGCGCTCTTTCTCAACCGGCCGGAATTCGCCCCTTTCCGGCCGCAGGATTCACTCGCGGATTCGTTGCCCGGCCGCGTCGAGTTGCTCCCGCTCTACGGCAACCGCGCGAAGGAAGAGAAAAAAACGCCTCCATTGGCGTTGCGCGATCCATTGACGGAACCGGAAACCGAACCGGAAGATAAACGCCGCGAGCGCGAAGCCGAAGCGCTGGCGCTCCGGATCAGTGAAATGACTGGAAAAAACGGCGACGCCTGGCAGATCACCGAGAGAACCCCCGACGGACTGACGATTCAACGCCCGGCCCGATATGGCGACATTATGCTGCTCATCCGTTCGCGCAGCCATCTTTCGAATTACGAACGCGCGCTGGCCGCCGCCGATATTCCATTTGAGGCCGGGTCACGCGGCGGCCTGTTGACGGCGCTTGAAATCCGGGATTGCGTCGCGCTGCTCGAATTTCTCGTCATGCCGGAAGATAGCCTGAAACTTGCCCAGACGTTGAAATCGCCGCTTTTTTCATGCGGCGACGAGGAACTGATGCTGCTCGCCCAGCGCGGCGATTTTTCCTGGTGGGAGCGCCTGAAAGCCGCCGCTGCGGAAGACGGCGCGCCGTCCCGGACAAAACGCGCGGCGCGTCTTCTCGCGGGATGGCTGGAAATCGCGAGCCATTTGCCGGCTCATGATCTGATGGACCGGATATTCCACGAAGGCGAACTCATCGCGCGTTACCGGATCGCCGTTCCGGAAGCGGCTGCGGCGGGGGTCGAAGCCAACTTACGCGCTTTGCTTCTGCTCGCGCTTGAACTCGACGCGGGCCGGTATCCGAGCCTGCCGCGCTTTATCGACGCATTGCGCGAACTCCGCGACGCCGACGCCGGCGACGCGCCGGACGAAGGTGAAATCGACGCGCCCTCGGACGACCGCGTCCGGATTCTGACCATTCACGGCGCGAAAGGACTCGAAGCGCCTATCGTCTGGCTGCTCGACTCCAACACGGTTCCGCGGAACAAGGACATCTTCGGCGCGATCATCGACTGGCCGCCGCAGGACGCGCGGCCAACGCATTTTTCGTTTTATACGCGCCAGGCGGAACGCGGCGCGTTCCGCAAAGCGCTCTTCGACGCGGAAGCCGCCGCCGAAAAACGCGAGGAACTCAACCTACTTTATGTCGCCATTACGCGCGCGCGCCAGGTCTTCATCGCCAGCGGCATCGAAAATGCGCGAAACACGGACGCCACGTCTTATCGGCTTCTTGAAACCGCCTTGAAAACACTGACGGACGCATCGGGAAATACCCCCGAAAACCCTGAAAACGCACTGATTTACGGCGATGATCTTCCGCGCGTTCCCGCGAATGGCGCTAATGTTCCGGTTCCACACACGGTCCGCATTCCAGAGCGCCCGCCCGCGACCGGCTGCCGCCGCGAGGAAAGCGACAACGCCAACCTCCGTTTTGGAATCCTTTTCCACGCTTTGATCGAATGCCGTATGAAAGGCGAAGCGCCCGGAAACGGGTGGAAAGCGCTGGGGTTCGACGACAGCGAACACCAGCGCGTCTGTCAAATAACCGAAACACTGCTGACCGCGCCGGCTCTCCGGCGTTTCTTCGATCCCGCCTGCTACCGCCGCGCTTGGGACGAAATTGAGCTTGCGGACAGCGAAGGCCGCCTGAAGCGCATCGACCGTCTGGTTGACGATGGCGATACGCTTTGGGTACTGGATTACAAAAGCTCGCGGCCTGATACGAAACGGCTCGAAGAATATCGCGCGCAGGTTTCCGCGTACTGCCAGGCTGTATCCGCCATTTTCCCCGCAAGGAAAGCGCGCGGAGCGCTGGTCTTCTCTGACGCCAGCCTCGTGGAAATTGTGGAAATCGCACCCGCCACGGCGAACAGTGATATGCAATAATCCCTCAGGATAAAGTTCAGGGAGAAAGAAAACCATGTGGAAACCGGCATTGACAGTCGCGGCGGGCGCGGCCTTTGGTGCTCTGGCGCGATGGCAGTTGAGCGTCCGGCTCAATGCCCTCTTTCCAGCCATTCCACCGGGCACCCTGCTCGCCAACCTGGTAGGCGCGTATTTCGCCGGACTGTTCGCGGCCGGGCTGTCGCAAACGCTTCCGGCGGAGTGGCGGCTGTTCCTCCTCACCGGTTTTTGCGGCGGATTGACGACTTTTTCGACTTTTTCCCTCGAAATCGCCACCCTGCTCCAACAGGACAAGCCGGGATTCGTTTTTTGCGCCCTCACCGCGCACCTTATCGGATCGATCGTCATGCTATCCGCAGGAATCGGTACCGCGAACTTTCTGAAAAGTTTTTTTTAAGCGCCTCCCAGTCGAAGCGCTTGCTGCCGGAATCGCCCGGAGACATTCCAGGCGCGCTTGCCCGGCGTGTTCTGAGACTGCCAATCCTCCATTCAGACTTCAGACCGATCCTGGCAAAGGATAGGATTGAAAAAAGAGCCTCTGACAAGCTCACTTCGTCAGGTTCAGGACAGGGGCAAGGTGGATGGATTGGAAAGAAGGTTGCCGGAAACCCAAAGAGATTAAAAATGGCTTAAGAACGTCATTTTATCCTCTGTTTTTTTTTGGCATTCGTGGTGAGCGTGTTGAAAACCTGTCAGCGCTCAACCTGCCGAAGCATCAACGGTATATACCTCCGTTCGTACTTAGCCTGTCGAAGTATGAACGGGCGCTCTGCCTTTCCAGTCCTTACCTTCCAACAAGCCTCCTTCGACAAGCTCAGGATGAACGGGATTGGAAAACTCCGTCCGTGGTGAACTTGCCGAACCGTCGACACCATCTATCTCCGCTCGTGTTGATTTATCGGAACACATCGACGGCGTCTATCTCCGTTCGTGCTGAGCTTGTCGAAGTATGAACGGACGCTCTGCCTTTCCAGTCCTTACCCTTCGACAGGCTTAGGATGAACGGACTGGAAAGGCACTCTTCGAGAAGCCTCCTTCGTCAAGCTCAGGACGAGGCAAGGTGGATGGCTTGGAAAGCGTGTCTCTGGAAATTCAAAGAAATTAAAAATAGCTTAAGAACGTAATTCTAATTAGTATCCTTCGACAAGCTCAGGATGAACGGGAGTGGGAAAACCCGTCCGCGCCGAATCTTCCGAAACATCGACAACGCCTATTTCCGTTCGTGCTGGTTTTGGCGGAACACGTTGACGACATCTATGTCCGTTCGTACTGAGCCTGTCGAAGTATGAACGGACGCTCCAGCCTTTCCAGTCTTTATCCTTCGACAGGCTTCCTTCGATAAACTCAGGACAGGCAGGGCGAACGGATTGAAAAACAGGCTTTCTCCAGGCTCAGAACAGCCAGGGCGAACGGACTGGAAAGTGAGTCTCCGGAAACCCAAAGAGATTGAAAATGGCTTAAGAACGTACTTTTTCGTTAGTCGTGGTTTTGCGCGCGTTTTTCGAAAACGCTAGCGCGCGACGGGTTTGTAGCGGAAGCGCCTGGGTTTTGCGCCTTCCTCGCCAAGGCGTTTCTTTTTGTCCTCTTCGTATTCCTGGTAATTTCCGGAAAAAAACCGCCATTGCGATTCACCTTCCGCCGCCAGTATGTGCGTGCATACGCGATCGAGAAACCAGCGGTCGTGGCTGATGATCAGGGCGCTGCCCGCGAATTCGAGCAGGGCGTCTTCGAGCGCGCGCAGGGTTTCCACGTCGAGGTCGTTCGATGGCTCGTCGAGCAGCAGAACGTTTCCGCCAGTCATCAATGTTTTGGCGAGATGCAGACGCCCCCGCTCGCCGCCCGAGAGTTTTCCGACGTTTTTCTGCTGGTCGGCCCCCTTGAAATTGAAACGGCCGATATACGCGCGGCTTGGCATCTCGAATTTTCCGACCTGAATGATGTCCCGGCCTTCAGCCAGTTCATCGAAAACCGTTTTACCGGATGAAAGCGCATCGCGGCTCTGATCGACGCAGGCTATCTGGACGGTTTGTCCGATGAGGACTTCGCCGGCGTCCGGCGGCTCCTGTCCCGTAATCAGCCGGAAGAGGGTGGATTTTCCCGCGCCATTCGGCCCGATGATTCCGACGATAGCGCCCGGCGGAACGCAGAACGAGAGCTTGTCGATCAAGAGGCGGCCACCGAACGACTTGGATACGCCGTTGAATTCAATCACTTTGTCACCGAGACGTTCGGCGACCGGAATAAAAATTTCCCGGGTTTCGTTGCGTTTTTGATAATCGTAGGCAGCCATTTCCTCATAGCGCGCGAGCCGCGCGCGGCTCTTGGCTTGCCGCGCCTTCGGGTTGGAGCGCACCCATTCGAGTTCCTGTTTCATTGCTTTCATGTGCGCGTCGAGCTGTTTCGCTTCGGTTTCCAGCCGCGCCTCTTTCTGCTCAAGCCACGAGGAGTAATTACCTTTCCAGGGAATGCCCTGGCCGCGGTCAAGCTCAAGAATCCACTCGGCGGCGTTGTCGAGAAAATAACGGTCGTGCGTCACGGCGACGACCGTCCCCGGAAAGCGGCACAGGAACTGTTCGAGCCATTCGACCGATTCGGCATCAAGATGGTTTGTCGGCTCGTCGAGCAAAAGCATGTCCGGTCTGGAAAGCAACAACTGGCACAGCGCGACGCGGCGTTTTTCCCCGCCGGAAAGCTGCCCGATGATGGCGTCCCAGGCGGGCAGGCGCAGCGCGTCGGCCGCGATCTCCATTTGATTTTCGATGTCGGAACCGGCCGTGGCGATGACGGCTTCGAGCCGCGCCTGTTCTTCGGCGAGCTTGTCGAAATCCGCTTCCGGTTCCGCATAGGCCGCGTAGATGGCTTCAAGCCCCGTCCGCGCCTGGATGATGTTTTCCAGCCCTGATTCGACTTCCTGGCGCACGGTTTTCAGCGGATCGAGCTGTGGCTCCTGCGGCAAATAGCCGATTTTGATCCCCGGAAGATGCTGGACTTCGCCTTCGTAATCTTTTTCGACATTGGCCATGATGCGCAAAACGGTCGATTTGCCCGCGCCATTGAGTCCGAGAAGGCCGATTTTCGCGCCCGGAAAAAAGGAAAGCGAAATATCCTTGATGATCTGACGTTTTGGAGGGACGGTTTTGCTGACGCGCAGCATCGACATTACATAATTGGCCATGGCGGTATATGACGTATTCAGAAAGAGGGAAAAATCAAGAGCCGGATTAAAACCAGGGTTCGCGGTTTCAGGAAGGACGCGAGTTTACCCGAAACCCGGCGCGGCCGTAAGAGGCCCCGAAAGCGTTGGCCGGTCTTGCCGAAATGGAAAAAAGCAATAGAATGCGTAAAGACGTAGACGCGCGGCCGCTACGCCAGTTGTCTTTTACAGGAGATTAACCAATGATCGAAATGAAAAAGAACGTTTGTAAATCCTTGTTTGTGTTCTCGCTGTGTTTCGCCGGTCTTGCGCAGGCGCAGTTCGTCGGGCCAGGCGCGCAGCTTGCCGTCCCTGAAACCGTTTTTTCCGAGGGGCAGCACGCCGACGCGATAAATACCGTGGCGGATATCCTGAAAAACCCGGTCGATGACATGCGTGTGCACCTTCGGGGAAAACTTGTGCGGAAGCTCAGGAGAGAGCATTATGAGTTCTCCGACGGCACGGGAGCCATTCGCGTGGAAATCGACGACAAAATTTTCGTCAAGCAGCCTGTCGATGAGAAGACCCTTGTCGAACTCTTCGGCGAAGTGGAAAAAGAATTCACCAAATCGCCGGAAATCGATGTCAAATCGATGCGCGTTGTTCCACCCGTTCCGCCCAAATAGCGTTTGAAACTGCCGCCCGGAAAGCGAAAAGCCTTCCGGGCGCCGCCCTGTCCGGATGGAAGGTGAAATCCGCCGCCGGGAGCGGGAAGAAGAGTGAGTCAATGGGCGGAAAAACCGCTTCCCTGCCACGCAGATTCCGCTGTCTCGCTATCCCGCGCGGTTGGCGCGAAAAGGCATGTTCTCCGGGACCAGCTCTGGTTGGAAACCTCTCTTTTTAGTGGGATAATTCCGTCCGGGACAGGCGTGGCTTCCTCCAGACGCCGTTGCCGCCTGGCTGTGGGCTGTGAAGATACGGGCTGGATACAGGCTGGATTGAAACCCATGAAATTCTGATCACATAATCGCGTCGAAACGCAGGAGAATAAAAATAAATGGCAAAAGATTTCAGGCAGATATTCTTTATCGTTCCCGCCCGGCAAAGCGTCGGCTTGACGTCGGTTTCGCTGGGCGTTGTCCGGGCCTTGCAGCGTATCGGCGCGGATGTCGCCTACGTCAAACCGATAGCGCAGGAACTGACTGACAACTCGATCCATTTCGCGCGCGAGCTTTTCAGAATCCCGTCGCCTGAAGCCCTGACGCTTCAGGATGCCGCTGATTACATCGCCTCGAATCAAATGAGCGAACTGCTGGAAAAAATCGTCACGCTGTGTCTGAGCGGCGGACAGGGCGGCGCGCTTGTCGTCGAAGGCTTGCATACCGATCCTTCCTACTCCTTTATTTCCCAGTTGAATGTCGAAATGGCCAGGAGCCTCAAGGCGGGCGTCGTCGTTGTCGGCAACGCGGCGCTTCCCGATCCGGCGCTGATTTCGCGCCTGTGTATCAGCCACTTCCAGAACGGGAACTGCAAGGTCGTCGGAACCGTCCTCAACCAGGCCCCCGAAGGCTTCGACCGGGAGGCCGCCCGGCGCGCGCTCAAGGAGATTCCCCTGTGGGGCGTCGTGTGTGAAAACCGTCAACTGAAATCGCCGCGAACCTCCGATGTGGCGCAGCGTCTCGACGCCGAGCTGATTTCCTCCGGCGATATCGAATCGCGCCGCGTCCATGAAATGGTTATTGCCTCGCGTTCCGTTGAAAGCATCATCCCGCGCCTGCATCCGGGGGTTCTCCTGATCACATCGGGTGACCGGAACGATGTCATTCTCGCGGCCGCGCTGGCCGAAAGCCGGGGAATCCGGCTCGCGGGACTTCTTCTGACGCATTCGAGCCGGATCACGCCGGAAGTCATGGAACTGGCCGCGCCCGCGCTGGAAACGAGCGGGCTGCCGATCCTTCTCGTTCAGGATGACAGTTTCGTGACGGCGCGGCGGATTGCCGCGATTCCGGCGGCTGTTCCGCACGACGACATCGACCGGATGAATGCCATCGTCGATACCGTTGCCGAGAATCTTGATCTCGAATCGATCTCCACGGCGTTCAATTTTCAGGAAACGACCAAACTGTCGCCGCCAGCGTTTCGTTACCAGCTCATCCAGAAAGCGCGTTCGGCCAAAAAGCGCATCGTGCTTCCGGAAGGCGAAGAACCACGCACGGTACGCGCGGCCGTTATTTGCGAGGAAAAAGGAATCGCCCATTGCGTTCTTCTCGGCAAGCGCAATATTGTCGAAAGCATTGCGGCCTCCCAGGATATTGCACTGCCTGACGGCCTTGAAATTCTTGATCCCGACGACATCCGGAAAGACTACATCACGCCGATGGTCGAATTGCGCAAGTCGAAAGGATTGACCCGCCAGCAGGCCGAAGCGCAGCTTGAAGACGCCGTGGTTCTCGGAACGATGATGCTGGCCATTGATGAAGTCGACGGGCTGGTGTCCGGCGCGGTGCACACGACGGCCAACACGGTACGGCCAGCGCTCCAGTTGATAAAGACCGCGCCCGGATCGTCGATTGTTTCCTCGGTCTTCTTCATGCTGATGCCCGATCAGGTGCTGGTATACGGCGATTGCGCCATCAATCCCGCGCCGACCGCCGAACAACTGGCGGAAATCGCCAAACAAAGCGCCGACAGCGCGGCCGCGTTCGGCATTCCCCCCCGTGTCGCCATGATCAGTTACAGCACGGGCAGTTCCGGCGAAGGTTCGGATGTCGAAAAAGTCCGCCGCGCGACCGAGCTGGCGCACGCGGCCCACCCGGAGCTTCTTCTTGACGGCCCGTTACAGTACGACGCGGCATTCGCCGCGGACGTCGGAATGCAGAAAGCGCCGGACAGTCCCGTCGCGGGGCAGGCAACCGTATTCGTTTTTCCCGACCTCAATACGGGCAACACGACCTACAAGGCCGTCCAGCGGAGCGCTAACGTCATCTCGGTCGGTCCGATGCTTCAGGGTCTGCGCAAGCCGGTCAACGATCTTTCCCGGGGCGCGCTTGTCGACGACATCGTTTTCACTGTCGCGCTGACGGCGATTCAGGCCCAGGAAGTGCGCCGTCATGCCTGATCCATGGAATGCGCTGAAAAACGCGCTCGGCGCGCCGTTGGCCTCGTGCCTGCTTCTTTTTCTTGGAGGCGCCGTTTTGGTCACGGGTGTTCTCCTCGACTGGAAATGGCTCTATCCGGGCAATTCACCCCTGCGCAACCTGAATTCCAGAACGCAGCGGCGGTTTATGCTCCTTGCCGGAATTCTCGTGATGGGATGCAGCGTCTTCTTTTACATTTTCCGCGACAGCCTGCACTGGAATTAATCGTAAAACCAACCTCATGAAAGGAAGAAAAATGGGACTTCTGGACAAACTTAAAATTGATCCTTCCAAGATAGTAAGCGACCTGACGAATACGGACATGGTAAAAAACTATGTGCAGGCCGTGACGAATTCCAAGCTCGTTAACTCGCTGACAGGCATGAACACGGAAAAATCGGACGAAACGAAGCAGAAAATCCGTGAGATTTTCGACGCTCGGGTCGGGGGGGGGGGGGGGGGCGTACACGCTGCTGGGCGCTTTTTTAAGCACTTATAAAAAAAAACTGCGCAAAAAGACCCAGACCAAAAACAAATAAATTGTCGGCAAAAAGGATGGTGACGACCCC
>JAITGN010000138.1 GCA_031280565.1 Accumulibacter sp. | reverse complement strand
AACTCCGGTTTGAAACCCCGCCCTTCAGGGCGGTGCGGAGGTTGGGAACCCCGGCCTGAAGGCCGGGGTTTCGACCGTAGCCATTGGCAAGGGGATGCAAACCCCTTGCCAATGATGTTAGAGCGACAGCCCTGAAGGGCTGTCGCTAATTTCTTGCTCACAAGTTCGACAGACTCAGCGCGAACGGAAATAGATGTCGTCATGTGTTTCGGCAAAATCAATACGAACAGCATGGAAAGGGAGCAGCACCACTTCGTCGCATACCGGGTTTTGTATCCATTTGAACGAGAAACGCTCCAATCAACATACTTCTGACGATTCTCTGTCTCACGCCGGTTATTCTCAAGACGTATTCACAAGCAGGTCATGGATTCTTCCTGAGCGTGGATCCATTTGAAGAAACGATGAAAACGGCTCAAGAACGTCTGTTTCTACTTAAGGAAGCGCTGATTTATTTCCATAGCGCCCTCTCCTGCCCATTCGGGGCACTTTCTCCCGCTTGCGGGAGAAAGTTGGGGGAAAAGAAAAGCCGCACCGCGAAAAGTCAGCGTCTCTTTAATCCTGAATGGGCAAACCGGGACGGGGGTGTTCAAAGCGCCCTCCGTGTCCATAATCGGCCTATCCGAAGTAGGCTTCCTTGACCGACGCGTCGTCTTTCAGAACGCGAGCTTCGCCGTGAGCGACGATACGGCCCTGTGATAACACATAACCATAACTTGAGATGGCAAGCGTCTGGCGCACATTTTGTTCAACGAGAAAAACCGAAGTGCCCGCTTCGCAAATCCGCCGGATGATGCGGAAATTGTCACTGACCAGCGCGGGCGAAAGCCCAAGCGATGGCTCGTCGATAATCAGCAGCTGCGGCGAATGCATCAGCCCGCGTCCGATCGAGACCATCGCCTGCTCGCCTCCCGACATCGTGCCGGCCAATTGCGCGCGGCGTTCTTTCAAGCGCGGAAACAACGTATACACTTCATCCATTTTCTCGCGGATTTTGCCTGCCGAGCTTTCCTGATAAGCGCCCATATAGAGATTTTCCTCGACGGTCATTTTAGGAAAAATGCGCCGTCCCTCGGGAATGCAGGCGATTCCGCGGCCAATAATTTCGTGGGGCTGCTGCCCCGTGATGTTTTTGCCCTCAAACAGGATTTCACCCGCGCGCGGCTTGAGCAGACCAAGCAAAACACGGATCAGGGTACTCTTTCCAGCGCCATTCGCGCCAAGCAAACAGGTTATTCTCCCCGGTTCGATCGTGAGGCTGACATCGCACAGCACATCGGCCTTTCCATAGGCCGCGCTGATGTGATTTACTTTCAGGGCCTGTTGCATCAGACTTCATCCTCCGTAACTTCCCGGCCAAGATAGGCTTCCTGAACCAGGGGATTTTCCACGATGCTCTGGTACGTGCCGTCGCATAGTTTTTCTCCAAAGTTGAGCACGGCGCAACGCGTCGTCACTTTTCCGATAATTCCCATTTCATGCTCGATCAGCACGATGGTCAGCTGGCGTTCATCGGATTTCATGGCGAGAATCTCGTCCATGAGCTGATTCGTCTCGTCATGCGTCATGCCCGCTGAAGGCTCGTCGAGGAAGAGCAGTTTCGGCTTGCCGATTAAAGCGCGGCAGATTTCAATGCGCCGCCGGTCGATCATGCTCAGATCGGCGACCGGTTTATGGATGCTGCCAACGAGTTCCGGATTGAGCAGACGAATCAATTCGATCGCTTTTTCGACCTCTTCCTCGCAGGTCTTTTGAAACGTTTTTCGCCGAAAGATGTTGCTGACAAAGCCAAGATCGTGCCTCTTGAAATTACCGATCATGATATTGTCGAAAATCGAAAGTTCGAGGCAAAGGCGCGAACGCTGGAATGTCCGCGCGATACCCGCTTCAAAAACGGTTTGCGACGAGGCGCCTGTAATGTCTTTTCCGTCGAAAAACACCCGCCCTTCCGTCGGACGGTAAATTCCCGTGACCACATTGAAAAAAGTCGTTTTTCCCGATCCGTTCGGGCCGACAAGACCAAGGATATCGCCTTCATCAATGCCAAGGTCGAGCCTGTTGAGCGCGGTCAGGCCACCAAATTTCATCGTCAGCCCCTCGCAGGAAAACAGCACTTTGTTCACGAGCGGCCTCCCATGGCATAACTCCTGGGTTTGCGGGGCAAAAGGCCGGAGGGCCGGAAAAGGATCATGGCCAGGACCATTGCGGAATAGATAAGATAACGGTATTCCTGGACGACCTGGAATTTTTCCGGAATGACGACCATGAACGCCGTCGCGGCGATCACGCCCCAGATGCTTCCGATGCCGCCCAGAAGCAGGATCGACAGAAAAAGAAGCGAGTCCGAAAAAGTGAAATTCGAAGGATTGATGTAAGAGAGCATCATGGCGTAGAGCGCACCCGCCATGCCAATGACGAAATTACCCATTGTGAAAGCCGTTATTTTCCATCGGGTGACATTAACGCCGAAACACGCGGCGGCCGTTTCGTCGATTCGCACCGCGTCCATCGCAAGCCCCATCCACGAGCGTTCGACTCTCCGCACGAATACGAACGCCAGAACCAGCAGCGCCAGGCACACCATGTCGTATTTCACGTAAAAGGAACACTCTTTCCCCATGATGACAATATCTTCAGCAAAGTTGATCCCCATGAATTCGAGCGGCGGCAGCGAAAGCCCCTGGGGGCCGCCCAGCCATTCGGAAACTTCAAGAAAAACTTTCATGAGCAAGGCGAACGCCATTGTAACGAGCGCCGAATAATGCCCTGAAGTCCGCAGTACAGGCAACAGCAACAAACTGCCGATCACGGCGGCGAACAGCCCGCCAAGCGGGAGGGTCAATGAACCGGGTATCGATGTGTTTTGCAGGAAAACGGCTGCCGTATAACCGCCGATCCCGAAAAACGAAGCGCCGCTGAAATTGATAACGCCGGCATAGCCAAGCTGCACGTTAATGCCGAGAACGGCGACGCTGTAGATGAAAATCGTACCGATCAGAAAAAGCGTGTAGTGGTCCTGATGGAATACAGCAATGAGCGCCAGCGTTCCGGCGAGCATCAATACCTGCCAGAAGGTTTCGTTCGCCTGTACGAGGCGCTCGATAGCGGAAAAAACGTCGAACAGCACCAGCGCGATGACGACTCCCGCACCACAAAGGAGGTAAGCGGCAATCGAAAGCTCTTCTTCTGCCCCCAAAAGAAAACCGATGTAGGTAAACAACAGGGCCGCCAAGGCCGAACAGCGCAAAAAATCCCGGGAATTCGGCATGGTCATACCCTCTGGCTTTGGCGTTCGGAGAGAATGCCGGTCGGAAAAATCGCCATTAGAACGATGACGACTCCGAAAGCAAAAACATCCTTGTACGCGCTCGAAAAAGGCATGGCGACTGTTCCGACAACCTGCAGGAAAGCGAAAACGAAACCGCCAAGAATCGCGCCATAAACGTTGCCGAGTCCTCCAATGACCGCCGAACTGAAACCGATGGCGCCAAGAAGAAGGCCGAGGTTGAAATTGATCTCGTTGTAATAAAGCCCATTCATCAGGCCAGCAAACGCCGCGACCGCGGAACCGATAGCGAATGTCGCCAGAACGATCAACGGGAAATTGACGCCCATGATCTGCGCCGCCTCGGCATCCTGCGCCACCGCGCGTATCGCCATACCGAGGCGCGTATGATTGATCAACATGGCGACACCGACAATCAGCAGGCAGCCCGCGACGAATAACGCGAGATTGTCGAAACGGAGAAGCACATCGCCGAACTTCCAGCTCCAGTCCGGCAAAAGCCTGGGAAAAGGTTTGGGATTCGATCCATCGGGAAAGAAAAGGCGAACGGCTTCCCGCATGACCGTTCCGAGCATCATGGTGGCAAGCAGCGTATTCAGCGCCGGCGCCGCGCGAAGCGGCATGATCACGAAACGCGAGATAAGCATCCCCGCGCCCGCGACAAATGCCATGCCCGCCAGAAAAACAAAAAAGGCCGATGCCCAGACCGGCAGTCCGGGAACGGCATAGACACCCAAAAGATAAAATGTCAGCCCCGCGAATGCGCCGACCATCACCGAATCGCCATGCGAAAATACAATGACGTCGAGCACTCCGAAAAATAGCGTAAACCCGACCGCGACAAGGGCATACATCATGCCCAGCATGCAGCCGTTTATAAAAAACTGTAGTAAAAGGGAAATATCCATGCTCCCGAAACCTTTCTCAAGCGGGGGAATCGGATTTCATAAAAAATCCCCGGCCCTGGAGGCCGGGGAAAATGGAGGCACTCTATTTGACTTTTATCAGCGAACGTTTTCCGGAAGCATATTCGCTGTCTTCCCAAACCGTCCACTTGCCATCCTGCACCACATATTTCGTCATGAGCGGAATGGCATTCTGGCCGTGTTTGTCGTAGGTCACCTTGCCGATCAGCGTGTCGTCTTCCTTGAGGCCTTGCAGCGCCTTGACGATCGCTTTACGGGAAGGCCCCGCTTTTTCGATCGCGTCGATGATCTGTTTCATGCTGGCGAACGCGAATATGCCCATCGCTTCAGGCGGCTGGGCGTACCCTTGTTGAGCGTAGGCCTGGGTAAACGCCTTTCCTCCTTCCAGCTTCTCAACGGGAGCGCCGTCAAGAAAACTCAGCGTTCCTTCGGCAAGCGCCGGGCCGACGCCTGAAATATAGGCGTCCGACTTGATTCCGGAAGTTCCTTCAAACTGCACTTTAAGGCCAAGTTTGTCCATTTGGGAGCGAATGCGGACGCCCAACGGGGTCAAGCCGCCGAAATAAAGCACTTCCGGATTCAGCGCCTTGATTTTGGTCAGTTCGGTCGTGAAATCCTGTTGCTCGGCGGTCACGCCGAAAATACCGACGACTTCGGCACCGCCCGCGGTGATGAACTGCGTGAAGAATTCCTTGTGCGCTTTCCCGTAATCGGTCGTGTCGTGGATGATCGCGAATTTTTTATAACCCTGCGAACGCATAAACGCCGCCGCGACCTTGTTCTGATATTCCTGCGTACCGATCGTGCGGAAAATTTCGGGATAGTCGTTGCCATAGGTAATCTTCGGCTCAACCGCTCCCCAGACGATGGCCGGCATCTTGAAACGGTGATAAATGTCGACCGTACCGAGCGCAACCGCGGAACAGTAGTGGGTCGCCGCGCCGAGTATCTTGGCGTCGGCCGCCATTTTCGTGGCAACCTGTACGCCGATATTGGCCTTGCATTCATCATCCAGCGCGACAAGCTCATACTGATATTTCGACTTCGGATCGGCATTCTGCAATCTGACCGCCAGATCGGCCGAATTTCTCGCGCCAAGCCCGATGGCGCTGTTCCCTCCCGTCAATGGGCCGATATAACCTACCTTGACCGTATCTTTCGCCAAAACCGGAACGGCACTCAAGGCGAGCGCAAGGCAGAATGCGCCCCCAAAAACCGGCCAACGAACACTCTTTTTCATCATCGATATCTCCTCTATTTGTATGGACACCCCTCCAACCGGACTAGCAATTTTCACGCCAATCAAATTCCGGCTGGCTTGCCGGCGGCGATTCATGCTGGCGTTATGGTCATGCCTTATGTCCGGCGCGAAAAAGACGGTAGTCTTTCCCGCATCACACCCGATTCCCGTCGACTGGAATATCTCAAGCCATGGTTCCCGTTGCCTGAACGCTTCGGACACACGGGAAACTCTCATGAATTATATCCGTTTTCCGCATCGAAGATGCTCAAAAAATTATATGACAGTCTCTGGAAACCTTGAAACACGGGAGATATTTTAAAATTTTAGCAAAAAAAACGGTAATTCGAAAAGATAACTGACGGTTTCAACGTATTTTGTTAAATTTAAAAAATTAAAAGACTCCGGATACAGGAAATAAAATACGTTTTTTAGGTATTCTATTGATATAACTTAAAAATACGCCTTGAAAACGCCTGTTTATTCTTTCGCGAACGGCATCAATCCAGAATATTTTCTGGCTGCCATTGAAACCATGTTTTACGGAGAGCGCTGTTTCCGCGCCACGAACGGGCATTGCGCACCAACTTGAGGCGAGCGGCTCAAAATTTGATTCCGGAGTGCAGCGCGGCGATGCCAAAAGCGAGATTGAAATAATCGACTCTTTCGAAACCCACCCGCGCCATCAGCGCTTTCAAAGTTTCCTGATCCGGATGTTGACGGATCGATTCGACCAGATAACGATAGCCAGGTTCATCGCCGGCAATCAGTTTTCCCAGCCTTGTAATGATTTCGAATGAATAAAAATCGTAGGCGGGCGCAAGCGGCTGCCATATTCTGGAAAATTCAAGCACCAACAAACGGCCGCCCGGCCGCAATACACGGTACATCTCGGCAAGCGCCGTTTCTTTGCGCGTCATATTGCGCAATCCGAACGCGACGCTCACGCAATCGAAATAATTTTCGGGGAAAGGCAGTTTTTCCGCGTCGCAGCGCGCCACTGGAAGAATGAACCCTTTGTCACAAATCCGGTCGCGGCCCCGCATCAACATGGCGCCGTTGATATCTGTCAGCCAAACCTGACCGGTTTTTCCAGCCTGGCGCGCGAACGCCAGCGCCAGGTCGCCCGTTCCACCCGCCACATCGAGAACACGCGCGCCTTCGCGGACACCGCCGCGCATGACGGCAAACGCCTTCCAAAGCCGGTGCAACCCCGCCGACATCAGGTCGTTCATCAAATCGTAGCGTGAAGCGACTGAATCAAAAACCCGCGCGACACGCTCTGCCTTGTCTTTTTCTTCGACCGTTTCAAAACCAAAATGAGTTTCAACTGACATGGCGCTGGCATTAAGCTTTTTTATTACAACGGCCGCATGAGGTTTTTCCGGCCTCCGGCGAAGCAGAACCATCCACCGGGCCGCGGCTTCCTCCCCGGGCGGTCAGTCTGTCCAGGTAGCTCCGCCAAAGCGCACCGGCATGAAGGCAAAAAAAAATGAAGGATATCCCAGGAATAAATTCCGCTTGTATGACCATCCGAAAAAACAGGACGAATCGCATAATTTCCAACCGGCTCGATGCGTAAAATTTCTACATCGCGTTTGCCTGTCTGAAGAACTTCCTGGCCCGGGCCGTGCCCCCGCGCCTCCGCAGATGGTGTAAATACGCGAAGAAACTCGTAACTCAATTCATAACGTTCACCGGCTGCGTAAATCAGCTCAAGAACGCGCGAAACACGGCGCAGCCGGATTTCGGAAGGAATGGTCAAGGAATCCGGGGGCAATCCGGGCATATTTTCTTTCAAGTTTCCACAAAAACGGATTTCCTCAATCCGGCAAGCACGCGATCATCACACCATCCCATGCGTTTTTCCAGCGCCTTGTCACACGGAATAACTAATCCGATCGAAGTCGCAACCGCTCTCGACAATCCGCCGCAGAACGGCCTGTCCAAAAACGGTGCCATCTTCCCTGGCGAATTCGACACGCGCGTTCGGCCGGTACAGGCGCACCGGAAGAAGCAACGATTTTTCTTCTTCGAGTGAGGCGCAGGCATCAAGCAAAAATCCAGGGTAGTAAATGTTGGCTTTGTTGGGGGCATTTCCCAAAAAACGCACCGCGACAGCAAGAGGCTTTCCCGCGAATAACTGGATTCCCGCCGTCAACCCCCTTTCCTTGTTCTGTAGTGCCCAAACCACCTGCCCCAGCACAAACGCCGTTTCACCCGGCGGCGTAACGGCCACAAGTTGATCAAGCGTGATTTTTTTCTTTGACGCTTCAGTGACGAGACGAAGGCCGGTCAGGGATTCGTCCATCAGTTTCCAGGAGTCCGGAGCGAGCCGGTTCCTTTCGCTGCCGACGCGCACCTGAAAATCCTGCTCTGTCGGATCCGCCCGAAAAATGAACTGCATCTCGAAATTGTCGCTGGAGTAAAGACGTTTTTCCTTTCTTGTCTGTTCGAAGGGCGTTCCCGAAACATGAAAAAAGATTTCTTCGAATCCGGTGCATAGCTGGATAGGCTGAAATCTGGAAAAAAACAGACGGCGAAATTTCCGGCTGGTTTTGGATTGCGACCATGACCGGGATAAACGTTTCAACAGGTTCAGGCATTGTCCGATTGTACAATGGGGGCCCAAATCGAGATCCAGGGGCGAAACCTGTTGCCGCAACTGTTCTTCGACGCGCCGCAGCCGGGAAAGAAGCCGGGCAGTTTCCATGCGCCGCAAACTCTCATTCCAGTTATTGCCATCAGACGGGAAAAACAGGCGATCTTGCGTCAAATCGAGAACAAACGGCGGCAAGGCGTTATTCGCGCTGATCTTGTGCAGTGTGATCAACGGCGCCCAAAGAATGCCCCAGCGAAGAACCAGCGTCTGTTCCGATGCCGAAAGACGGTGGCGGTCCACCATATCGCACAGACATATAACGATGTAGGGGGCCGCGCAGCATGTTTTCGTTTCCGGCTCGAACGGATGATTGATTATCAGGGAATCGATTCCCGCCTTTTCCGCCCTTGCATAGTATGAATTTAGAGTATAAAGAAGAGGAGGCGCGTATTCCTGGCGCGCGCGCTGGTATTCAAGAATGGAAAGACCTGTGTAATGGATGCAGCGATACAGGATCCCCGCGTGATTGCGCACGTTGTCCTGAAAATCGATCCGCCCTCCCGAATCAATGCAGTAAGCATAGGCGTCGGCCATTTTCTTCCAGAGCATGTTCACGCTTCGAAAAGATGTTTCCTGGGATTCGCTCAATGTCAGAGGCTGGCCAAGATAGTCTTTCGCAAGCTCGCTCGTAACAAACGCTACGCTTTCAGCCGCTTTTTCAAGCAGCGCATAAATGGTTTCATTGTTAAGCAACGGATTCAGAAGCGCATCGAAAAAACGGTTCAATATCTTTTCGGCCTGCTGCGGTTCGTCGAAGGGTAAATTATCGAGAATGCTTTCCCCTTCCAGCAGATTGGAAATATAGAGCGTATCCGCGTTCGCCGTATCGGAGATATCGTTGTTCATAACGCGCCTCACAGATTCAAAAAAATGCCCAACGTTTCAAGGGATATTGCTTCTCCGCTGACAGAACCCCAATCTTTCTGCTGATTTTGGGTCTTGCCTTTTTCCTGTCGAAGAGAGTTAAAAAGGGAGATATCTTTGAGCATTTTAACTGGAGTAAGGGTCAAATTGCTCAGGCGAAGGATATTGTGAGAAATACAGGGCAGGGAGAAGGAAATTTTCGAGGCGGGGCCGCGGGTTTTTGATAATTTTTTGAAGAGGCTTTCAGGTAGCTGGGTAAATGCTAGGGATGCCCTTGCGTTCCATCTCCGGGTTTAGGTAGATGGGAGGATAGGTAAAGCAAGAAATTAGCGACAGCCCGGAAGGCGCTGTCGCTCTAACATCATTGGCAAGAGGTTTGCATCCCCTTGCCAATGGCTACGGTCGAAACCCCGGCCTTCAGACCGGGGTTCCAACCTCCGCACCGCCCTGAAGGGCGGGGTTTCAAACCGGAGTTAGTTTTACGATGAATGTTTGACAATAAAAAAAAGCCCGTTCTGAAGAGATTTCAGAAGGGGCTTTTTGTGTAGTGGAGCCTGGCGATGACCTACTTTCGCGCGCGCGAAGCGCACTATCATCGGCGCG
>JAITGN010000135.1 GCA_031280565.1 Accumulibacter sp. | reverse complement strand
CGCGCCGATGATAGTGCGCTTCGCGCGCGCGAAAGTAGGTCATCGCCAGGCTCCACTACACAAAAAGCCCCTTCTGAAATCTCTTCAGAACGGGCTTTTTTTTATTGTCAAACATTCATTTACCCATCCTCCCATCTACCTAAACCTGGAAATGGAACGCAAGGGCATCCCTATCATTTACCCAGCCACCTGAACAGCCTCTTCAAAAAATTACCAAAAACCTGCGGCCCCGCCTCGAAAATTTCCTTCTCCCCCCTGTATTTCTCACAATATCCTCCGCCTGAGCAATTTGACCCTTACTCCAGTTAAAATGCTCAAAGATATCTCCCTTTAAAAATTAGTACAACACGGATAGGGGTGGGGCTATGAGACGAATTGTTTATTTCCTTTTGTTTGCCTCTATGGCGATTTTATCAGGATGCGCGGCACTGAAACATAATGTCAAGTTCGAGCAGCCTACGGAAGGGCCTCGTGCACGTGTCAGGGTGGTTATTCCAGCTAAGCTTAGTCACTACCGAGGAGTTCGTGCTTTTCCGAACAGCGATTGTGTCTTTGATGTCAATTCTCCGGGTAATGGAAATGTCGTTGCTGCCTGGTATGGATTCGAGGCAAACTTGACAAAGCAAAAACTCGGTATGCCGGAGACAGCGCTATCAGTCAAGAAAGATACCAATCAAGCGGAAATCTTCGTGGTAGCGAGGCAGCCAATTGTATTTCGTTATAGGTTACCTGACATGTCCGTTCCAATGTCCGCTCCAGTTCATGGATATTATCGGGTTCGAATTATCCCTGGATGTGCTGTAGCGGTCTCGTTTACTCCAGAGGCAGAGGCAGATTATGAATTGGAGTTTGGTGACCTCACAGCCTGTTCTTATGACTTGTTTCAGCTGAATGCGTTACCAGAGGCGGCTGCGCCGTTTCGAGCTAAACGAATCCATATGAAGCAGTGCAAACCAGCGCGTTTGCCTTGGTTCCTAAAGTAATGCAGTAATCAAGGGATTGGAAAATGCGCTTAACCGTTCCGGAAAGCTCCGGAACGGTTGTTTCGTTCATCCAGGCGCTTTATTTTTTCTTTTCGGATTTTGCGGGGATGGGAAGTGCTTTGGTTTTATCTTCCGGATTGGCGGGTTTGGGTGCTTCCACTGTGCCGACGGTTATTTGCGGTTTTAGTTGCTCCAGCGATTTTTTGCCGATTCCCGGGACATTGACCAAGGCGTCAGTTGAAGCGAAGGGGCCGTTCTTCTCGCGATATTCGATAATAGCGCGTGCTTTCGACGGGCCGATTCCCTTGACCTGTTGTAAACCCGCTTCGTTCGCCGTGTTAATGTTGACTGCTTCGGCGGCAACCGCCAGCAGCGGGATCAATGCTAGCAACGTAATCAGAATGTGAAGAAAGCGGCGCATGATAGACTCCTCCTTGTATCGATGAAAAAACCGTTGATATATTAAGGGATATTAATCTACGGGCTTTCTGCCGGTATGTCAAAATTTTTCCCGCGCGAAAAACGAAATGTCTATTGAATGTCCTGATTTATGATTCGCGTCGCGTTCAATATCGCGAAAACCGCCACGCCCGTGTCGGCGAATACAGCTTCCCACATTCCGGCAATGCCGAAAGCGCCAAGAACAAGGAAAGCGCTTTTGATGCCAAGTGCACAAATGATATTCTGAAACACGATCCGTTTTGTCGCTTTGGCGATTGAAATGGCATCAATCAGTCTGGAGGGTTCGTCGGTCATTAACACGACATCGGATGCTTCAATCGCCGCATCCGACCCAAGGCCGCCCATCGCTATTCCGATGTCGGCGCGCGCGAGGACGGGTGAATCGTTGATGCCGTCACCAACGAAAGCAAGTTTTCTTTTAGGGTCTTTCTGCTTTTCGAGTATTTCCAGTTTTTCGATTTTTTGGTCGGGAAGAAGTTCCGCGTAACACTCATCCAGACCCAGTTCCTCGGAGACGGCTTTGCCGGTTTGCGCATTGTCTCCGGTAAGCATCACGGTTTTGCGAACCCCCAATTTTTTCAATCCGGAAATCGTCTCTTTGCTGTCTGCCTTGATTTCGTCAGCGATAACGATGCAACCGGCAAAACGATTGTCTACCGCGACGTAGATTTTCGTACCCATTTTTTCGTTTTTCTCGAACCGGATGCCTGATGTTTCCATGAATCCGCCACTTCCCGCCAGGATTTTGTGTCCTTCTATCGTGACGCTGACGCCGTATCCGGGTTTTTCGTTGTAATCGTTCAGTTTGTTCCTGGCAACAGGTTGGCCATACGCGTTTTGAATAGATGCCGCGATAGGGTGGTTCGACAGCGATTCGGCATAGGCCGCGTATTCGAGCAGTTTTTCTCCAGAAAATCCGATTGCCGGGATAATCTCCGTTACCTTGAAAACCCCTTTCGTCAGCGTGCCCGTTTTATCAAAGACGACAATGTCAAGTTTTCCAAGCGCATCAAGGTAATTGCCCCCTTTGACAAGAATGCCTTTTCTGGAAGCGCCGCCGATACCGCCAAAAAAACCAAGCGGTATGGAAATGACCAGCGCGCAAGGGCAGGAAATGACCAAAAATACAAAGGCCCTATAAATCCAGTTCGACCAGCCGCCTCCTGTGACAAGCGGCGGAAGAACGGCGAGCAGGATCGCAAGCGTCACGACAATGGGGGTGTAATACCCTGAAAACACAGTAATGAAATTTTCGACCGGTGCTTTTCTGCTGGCCGCGTTTTTAACCAGATCGATGATTTTTGATGCAGTTGATTCGCTAAACGCTTTTGATACACGGATCGTCAATACACCGTTCTGATTGATACAGCCCGACAAAACCGTGTCACCCTTTCCGGCGGTCTTTGGCATCGGTTCACCCGTCAAGGCTTTTGTATCGAGCATTGAGTTTCCATCCAGCACAACGCCGTCAAGCGGGATTTTTTCTCCGGGTTTTACAACGATGATTTCGCCGATGGAAACCGTTTCGGACGCGACAGTTTGCAATTCACCATTCCTCCGCACAGTCGCAGTATCCGGACGAATATCCATCAGGCTGGCAATGGATTTTTTTGAGCGGCGGACAGCTGAATCCTGAACTGTTTCGCCTATTTGATAGAAAAGCATGACCGCGACGGCTTCCGAGTATTCGCCAATCACAAATGCGCCGATTGTCGAAATGCTCATCAGAAAATTTTCATCGAATATCCGGCCGTTGGATATATTTTTGAGCATCTTGATGACAACCTCGCCCCCAAGTATGACGTACGCAATGATGAGGATGCTCAACCCGATGTTGGCGTCCAAATCACGGAAATAAGGTAACGAAGACAAGGAAATGCCCAGGAGATAAACAAATGCGCCGGTGAGCAGTTTGAATAGCGTGCCTTTTCCAAAATCGTTATCGCGCGTCGTTTCGGACTCTTGGCCCATGCCGTCCTGGGGGGGGACGACGATATCCGGCTCATAACGAGCGACGATGTTCCTGACCGCCGATTCTATGTTCTCAGAACAATCGGCGTTCAGTGAAAGGGTGAGCGTTCCGGTCATGAGGTTCATGGCGGCGGATGAAACCCCGGCAAGCGCGCTGGCTTCGGTTTCAATTTTGCTTGCACAACAGGGGCAATCGATGCCCTTCAGTAGAAAAATTTTCTCCATGTATTTTTCCATAGCGTATAGTTGCTCAATTATTCAATAAAAAGAGTAAAAAACACCTTTTCAAACTATTCATTGATATGTTCAAAGCCTTTATCTAGGATGTCCTTGACGTGGGAATCCGCGAGGGAATAAAAAACAATTTGCCCTTCCTTGCGGAAACTGACGAGATTCAGGAGGCGCAGCGTTTTAAGCTGATGCGATATCGCGGATTTCGTCATTCCAAGAAGGACGGCCAGATCGCAGACGCACATCTCGCTGTGGTCCAGCGCGTTCAGTATCTGGACTCTTGTTCCGTCGGCAAACATCTTATAAAGAGTGGCGAGCCGGTTGTATTCTTCTTTTGGGGCCATTTTCCCTCTGACGCTGTCTACAACATCCTTGTGTATGACATCGCAGTCACATGTTGGTGGCCTATCCTGCCCTTTTTTCAATTCCATTGCTTTTTCATTAAAAAGTTGTTCAATCGTTCAATTAATAATATACGCCGGTCTGCTTGCTTGATCAATACCTTTGCGAGAGACATAAAGTGTTTTGATCGGTTGAGCGCGAACGGGCAGAGCAGGTGATGTTCCGGAAATTTCAGGTATCTGCCCGATATCGTTTATCCTGCCTCATCCTGAGGGCGTCGAGGGAAACGTGTCGAAGGGTTCGGATTGAAAAGGCCGTTGGGGAATCCGTTCATGCTTTGAGAAGCTCGGCACAAACGGATTTTTTTAGCGCCTTCATCGCGAACGGCGAAAAACAGAGCGGAAAAACAACGCCCTCAAGCTATTTTTATCCTAAAAGAGTTTTGATTTTGCATTCAGGCTCAGGATACGTCAATGCTTCGTCGTATCCCATCCCGTCTGTTGAAAGAAGCGCGTCGAAGGGTATGGATTTGAAAGACGCTTGGAGTGCTTGTTTATACTTCGACAGGCTCAACGCGAACGGATTTTTGTGACGTTCATGTAATTCGAGACGGCATGATAAAAACGCGCGGGTTAGCTGGCGGAAAAGAAATCGCGTACCCGGTCCATCCATGATTTCGCGCGCGGATTATGCCGATCGCGATCGGCATGACTCGATTCTTCAAGTTCGCGCAAGAGTTCTTTTTGCCGTTCGGTGAGGCGCACCGGCGTTTCGACGACGACATGGCAAAGCAGATCGCCTGGCGCTTGTCCTCGCACGCCTTTGATTCCTTTGCCGCGAAGGCGGAATATTTTCCCTGACTGCGTTTCCGGCGGTATCTTGATTTTCGCGACGGTATCGAGCGTTGGAATCTCTATTTCGCCGCCGAGCGCCGCGGTTGTGAAACTGATGGGCATTTCACAATGCAGATCGTTCTGATCGCGCTGAAAAACCGCATGTGGTTTCAGACTGATCTGGACGTAGAGATCGCCGGGCGGCCCTCCATTGATGCCATGCTCTCCCTCGCCTGAAAGGCGTATGCGGTCGCCCTCATCGACTCCAGCGGGGATTTTGACAGCCAGCGTTTTATACTGCTTGGTGCGTCCCGCGCCACTGCAGGAAGGGCATGGATTGGAAATGAAACGGCCTGTCCCGTGGCATTTGGGGCAGGTCTGTTGAATTGAGAAAAAGCCTTGCTGGAGGCGTACCTGGCCACTGCCCTGGCAAGTGGGGCAGGTTTGAGGTTGCGTTCCGGTTTTCGCGCCTGTTCCATGACAGGTTTCGCATTCTTCCATTGTCGGAACGCGGATCTTTGTCTCAGTACCGAAAGCCGCCTGTTCAAGCGTTATTTCAATGTTGTAACGAAGATCCGCGCCGCGATAAACATTGGAACGATTGCCGCGCCGCGCTCCAAAAATTTCATCGAAAATTCCGCCAAAAGCGTCGGAAAACGCGCCCGCGCCGCCGAATCCGCTTCCCATGCCGGCTTGCGGATCGACACCCGCATGGCCGAACTGGTCATAAGCCGCTCTTTTTTGCCCATCGGAAAGAATTTCATAGGCTTCCTTGATTTCCTTGAAAGTCTCTTCTGCTTTGGGATCGCCTGAGTTCCGGTCTGGATGATATTTCATGGCCAGTTTCCGGTAAGCCTTTTTTATCTCGTCTTCGGAAGCGTCGCGGTTGACGCCAAGAGCTTCGTAAAAGTCACGTTTTGCCATCAGTTTTGGGTATCAGTTGGGGAGTGGGGGCGGGCGATGCGCGATTATATGCCATGGCCCGCCGCTTTTTATAAGGTTTATTTTTTGTCTTTTACCTCTGTGAATTCCGCGTCAACGACATTGCCATCGTCATTCCGCGCGGCGCTGTCGCCGCCAGATTCCGAAGTTCCCGCCGCATCTGAAGCGGTGGATTCAGCCTGTTTCGCGGCATATACCTTTTCACCGAGTTTTTGCGAAACCGCGCCCAGCGTCTCGATCTTGCTCTTGATCGCTGTCAGATCGTTACCGCGGACAGCTTCTTCGGCTTCCTTGATTGCGGTCTCGATTTTGCCTTTTTCCTCGTCAGACAATTCCTTGCCGTATTCGGTCAGCGATTTTTTGACCATATGGATTAGACCATCGCATTGATTGCGCGTATCGGCCAATTCGCGCGCCTTTTTATCCTCCTCGGCGTGCTGTTCAGCATCCTGCACCATGCGCTGGATTTCATCTTCCGAAAGGCCGGAAGAAGCTTGTATCTTGATCTTGTTTTCCTTGCCGGTTGCCTTGTCCTTGGCCGAGACATGCAAAATGCCGTTGGCGTCAATGTCGAACGTGACCTCAATCTGTGGAATGCCGCGCGGCGCCGGGGGAATGTCGGACAAATTGAACTGCCCGAGGCTCTTGTTGCCGGAGACCATTTCGCGCTCTCCCTGCAATACGTGAATGGTTACGGCAGACTGATTGTCGTCGGCAGTCGAGAAGACCTGGGATGCCTTGGTCGGAATCGTCGTGTTTTTCTTGATGAGTTTCGTCATTACGCCGCCAAGCGTTTCAATACCAAGCGACAAGGGCGTAACATCGAGCAAGAGCACATCCTTGACCTCGCCCTGCAAAACGCCGCCCTGGATCGCCGCGCCGATAGCGACGGCTTCATCCGGATTAACGTCGCGGCGAGGCTCCTTGCCGAAAAACTCCTTCACTTTTTCCTGAACCTTTGGCATGCGGGTCATGCCGCCAACGAGAATGACATCGTTGATTTCGCCGATCTTGCAGCCGGCATCTTTTATGGCGGTACGGCAAGGCTCGATCGTGCGCTCGACGAGATCGTCGACAAGCGCCTCGAATTTGCTGCGCGTGATTTTGAGCGTCAGATGCTTCGGGCCGGAAGCATCTGCGGTAATGTACGGCAAATTGATTTCCGTCTGCTGGCTGGACGAAAGCTCGATTTTTGCTTTTTCGGCGGCGTCTTTGAGGCGTTGCAAAGCCAGGACGTCGGATTTTAGGTTGACGCCGGATTCTTTTTTGAACTCATCGATAATGTAATCAATCAGGCGCTGGTCGAAATCTTCACCGCCGAGGAAGGTGTCGCCGTTGGTCGAGAGAACCTCGAACTGGTGCTCGCCGTCGACTTCGGCAATTTCAATGATCGAGATATCGAACGTTCCTCCTCCCAGATCGTAAACAGCGATTTTCTTGTCGCCCTGTTTTTTGTCCATGCCGAAGGCAAGAGCGGCGGCTGTTGGCTCGTTGATGATTCTTTTGACTTCCAGGCCGGCGATGCGTCCCGCATCTTTGGTCGCCTGACGCTGGCTATCATTGAAATAGGCCGGGACAGTAATGACGGCCTCGGTGACTTCTTCTCCGAGGTAGTCTTCGGCTGTTTTTTTCATCTTGCGCAGAACTTCGGCGGAAACCTGCGGCGGTGCGATCTTTTTATCACGCGCTTCAACCCAGGCGTCGCCGTTGTCCGCCTTGAGAATCTTGTAAGGCATCAGGCCGATATCCTTCTGGACTTCCTTTTCCTCAAAACGTCGGCCGATCAGGCGCTTGACCGCGAAAAGCGTGTTTCTCGGGTTGGTCACGGCCTGGCGTTTGGCCGGAGCGCCGCAAAGAATTTCGTTGTCTTCCGCGTAGGCCACAATGGAAGGTGTCGTTCGCGTACCTTCGGAGTTTTCAATGACCTTTGGCTTTCCGCTTTCCATAATGGCTACGCAGGAATTCGTCGTGCCAAGGTCGATGCCGATAATCTTTCCCATGTCAAAATCCTTTTTTCGTTAAAAATTCAATACATCCAGATGCATTCCCAGATGGGGATGATCCGGCTCTGTTTCAAGTTTTTGCCTTTGCTACGACGACCAATGCGGGACGCAGGACGCGATCCGCCAGTAAATACCCTTTTTGCAAGACAGAAACAACCGTGTTGGATTCCTGGTCACTTTCGACTGCGCTGATGGCCTGATGAAAATTCGGATTGAATTTTTCATTGAGTGGATGGATTTCCCTCAGTCCGGATTTTTCAAAAGCGGCGGCGAGCTGCTTCAGCGTCAGTTCCGTGCCGGATTTCAGACTTTCGACGCTGGGCGCTTCAACCGCGAGCGCTGCTTCCAGACTGTCTTTGACGGGAAGCAATTCGCCAGCGAAGCGCTCCACAGCGAATTTTGTCGCTTTGGATATATCGTCTTGCGCGCGCCTGCGCGTATTTTCGACCTCGGCCTTGGCCCGCAGCCAGGCGTCGCGGTTCTCCTCAGCTTTACGTTCGGCCTGCTGGAGCAGTTCTTCAAGGCCGGGCGCGTTTTCACCGGAGGGTTCGGATACCTGGTTTTCGGCGGCAGGAGGAGGCGGAGAAGGATCCTGTCCGTCTACCGCTTGTGTGTTCTGTGTTTCCATATCTGTCGAATGTTTGCGCATGTTGATAACCTCCAAAAAACTTTTGATAAATTGGGCCATTTTTTGCGATCTCAAGCCGGATAACGAAAAAATACACAGGATTTTTGCCAAAAGTATGTTCCGCGAGCCTCTATTTGAGCTAGGATGCCAAGCTATCGCGGATTTGGGCGAAGGCTCAGAGGTATCGCGCGCGTCGAGGCATGGCGCGTGTCCGTTTTTGACAGACGGGCTGAAACCGAAAACTAAAGCATAGGGAAAATCGACAAGCGATTATGGCGGCAAAAACCGGGAAAACAGCGGAGGAAAAACCGAAAAAACGGGGCGGTTCGGACGCGGCCGACACGGAAGACGACAAAACCGTTTACGCCGGCAAGCGTACTCAAGACCGCTCTGACGGCCAGAGCAAGGTCAGCGAAACCGAAAAAGCGTCAGATAAAAACACAAAATCCAGCAAAAACGCGATTCCCGATAAAATTGGCCGGTACAAGGTTATCCGGAAACTCGGCAAAGGGGCGACAGCGACGGTTTACCTCGTATCCGATCCTGCGACGGAGCAGGAACTCGCGTTGAAACTGATCCATTTTCACGGCGATAACGAAGCGATGTCCCGCCGTCTGCGCAAGTTGTTTCAGACAGAAAACGCCATTGGCCGCTGCCTGAAGCATCCGAATATCATCCGGGTTTTCGACGCCAAAATCGAATCGGATCATGCCTACATCGTGATGGAATACGTTGATGGCGTTTCGCTCGAAAACTTCTGTTCGGTCAACAACCTGTTGCCGCTTCATCGTGTCATCGGTATCGTGTTCAAGTGCTGTCTTGCCCTGGATTATGCTTTTCGCCAGGGCGTTGTGCACCGCGACATCAAGCCAGCCAATATTTTGCTGAACAAGGACGACGATCCGAAAATCGCCGATTTCGGTCTCGCGTTGAATTTGCGCAAGGATAGCAGCGAGGATTCGACTTTCATCATGGGCGTTGGCTCGCCCGTATACATGTCGCCCGAGCAGGTCAAAAATTATCCGCTGAACCACAAAACCGACCTGTATTCACTGGGCGTTTTACTGTTCCAGTTACTGACGGGCCGCTTGCCTTTCCGCGCGAATAATCAGGCGGCATTGATTTACAAGATCATTAATCAGGAAACGCCGTCAGTCTGCGCACTCAACCCCAGTCTGCCCGCCGGGCTTGACCCGATTATCCAGAAAGCGCTCGAAAAGGATCTTTATGGCCGTTATCGCAACGGCGCCGATTTCGCCAAAGATCTTTCGACGGTGCGCTATCAGATCATGGAAGACGACACCACGGAACAGGACGAATCGCATTTCAGGCGGCTTCGCAGGATGGTGTTCTTTACCGAGTTCGATGATCTTGAAATTTGGGAACTGTTGCGCATCAGCATCTGGAGGCAATTTCCGGCGAAGACGCAATTGATTCGTGAAGGCGACCAGAATCGTTTTTTCGGTTTGCTCGTTGAAGGCTCCGTTGAAGTATCGTATGAAGGAAAGGTCATAACCCGGCTTGGCGCGGGAGAGGTCGTCGGTGAAATGGCGTTTCTTCATCCGAGCAACGCGACGCGGATGGCGACGGTCGTTACGCTCGAATCCTGTAAATTCCTCGAGATCAACTGCCCTGCTTTCGAGTTGAGTTCCGAAGAAGTCCAGGAACGTTTCAGAAAAATCCTTATCGGCAAGGTGTTGGAGCGCTTGCGGAGCGTCAACAAGGAGTTGTCGAAATTCGGCGAACCGGCCACGAAGAATACCAGCAAAGCCTGCGGCAATACCCTGGAGCTGGAACCTCTCTGATGGCGTTGGACGGAAATCATCCGTCCTTGAGGCAGCCGCTTGATATCTCCGTCAATGCGTGAATCCAGGCGTCATCCCCGTTCAGGCAGGGAACAAAATTGAACTCGCCGCCGCCGGATTTCTGAAAAACGGCTTTCCCTTCGACAGCGATTTCCCAGAGCGTTTCAAGGCAGTCCGCGGAAAATCCCGGACAAACGACGTCGAGGCGTTTAAGACCTTTTTGCCCCAGCGCGGCAAGCGTCGTTTCTGTACAAGGCTCAATCCATTTCCCATAACCGAAGCGGGACTGAAAGCCGACGCGCCAGTCCGGAGCGTCGAGTTCCAGGGTTTCCGCCAGGCGTTTCGCTGTCCGGAAGCACGCGTCGCGGTAAGCGACGCTGCCCGCTGCGGTGCGCGGCATGCCGTGAAAACTCATCAACAGGCAGTTGCCT
>JAITGN010000002.1 GCA_031280565.1 Accumulibacter sp. | reverse complement strand
CGGTGCGCGCACAACCGAATCGCAAACCCATCGTGAAATGTCATCCGGCCTTTCCACGCCGGTAGGCTTCAAAAACGCCACCAGCGGCGATGCCGGCATCGCCATCAACGCCATTCTTTCCGCATCGCGGCCTCACAGTTTTCTCGGCATCAACGGCGGAGGAAGCACCTCCATTGTCCGGACGCGCGGCAACCGCTATGGCCACATCGTGCTGCGTGGAGGAGACGGCCGCCCAAACTATGACACCGTTTCCATATCGATCACGGAGGCCGCCCTCGGTAAAGCCGGATTGCCGGTCAATATCGTTGTCGACTGCTCTCACGCCAACAGTTTCAAAAAAGCCGAACTGCAACCGCTGGTTCTGGCCGACATCGTCAACCAGATTCGCTGCGGAAACCGTTCTCTCGTCGGCGCGATGATTGAATCCAACCTTATTGGCGGAAACCAGCCCATCCGCGATACGCCCGCGCAACTCAAGTACGGCTGCTCAATCACCGACGCTTGCATCGACTGGGAAACGACCGAGAAAACGCTGCGTGAAACCGCGGAAAAATTGCGGGAGATACTGCCTTCGAGATAATGGAAGAGCCTCCCTTCCGAACGGCAAATGGATAGAGCGGCCATGCGCGGCTGTTGCTCCGGCATTCTCCGGAAATTCCGGATCAGTTCAAATAAGGGTTCTTGACAATATCCTTTACTTCCCATCCATGATTCTGGAATTTCCTTCTCGTTTCATCCGGGAGAGACGTCTTGAAAATCCCGCACATCAACATGCCATAATCATTTATTCCTGCCTGGCATAGCATGTCGAGCAAAGCGATCCGCCTTTTTATCTTCTTGAATATCAATGACTTGTCCGTATCAGCCGGTTCGAACTCGCACCCTTCAATATAGTGGTCATTGATTCCCTTTATGGCGATTTGAGGAAGAGCGAGTCCATAAGCGGCTTTCAGGATTTCACGCCGGGAAAGGGTATAGACATAGTTGCCAACCGGCTCGAATACGGGATCATCGGAAATATCCCGCGCAACGCGGTCTTGCCTGATGCGGGTTCTAATCAATCTAAGCGCATATCGCAGAACATTGCGAAAGATTGAGACAAACGAAGGGGAAATATTGCCGTTGTTATACAGCCTGTCGCTCGGCTCAATCAAAAACACGCCAAGTTTTGCCACACGCAGCATTTCATATAATGCCAGATAAGGACGCGGAAAATGATGAAACGATTCCTTGCAAAACACGTAATCGAACGAGTTGTCCTGAAATGTCAGTTTTTCACAATTCTCCACTGCATAGTTATCGATAAAACCACGCTCTTTGGATGTTTTTAGAAGAAATCCGCTAATGTCCGTCGGGAGAACCGTTCTAAATCCTTTTTTCTTTATACGAATCGCATCCAATCCCCACCGGCCATCGCCGACCGTAAGCCAGCTCAAATCAGGATTATCCTGCAAATGGGCTGCACATTCATACATTCTGAGATGTCTCCAGCAATCCGCGCTGTTTTCGTCAAACCATGATAATGAAATATTAATTTTGTCCGGATTGACCAGAAACTCTTCAAAGCTGTCAGCATGTTTTGAATAACTGATTTGCGCAAAATCCATACTCAACCTCTCAGGTAATCAAGCGGTGGTTCCAGGAAAATCCATGAGTCTCCGAATTTTCCGGTTTTAAATACCATGCCCCGCATTGGAACACTGCCGCGCGTCCGCTGGAGGTGCGAAACGGCATGTCATCATTCTGCCACATTCGGCAGCCAGCATTGCTATCCCATTTAGCCTGGATAAAATCCTGCTGTCCGCGCATTCGGAGCAGGACGGCTACAACATGCTTGATCCCGTGATACGCTGGGGCGCTCTGACTCAGGAAAAAGCAGTTTTGTTATGCTATTTGTAAATGAGACCATTTCCGGAGTGGACAATGACCGGTACGATTCCTTCCATTTCATGTCTCCGTTTTCCAACAATAGGCCTGTGACCGCCGCCACTTGTTCCCGGCCGGAGAGACCTCTAAGTACAGGCCGCCGCCGTCGAACATCCTTATCGATTTAGGGGCGGGCTTGGCGTTCTTGATGGCGGTGTCGGTCAGGGGCATTTGGGGGGCCTCTTTTTTTTGCGCGGAGGGAATATCCCCAGAACCACTCCCACATGCCCCCGGATGTCAACGGATTGTATCGGACGGCTTCGGACGAAAAAAAGTCCAGAATCCTTGGAAACACTGGAGATTCTGGACTTCTTTGGACTGCTTCGGATGGTGTCGTGGTGGAGACGGGCGGGATCGAACCGCCGACCTATTGATTGCGAACCAATCGCTCTCCCAGCTGAGCTACGCCCCCACGAGGTCAGTAATTTTACGCGGGCGCTCCGCCGCCGTCAATTGCCCGGCGTGAATCACGCGGTGAAACGGCGACAAGGGCGCGGCAACGGGAAAGAAATGAAAAAAAAAGCCTGCGCGACGGCAGGCTTTGTTATGCGTACGTGAATCGGGATTTATTTTTTCTTCTTGCCTTTTGCGGTGGCGACGGCTGCTTTGAAGTTCGCGCCGGCGGAAAACTTCGGCACAGTAGTTGCGGCAATCTTGATTTTTTCGCCTGTTTTCGGATTTTTTCCTTCACGTGCGGCGCGTGCGGCGGCTTTAAACGAACCAAACCCGACGAGACTGACGCCATCCCCTTTGGCCACGGCATGCACAATGGTTTCAATGACAGCGTCCAATGCCTTTCCGGAAGCTGTCTTGGATAGGTCGGTCTTGTCGGCAATTGCTTCAATCAGCTCTGCTTTGTTCATTTTATCTCCTGTGTGTTGGTAGTGGGAAACTGCGCTTATTAAACAGAGAATGGCAAAAAACTCTCAAGCCAAGACGGTTGCAATTCTCGCATTTAGTTTTGTTTCTTGGAAGAGGGTCACAAGATAAATTCCGGTTTTTTCGCTTTTGACATCATTTTTTTTCTTTTTTTATCCGTTTTGACCGTGTGAACAAGGGTTTCAGAAAATGGGCCGTATGGCTTTCAGGGGAGTTGATGAGCGTTTTTGGCGCGCCGGCGGCAAGTATGCGGCCACCGCCATCGCCTCCTTCCGGGCCAAGATCGACAATCCAGTCGGCTGTTTTTATGACGTCGAGATTATGTTCGATGACGACAACCGTATTGCCCTGATCGGTCAGGCGGTGCAATACATCGAGCAGCATGGCGATATCCTGAAAATGCAGGCCTGTTGTCGGTTCGTCGAGAATGTAGAGTGTGCGGCCGGTGTCGCGCCTGGAAAGCTCAAGCGCGAGTTTGACGCGCTGCGCCTCGCCGCCCGACAGCGTCGTCGCCGGCTGTCCCAGCGTGATATACGAGAGGCCGACATCGACGAGTGTTTGCAGTTTTCGCGCGATTGCGGGCACGGCGTCGAAAAATTCACGCGCCTGCTCGACGGTCATCTGCAGAACGTCGTGAATGGTTTTTTCCTTGTAGCGGATTTCAAGCGTTTCGCGGTTGTAGCGCTTTCCATGACAGATATCGCATATCACATAAACATCGGGAAGGAAGTGCATTTCGACCCTGATCATGCCGTCGCCCTGGCAGGCCTCGCAGCGCCCTCCTTTCACGTTGAACGAGAAACGGCCTAGGTCGTATCCGCGCGAACGCGCTTCCGGAATGCCGGCGAACAGTTCGCGGATCGGGGTCAGAAGTCCTGTGTAGGTTGCAGGGTTCGAGCGTGGCGTGCGGCCGATTGGCGCTTGATCAACGCTGACGACCTTGTCGAAATGCTCAAGTCCGGCGATTTCATCGTATTCGGCGGGCTCGGCCGATGAGCCATACAGATGCCTTGCCGCAGCCGCGTAGAGCGTATCGTTGATCAGCGTCGATTTACCTGACCCTGAAACGCCGGTGATGCACGTGAATAGTCCGACAGGAAGTTCGAGCGTGACATTCTTGAGATTGTTGCCGCGCGCGCCGGTGATTTTCAACTGGCGCGCCGGATCAGGCCGACGAATGTCTCCGGGCGCTTCGATGCGGCGGCGTCCGGCAAGGTAATCGCCGGTCAGTGAACCCGGGGTGGCCAGTATTTGTTCCGGAGCGCCCTCGGCGACGATAGCGCCGCCGTGAATTCCAGCGCCCGGGCCGATATCGATAACATGATCGGCGTGCCGGATCGCGTCTTCATCGTGTTCGACGACAATGACGGTGTTGCCGAGATCGCGCAGATGGAGGAGCGTTTGCAGCAGGCGATGATTATCGCGCTGGTGCAGGCCGATCGAGGGTTCGTCGAGCACGTACATGACGCCTGTCAGCCCCGATCCGACCTGGGATGCAAGCCGGATGCGCTGTGCTTCGCCGCCGGAGAGCGTTTCCGCCGAACGGTCGAGCGAAAGATAATTGAGTCCGACATCGATCAAAAACTGCAAGCGGTTCGTGATTTCCCTGAGAATTTTTTCCGCAACCTGTTTTTTGTTTCCGGCCAGATCCAGGTCAAGAAAATAATCGCGCGCCCGCGTCAGCGAAAGCCGGTTGATTTCATGGAGCGTCAGCGACTGCGCGCCGTTGCCGACATGGACATGACGCGCGTTTTTACACAGGCGAGCGCCGCCGCACTCCGGGCACGCGGAAGTGCTGATCAGCCGGGACAGCTCTTCACGCGCGGCGGGGGAATCAGTTTCGCGGTAGCGCCGCTCAAAATTGCGAACGATGCCCTCAAAAGGGTGGGAACGGGAAGCGTTGTGATATTGAAAACGAATGGCTTCCTTGCCGGAGCCGTAAAGCAGGATTTCTTTAGTATCTTCCGGCAGATCACAAAACGGCGTTTCGATGTCGAAGCGGTAGTGTCCGGCAAGCGACTGGAGCAGGCGGAACAAAAACGGATTACGCTTGTCCCAGCCGCGTATCGCGCCATCGTTCAGGGAAAGGTCAGGGCGGACGATGATCTTTTTTGGATCGAAAAACTGGATAACGCCGAGACCATCGCATTCCGGGCACGCGCCCATTGGACTGTTGAACGAAAAAATCCGGGGTTCGAGTTCCTGCAGGGAATATGAACAGAGCGGACAGGCGAATTTGGCCGAAAAAAGATGTTCTTGCCCTGATTCCATTTCGCAGGCGATGGCGCGGCCATTGGCGTAACGCAACGCGGTTTCGAACGATTCGGCGAGGCGTTGACGCATGTCTTCCCGGATTTTCAGGCGATCGACAACAATATCGATCGTGTGTTTTTTCGTTTTCGCGAGTTTCGGCAGGGCGTCGATTTCGTGGATAGCGCCATCGATGCGAAGGCGGGCGAACCCTTGCGCGCGCAGTTCGGCGAAAAAATCGAGCTGTTCGCCCTTTCGGTTGGCGATGACGGGCGAAAGGATCATCAACCTGGTGTCCGGCGGCAGCGCCAGCGCGTGATCGACCATTTGTGAAACGGTTTGCGACTCAAGCGGCAAATTGTGTTCCGGGCAATAGGGCGTTCCGGCGCGAGCGAACAGCAGGCGAAGATAGTCGTGAATTTCCGTGACGGTGCCGACGGTCGAGCGTGGATTGTGGCTGGTTGCTTTCTGCTCGATCGAAATAGCCGGTGAAAGCCCCTCGATCAGGTCGACGTCGGGTTTATCCATGCGTTGCAGGAACTGCCGGGCATAGGCGGACAGAGATTCGACATAACGCCGTTGTCCTTCAGCGTAAAGCGTGTCGAACGCGAGCGACGATTTGCCGGAACCGGACAACCCGGTGATGACGATCAAGCGGTTTCGGGGCAGATCGATGTTGACATTTTTCAGGTTGTGCGTACGCGCGCCGCGAATACGTATTACGTGCTGCTCATCCATTGCGATGCGTTAAAAGTAAACAGCTTTTCAATATACGCCAAAAAGCCTTCTAGAGTGTGCCAAAAAAATGAAAAATAGACTATGACAGCGCTTGAAAGCATTGAAAACAAAGAATCATTATTTAAAGTTTCCCCTGTAAATATCATTGACATATAACAAGATACACGTTGTATAAACATTTTAATGAATCAATCCAATGATTTATTCTATAAACATAACAGTATTTTTTATATAAACAACGTTTTAAAAATAATTTTAAGTCTAAAATTTATAGAATACCTTGAGAACGTTATTTTATTTGGCCTTGTGAGCGTGAAAAATCCGGCTGCCTGACGCGAATCGGCAATCCGCCGCGCGCGCGGTTATGGTAAAGTCTCGTGCGGCGGGTCCCCTCCGCATTGCAGGGCAGTGAACCTGGTCAGGTCCGGAAGGAAGCAGCCATAACCGTTTTTGCAAGTGCCGAGGTCAGGCTCGCCATTTCGTTATTTCCAGGCCCGGTTCATCAAGAACAGACCCAGGCTGGAAACTTCCCTTTTCAGAGGGATCTCAAGCATGGGAGAAGCATAGCCTCTTCCATGCATTGTTATCGCCCGGTGCGGGTGTGGATTGAACATGTCTTTGTTGATCGCCTTAACAATTCCGGATGGCGTCTTCGGCGCGCTGGCGGTGAAATCCGGCTCATGCGAGTGGGGCGGCCCGTGAGCGCGCGGTCTGCGCAAGCCGGCGCTTTTCCGAAAGTCGGCTTCGTTTCCCTCGGCTGTCCGAAAGCGCTGGTCGACTCCGAAAAAATCCTGACGCGCCTTCGCGCCGAAGGCTATCTGATTTCGCCTTCGTATGAGGGCGCTGACCTTGTTGTCGTCAATACATGCGGTTTTATCGACGATGCCGTCAAGGAATCGCTTGATGCCATTGGGGAAGCGCTTGCGGAAAATGGAAAAGTCATTGTTACCGGCTGCCTTGGCGCTCGCAAAGAACTGGTACTCAAGACCCATCCGCGTGTGCTGGCCGTGACGGGTCCGCACGCTGACGATGAGGTGATGCGGCATATTCGCGCGAACCTTCCCCCGGCGAACACTCCGTTCGATTCCCGCGTTCCACCGCAAGGCGTTCGTCTGACGCCGCCACATTTCGCCTACCTGAAAATTTCCGAAGGCTGTAATCATGCCTGTACATTTTGCGTCATTCCCGCCTTGCGCGGCCCGCTCGTCAGCCGTCCCGTCGGCGGCATTCTGGAAGAAGCCCGCGCGCTGGCCGGCACGGGCGTAAAAGAACTGCTGGTTGTTTCGCAAGATACAGGCGCTTACGGCATCGATTTGAAGCACCGGACAGGGTTTTACGGCGGCCGGCCGGTCAGGGCGCGCCTCAAGGAACTGTGCGAAGCGCTGGCCAGTTTCGATATCTGGGTGCGTCTGCACTATGTTTATCCCTATCCTGCCGTTGACGATATCTTGCCTTTGATGGCCGAGGGGAAAATCCTGCCTTACCTCGATGTTCCCTTCCAGCACGCGAGTCCGCGCGTTCTTCGGGCGATGAAACGTCCCGCGAACGCGGAAAACATGCTTGAGCGCGTCCGGGCGTGGCGTGCGATTTGTCCGGAAATCACGATTCGAAGCACATTCATTGCCGGTTTCCCGGGCGAAACAGAAGCGGAATTCGAAGAACTTCTCGGTTTTCTCAGGGAGGCGCGACTCGACCGCGTCGGCTGTTTCGCGTACTCTCCGATCGAAGGTGCGCCGGCGAATGCCTTGCCGGGCGCTCTCCCTGAAGCGGAACGCGAAGAGCGCTGCCACCGTCTGATGGAAGTGCAGGCAACGATCTCGGCGGAAATTCTCGCGGCGAAAATCGGGAAGGAAATGACGGTTCTTGTCGACGCCGTCGACGAAGAAGGCTGCATCGCGCGTTCTTCAGCGGATGCGCCGGAAGTCGACGGCGTTGTGTTCATCGATGGCTTTTTCGATGCGGCGCCGGGCGATTTTATCCAGGCGCACGTGATTGATGCCAGCGAGCATGATCTTTACGCCGAAACCGCCGGAAACTGAAAAGACAAAATCCAGCAAGAAATTAGCGACAGCCCGGAAGGCGCTGTCGCTCTAACATCATTGGCAAGGGGTTTGCATCCCCTTGCCAATGGCTACGGTCGAAACCCCGGCCTTCAGGCCGGGGTTCCAA
>JAITGN010000089.1 GCA_031280565.1 Accumulibacter sp. | reverse complement strand
ATTTCCCCTCTTTTTGAAAGAATGCGAATTCCGATTCAATTACGGCACACCAACACGGCAATTACATCTTTTACGCTCTTGGTGTGACATTTAAACCCCTAATCTAGTACAGCCCCAATATTTTTAGTCCCTGGGAGACAGCTTCCGATCGGGCCGTCACCGAGTCATGCCCTAGCCCTTGTCGAGGGGGGGTTATATTCTCCACGTAAGAGGGCGGCGGCTGGAAAACGCTCTGGAAAATGCCTCTGGAAACAAGAATCCGGAACGGACATTGTCCCTGAATTGAGGCAAAATACGCGAATCGAACAACCGTGGTCGAAAATTTCGACAGGATTCTTTTTCTATGCCCCGTCCGATTTTGGCGCGCATTGATCTTGGCGCGCTTCGTCATAATTATGGGATCGTCAAAGCAGGATGTCCGGGAAGCAAAGCCTGGGCGGTCGTCAAGGCCGACGCATATGGGCACGGCCTGCTACGGGCCGCGCGCGCGCTCGACGATCTGGCGGACGGTTTTGCGCTGCTCGACATCAAGGAAGGCGTCGCTTTGCGCGAGGCAGGTCATGCTCAGCCGATTCTTTTGCTTGAGGGCTTTTTTGAGCCGGATGATATCCAGGTATGTGTCCGCTATAACCTGATACCGGCGCTTCATTGCGCCGAACAGCTGGATATGCTTGAAAAAGCCCGTTTCGCTTCGTCGTTGCCGGTTTACATCAAACTCAATACAGGGATGAACCGTCTCGGGTTTACGCTGGAGCGCGTCGAATCGCTCAGGGCACGCCTGCTCGATCTGGTGGCGGCGCGGCGTGTGACGCTCATGACGCATTTCGCCGACGCGGACGGCGAGCGGGGGATTGCCTGGCAGCTGGAACGCTTCAGAAAAATACAGGTGATTTTTCCGGAAACCGCCGGGATTTCGATAGCGAATTCAGCGGCCATTCTGCGCTACCCCGGAATTTCGAAGGGCTGGATTCGTCCCGGGATCGTCCTTTATGGCGCGAGTCCGTTCGCTGATAAAAGCGCGGCGGATATCGGGCTGAAACCCGTCATGACGCTGACAAGCCGGATTCTGGAAGTGCAGGAACTTGCCTCCGGCGAGCGTGTTGGCTACGGCGGAATTTTCACGGCCGCCGCTCCCTCGCGTATCGGAGTCGTCGCCTGCGGTTATGCCGATGGCTATCCGCGCCATGCGCCGGACGGCGCGCCGATTCTCGTCGATGGGCAGCGGACGGTGACGGCGGGGCGTGTTTCGATGGATATGCTGGCCTGCGATCTGACCACATTGCCCGAAGCCGGGGTCGGCAGCCAGGTGACTCTCTGGGGTGAAGGACTTCCGGCGGACGAAGTCGCGGCGGCGGCGGGAACGCTCAGTTACGAGCTTTTCTGCGCGTTGGCGCGGCGCGTTCCGGTGAAAGAATCCTGACATGGCAAAAGGGAAAACCTTCTATTCCTGTTCCGAATGCGGCGGTGCGTCGAATCGCTGGCAGGGCCGCTGCCCGGCATGCGGCGCGTGGAATACGCTGGTTGAAACACCTGTGGATACGGTCTCCCAAAGCGGTAACCGTTTTGCCGCGCTGGTCGGAACGACGCGTGTCCAGCCGCTTTCCGAAATTGAGGCGAAAGAAGAAGACCGTTTGCCGACCCGAATCGCCGAATTTGATCGCGCGCTGGGTGGCGGTTTGGTAACCGGGGGCGTCGTTTTGCTCGGCGGCGATCCTGGAATCGGCAAGAGCACTTTGCTGTTGCAAGCGTTGACGGCACTTTCCGGCGATCATCGCGTGCTTTACGTGAGCGGCGAGGAATCGGGGCGGCAAATTGCCCTGCGCGCGCGCCGCCTGTCGCTCGAAACGGAAAATCTGCGCCTGCTGGCCGAGATCAATCTGGAAAAAATTCTCGCGGTGCTGCAAACGGAAAAACCGCGCGTTGCCGTTATCGATTCGATTCAGACGCTTTGGTCGGGGCCGCTCAATTCCGCGCCCGGGTCGGTGGCGCAGGTGCGCGAATGCGCGTCGCAGCTCACGCGGATCGCGAAACAGACCGGAATCGCGTTGCTCCTTGTCGGCCATGTGACCAAAGAAGGCGCCTTGGCCGGGCCGCGCGTGCTGGAGCACATCGTCGATACCGTCCTTTATTTCGAGGGCGACACGCATTCCAGTTTCCGGCTGATCCGCGCGGTCAAAAACCGTTACGGCGCGGTCAATGAAATTGGCGTTTTCGCCATGACTGACAAAGGGCTGAAACCCGTCAACAATCCTTCGGCCATGTTTCTTTCGCCGGACGCGCGCGGTGTTCCGGGGCTTTGCGTGCTGGTCACACAGGAGGGGACGCGGCCATTGCTGGTTGAGATCCAGGCGCTTGTCGACCGGGCGCAGGCCGCCCCCCGGCGGCTTACGGTGGGTCTTGACGCGCAGCGTCTCGCAATGCTGTTGGCGGTCGCGCACCGTCATGCCGGAATCCAGTGCTTCGACCAGGATGTTTTCGTCAACGCGGTCGGAGGCGTCCGGATCGGCGAACCGGCGGCCGATCTGCCTGTCATGCTGGCGATCGTCTCGTCTTTGATGAACCGTCCGCTTCCGGAAAAGCTCGTCGTTTTCGGCGAAGTCGGCCTGACAGGAGAAATCCGTCCCGCGCCGCGCGGGCAGGAAAGGCTTAAAGAAGCCGCTAAACTCGGCTTTACGCGCGCGCTGATTCCCTACGCCAACCGTCCAAAAACCGCGATCGCGGGAATGGAAACCATCGCCGTCAAGCGTATTGACGACGCCTTACGCTGTCTGCGCGATATGGAGTGACGGCTGACGTCCCGCGCGTTTCCGGCGGACGGTGAAGAAATGCCGCGCCTTCCCGATACCCTTTCACTCCATGAGTTTATTGAAAAATAAACGCCCTTGAGCGGCTTTTCCAATCCTTGTTTTTCGACACGCTTCCTTCGACGTGCTCGGGACAGGTGACAGGCAGGGAAAATGGACTGGAAAGAAGGTTTCCGGAAACCCAAAGAGATTAAAAATGGCTTAAGAACGTCATCTTTATCTTCTGTCCTTGCCATTTGTTGCGAGCGTGTTAAAAACCCGTTTGCGCTGAGTCTGCCGGAGCATCGACAGCGCCTATCTCCGTTCGTACTGAGCCTGTCGAAGTAGGAACGGACGCTCCAGATCATAAATGACCTTTCCAGTCCTCACTCTTTCTTCGAATCGTTTTTTAATCCTTACCCTTCGACAGGCTTCCTTCGACAAGTTCAGGACGGAGCAGGGCGAACGGATTGAAAAACACGCTTCCAACACACTTTACTTCCTTCGTCAAACTCAGGACGGAGCAGGGCGAATGGATTGAAAAACGTACCTTCGGCAGGACATGCTGAGGATGAGCGAAAAAGAAGCAAATTTCCACGGATTGAAAGGTCTTTCTCCGAACACACCCGGAAATATAAAATGGCTTAAGGACGTTATTTTTATCTTAGATTCTGTTTTTTGCCATTCGTGGCGAGCGTGTTAAAAACCCGTTTGTGCTGAGTCTGCCGGAACATCGACAGCGCCTATCTCCGTTCGTACTGAGCTTGTCGAAACAGGAACGGACGCTCCAGGTCGTAAATACTCTTTCCAATCCTGATTCTTTCTTCGAATCGTTTTTCAATCCTTACCCTTCGACAGGCTTCCTTCGACAAGCTCAGGACGGAGCAGGGCGAACGGATTTCAAATTTTTAACCTGTACCCTGATTATTTCAGAATGATACGAATAAAATCGGCTTTACACATGAATTTATTTCGGGGCTGTACTAGATTAGGGGTTTAAATGTCACACCAAGAGGGTAAAAGATGTAATTGCCGTGTTGGTGTGCCGTAATTGAATCGGAATTCGCATTCTTTCAAAAAGAGGGGAAATGAAGCCCGATCAATCCCATTATACTTCCTCAA
>JAITGN010000073.1 GCA_031280565.1 Accumulibacter sp. | reverse complement strand
ATTCATCGTAAAACCAACTCCGGTTTGAAACCCCGCCCTTCAGGGCGGTGCGGAGGTTGGAACCCCGGCCTGAAGGCCGGGGTTTCGACCGTGGCCATTGGCAAGGGGATGCAAACCCCTTGCCAATGATGTTAGATCGACAGCGCCTTCCGGGCTGTCGCTAATTTCTTGCTCGCCGTTTTGCTGATTGCTTTTTGCGATTATGTTGATCGTAATAATCGGTTGGCTGAATTTCGCGGGAGCGTTTAGTATCCGTACTGCGTTGTTTCAATTTTTTGTTGATAAGGAGCTGAACATGAATCAATCGTTGATCAATTCCAGGATTCTTCCCTTCAAGACGACCGCGTTTCACAAGAACATTTTCATTCCGCTTACCGAAACGGATGTCCTGGGCAAATGGGCTGTGTTCTTTTTCTATCCGGCCGACTTTACTTTCGTTTGTCCGACCGAGCTTGGCGACCTGGCGGATAACTACGATGAATTCAAGAAGCTGGACGTCGAGATTTACAGCGTTTCGACCGATACCCATTTCACGCATAAAGCCTGGCATGACAATTCCAGCACGATCCGCAAGATCAAGTATGTGATGGTCGGCGATCCGACGGGCGCGATCAGCCGCAATTTCGGCGTGCTGGATGAAGAGTCCGGCCTGGCCGAACGCGGAACTTTCGTCATCGATCCGGAAGGCAGGATACAGATTATCGAAACCAATGCCGGAAATATCGGGCGCGATGCTTCCGAACTGCTCCGCAAGATCAAGGCGGCCCAGTATGTCGCGGCCCATCCGACCGAAGTCTGCCCGGCCAAGTGGAAGGAAGGCAGCGCGACGCTGACGCCTTCGCTTGATCTCGTCGGCAAGATCTGAGTCATATTCGCGGGCATCGCGCCCGCCGTTTCCTTGCGCGGACATGAGGATATTCCATGCTTGATGACGACATAAAAGCCCAGCTCAAGAAGATTTTTCTCCAAAACCTTCAGAACCCCGTCGAACTGGCCGCGTCGCTGGACGACAGGTCGGAGGAACTGAAAACGATGCTCTCCGATATTGCGGAATTGTCGGACAAAATCGTGCTTCGGCTGGACGGAAACGACAGATGGCGTCCCTCGTTTTCGATCGGGCTGCCAGGCAGAAAACCTCGGATTCGCTTCGTGGGGGTCCCGTTTGGCCATGAATTTTCCTCGCTGGTGCTGGCGTTGCTGCAAATCAGCGGCCATCCGCCGAAAATCGAGGAAGACCTGGCCGAACAGATTCGCGCGATTCCCGGCCCCCTGGATTTCGAGACGTTTATTTCGCTTGAATGCCATAACTGTCCAGACGTCGTTCAGGCGCTGAATCTGATGGCGACGCTCAATCCCGGAATTACGCACACCCTCATCGATGGCGCGTTGTTCAAGGAAGAAATCGACCGCCGTCAAATCATGGCGGTGCCGACGATGTATCTGAACGGCCGCGATTTCGGCCAGGGGCGGATGGCGCTTCAGGAAATCGTGGCGAAGGTGGATGTCAACGCAAGCGCGCGCGAAGCCGCGAAGGTTTCGGGCAAAGCGCCTTTCGATGTTCTGGTCGTGGGCGGCGGGCCGGCGGGATCTTCAGCGGCTATCTATGCTGCCCGCAAAGGTCTGCGCGTTGGCGTTGTCGCGGAACGTTTCGGCGGACAGGTTCTTGATACGAACGCCATCGAAAACCTCATTTCGATCAAGAAAATCACCGGCACGAGATTGGGTATGGATATGGAAGAACACGTGCGCGGGTACGGTATCGATGTCACCACCCATCAACGCGCCGTGGGACTTTCCGCCGGAGCGGACGGACTGAACGAGATCAGGCTTGACAGCGGCGCGGTTTTGCGCGGGAAATCCATCATCCTGGCGATGGGAGCACATTGGCGCGAGTTGGGCGTTCCTGGAGAAAAAGAATACCGTGCCCGCGGCGTAGCCTATTGCCCGCATTGTGACGGCCCGCTTTTCAGAGGGAAACGGGTTGCCGTTGTCGGAGGCGGAAATTCAGGCGCGGAAGCGGCTATCGACCTCGCCGGCGTTGTGGGGCACGTTACGCTGCTCGTGCGAAGCGGCCTCCGCGCTGACGCCGTGTTGCGGGAGAAACTGCGCAAGCTCGAGAATGTCACCGTTGTAAATCAGGCCGTTCCTGCGGAGATTTTCGGCGACAGAGATAAAGTCAATGGCCTGCTCTATACGGATCGCATCAGCAACGAAACGCGAAAGATCGATATCGAAGGCATTTTCGTCCAGATTGGACTTGCGCCCAATACGGCATGGCTGAAGAACGTAATCGCGCTGTCGCCTTCCGGCGAAATCGAAATCGACAGCCGCGGGCAGACTTCGATGCCCGGTATTTTTGCCGCCGGAGACTGCACGACGGTTCCCTATAAGCAGATCATCGTCGCTTTGGGTGAAGGCGCGAAAGCCTCGCTCGCGGCATCTGAATATTTGCTCAAGAAGCCGGTTTAAGTTTTCCAGGTAGTTTTCCCCCTGCGTAACGCGCGAAGCCCCCCGGGCTTTGCGCGTTTTTTCATCGTAAAACTAACTCCGGTTTGAAACCCCGCCCTTCAGGGCGGTGCGGAGGTTGGAACCCCGGCCTGAAGGCCGGGGTTTCGACCGTAGCCATTGGCAAGGGGATGCAAAC
>JAITGN010000072.1 GCA_031280565.1 Accumulibacter sp. | reverse complement strand
TTCCTCCTTCGACAGGCTCAGGACGGAGCAGGGCGGACAGATTGGAGAATAATTTTGAAAATAGTCAAAATATTCCAAAATCGTTCCTTCAGAATGCTTGCTATTTCTGTATTTTCTGTTTAATTTTAATTAAAATATGTAAAACAAATAAATATTACTTGCGTTTTCAAAGCATTTTACTCGGTTTACAGGGGCAAAAAATTCATTTTTATAAAATAGAGTCAACGTTTTCAAGTCATTTTATTGTTTTTTTATAGAAAAATAGCTTGAAAACGTTCGTCTATTTAGATAATGTCTTGTTGTCTTCGTGTGTTCCAGATCATGCCAGCGGCCAGGCGATGTGGAAGACGGCGTGTCTTGTCAGAGAATGATCCGCTGGAACGACGGGTTTCCCCTCTTTTGTCACGGCGGGAGAGCATCGAAATCGCGCAGGCCTGTTTCCGGGTTGCCGATCCAGCGCGTTCGCGGTTTGAAATCCGGATTGACGAGACTCAGTTCGGGCCGGAAACGGTCATAACTCAATCCGGCCATGTCCGACCATGTATGAATGAAATGGGCGTTGCTGTATTTGCGGGCGCATACTGCCCCGGTATCCGGAATGCGTTTCCAGCCGGGCGGCATCCAGAGCATGAAAGGAATGGCGTACATGTTGCGGGTCGGCGCGTCTTCGTTGCGCCCCAATACCTGGTGCGGCGGTTCATCGAAAACCTCTTCGCCGTGATCGGAAAAATAGAGTAGAAAGCCGCGTTCCCGGGTTTGACGGAAGCTTTCTATCAGCGAGGAAACAACGAAATCGTTGTATAGTATGGCATTGTCGTAACTGTTGTAGATTTCGGTCTGCCTGTCCGTCAAGACGGGTGGGACATGGGTTCTGCGGGTGAATCGTTCGTATTTTTCCGGATAGCGATAGGCGTAGTTCGAATGCGTGCCGAGCAGATGAAGCACGATGAATTTTTTCGGCGCTGAATCTTTCAGCGCGTCGGCGAAAGGCTCAAAAACAATCTCGTCGTATTGGCGTGTATTCTGGCGGCGCTGCTGGTTCATATGAACCGCTTTGTCTGCCTGGAGCGAGAACATGGTGAGCAGGGTATTGCGGTGACTCATGGTTTGCTGGTTGGTAATCCAGAAACTTTTATAACCGGCCTGTTTCATCAGGTTCATCAAATTCGGCTCGGTCAGGAAACGGCGCGGTTCTTCCTGGTCGGCGAAGCTGAGCGCCTGTTGCAGCGCTTCGATGGTGAAAGGGCGCGAAGTGATTACGTCATTGAAAACGATCAGTTCTCCCCGTTCTTTCAAGGCGTCCAGGTGCGGTGTCGTTTTTCGCGGATAACCGTACAGGCTCATGCGCCGGCTTGTCGTCGATTCGCCGATGACGAGAATCAAGGTGCGCGGCGTATCGCCATTGATGTCAACAAGATTTTCCAGCGGCGGCAGGGAGGAATTTTTTTCCAGGATGTCTTTGATTGTGTTGATGATGCCGCGGTATTGGATATATCCCGTGATCAACTGCCAGGGAGCGGCGGGTTCCATGCGTCGCTGCAGTTTTTCCGTGGCGTTTTTGAAGCTGAAATTTTCACCTGAAAATTTTGCGTAAGGGTAGCCGGCATAGGGATAAGCAATGTTCGCCAGAACAAAAAATGCCGAAAGGACGAACGCACGGGACCTCGGCAGATGAACAGGGCGAAGCCGCCGCCATAGCAATAGAGCGACCAGCGTGAAAACCGCCGTTCCGGCGATCAGCGGAAAGCTGACGTATTGGGTTAAATATTCCGACGTTTCCTTGAAATTGCTTTCGAAGAGGGTAAAAATGACGCTCCTTGAAAACTCCTGCCTGTAAATGATGAAGTAGCCCAGGGAGATCACCGAACTGCCCCAAAGGATGATGCCAATGACGGCGCTTGCTTGGCGCGTCCAGCGGGGAAAAAGAAATACCGGGGCCAGCCAGATGAAACTCAGAAAGAAGACATCACGAAAACCGGTGGTGCCGGTCGTGGGAAGCAGTATGATTTGAATCGGGCCGGAAAAAAACCAGAAGAAAAGATAGAGCCAGCCGATGCCGGCCCAATCCGTGGAAGATTTCGGCGAATCGGGCATCGCGGGCTTGAGCGAAGGTGCCATGGGATATCCGCGCGGGGAAATTTTCGATTTTCATAATCTAAAGCGGACAGTGTCGAGGGTTTGTTGATAATTCGTGAAGAAAACGTGAACGCTTCCTGGCTAGTGTTCTGTCCAATACAGATATAGACAAGAAGTAAACCTTATGATGTGCGTTAAATATAGGAACCGAGGGCAAATCCTTCATGGGAAAGCTCCTGAGATATGCCGCATTTTGTTTAGGACAGAACACTAGAGCGTTTTTCGTTCAAATGACCGCAAAATCCCGCAGGTGATAAGAAGTGGCACTGTTCCCTTTCACTGCCGTTCGTGGTGATTTTGCCGGGACACATTGATGGCATCTATTTCCGTTCGTACTGAGCCTGTCGAAGTATGAACGGACGCCCCAGATCATGAATGGTTTTTCCAATCCCGATTCTTTCTTCAAATAGTTTTTCAATCCTTACCCTTCGATAAACTCAGGGCGAACGGATTGAAAAACAGGTTTCTGACAAACTGAACGGGCGAACGGATTGAAAAACAAGCCTCTGACGTGCCTCCTTCGTCAGGCTCAGGACGGGGCAGGGCGAACGGACTGGAAAGGTGTTCTTCGACAACACCTATTTCCGTTCGTACTGAGCCTGTCGAAGTATGAACGGACGCTCCGCCTTTCCCGTCCATGTTCTTCGAATCGTTTTTCAATCCTTACCCTTCGACAAGCTTCCTTCGACAGGCTCAGGACAGGCAGGGCGAACGGATTGAAAAACGAGCCTCTGACGTGCCTCCTTCGTCAGGCTCAGGACGGGGCAGGGCGAACGGACTGGAAAGGTGTTCTTCGACAACACCTATCTCCGTTCGTGCTGAGCCTGTCGAAGTAGGAACGGACGCTCCGCCTTTCCCGTCCATGTTCTTCGAATCGTTTTTCAATCCTTACCCTTCGACAAGCTTCCTTCGACAGGCTCAGGACGGAGCAGGGTGAATAGATCGGAAAGGCGGAGGCCGTCCTCTCCCGGCCACACGCCGCTATTTGAATCGAAAATGCTCTAGCCAAGTTTTACGTGGAAACAGCTTCCTCCTTCCGGGGTGTCGTCAAGCGTGATCGCCCACTTTTGATGGATGCAGATTCGCCTGACCAGGGACAGCCCCAGTCCAAGCCCTTCTCCACGGGTTTGTCCGCCCCGCGTAAAAGACTGGAATACCTGTTCTTTTTCATGTCCGGGAATTCCAATGCCACTGTCTTCAACGCGAAATCCTCCGCTTTCAAGGACGAGCCGTATCCAGCCGTGATCCGTGTAATGCAACGCGTTGCGCAACAAATTGCACATGACAGAGCGCAGAAATACGGCGTTGTAGCGCGCCGGGTCACGTGTTTCTTCAACGATTTCCAGATCCAGTCCTTTGGAGCGGACAGGGTTTAGCCAGCGAAGACGTTGTTCTTCAGCAGCTGAAGCGAGATCAAGCATATTTTCAACCGTCGGTTCCGCGGAGGCGGACGAGTGGCCGGCAGGCGTCCGCGCGAGCATCAGGAAGGTCTCGACCAAATCTCTCATTTCTTCAGCGGCGCGCGCGATTCGCTCAAGCTGTTCGCGCTCATGTCCGGACAGGGGCGCGTTCTCGAGTAACTCGCAGGAGGTGGCGACGATCATCAGAGGCGTGCGCAATTCATGGCTGACATCACTTGTAAACAAGCGTTCACGCTCAAGCGCGAGATTCAGGTTCAGCAGCGCGTCGTCAAGCGCCTGGGCCAGATAACCGATTTCGTCGGCCGCGTAATCGCGCGCCAGGGGGCCTGGCGTGTTGTGCATTCTCACCTGTTTGGCCAGATGGATGATCGGTTTCATGACCTGCCGGGCCATCAGGCGGCCGATTCCCCATGCGCAGGCGACAGTGGATAAAAAGCACAGGAACAGGATGCGGAAAAAAATCCTTTCACGCGCTTCAAATTCGCGCTGGTTGTGTACCAGGATATAGCGCTGCCCGTTCATTTCGCGGGCATAAACCCAATAGGCTTTTTTTTCACCCATTTCGCTGAATCCGGTTTTTGCCCGCGAAAACTCTTCCGGAATGGCGTATTCGGGGTGATCGGAAGCGAAAAATCGCGTGTCGCGATCCAGGGGAAAGGGTTTGTTTTTCTGGATATCTCCTTCAAGAATCCGTTCCAGCATTTCCCCCAACGTCTCGGAAACGATTTCTTTTTCCACGAAATGCACGACGTAGACGATGCTCAGGGACAGGACGCCGCTTACGACGAAGGTCATGAGCGTGAATGCGGCCGCGATTCGCCGCGCAAAAGGCTGGCGGTTCGCGCAGGTCATTTTTCCTCAAGCGCGAGACGGAATCCTATGCCATGCACGGTATGCAGCAGAGGGGTGGCGAATGGTTTGTCGATAGCCTGGCGAAGCTGATAGATGTGGCTACGCAAAGTGTCGTTATCGGGAATGTCCTCGCCCCATAGAGCTTCCTCAAGCGTTTCCTTCCGCACGACGGCGGGACTCTTGCACATCAATATTTCCAGAAGTTTGAGACAGAGCGGACTCAGCTTGAGTGATTTGCCCGCCCGGCTGACTTGCAGCGTATCCGTGTCATAGCACAGATCGCCGACTTTCAGGCAGCGTTTGTTTCCCCTGTGGACGCGGCGCAGCACGGCTTCGATGCGTGCCGCCAGTTCCGACAGCGCGAATGGCTTGACGAGATAATCGTCCGCTCCGGAGATGAATCCTTCCAGGCGGTCATTCAGCGTGTCGCGCGCGGTCAACATGATGACCGGCGTATCGAAGCGTGCGTCTTCGCGCAGGCGTTTGCATATCTGATGGCCGTCGATGGCAGGCAGCGTGATGTCGAGCACGATGAGATCATAATTCCGTGTCGCGGCCAGGTGCAGGCCGCTCAAGCCATCTTCAGCGCAATCGGTGATATATCCCTTGAGCTGCAGATAGTCGAGTATGTTGGCCAGAATGTCGCGATTGTCCTCAATGACTAGAATACGCATGATGAAATGCCTGATGACGTGAAATTTTCCTGATACGGTTCCGGCGGCGAGCGCTCATGTTCCCAATAAAACCGCATTTTCCTCGCGGATTATATCCTCTATGCCGGCATCAGGCTTGGGGCCAAGGAAGAAAGGGGCGAAAAGCCTTTTTTTGCTGTCAAATCCGCGCGACGTGTAAAAAAAGAGAGACCCGGGCCTGATTCAGCGTTGTACGGTTGCTCAAGACCTGGAACGTCAGGAGTCGATCATCGAAGCGTCAAGATCGGCCGGGTGTTATATCGCGGGCGTCGGGCGGACGCCATGCGTCACGATCAAATCATTACGTTACCCGCCACTGGGTACCGCATTGCAAGGATAGCCCGGCGACACCGGGTATAGCTCATCAAAAACTGACTCCGGCTGAAAACTGACTCCGGCTGGAAGCCTCCCCCTTTGGGGGGCAATCCAACACGGGAGGAGCGTAACCCCTTCCGTGTTTTGTCGCCTGATCACGAGCGTGGATTGAAACATCTCAGGTTAAACGGATTCGGGAATTGAAGGCGGTATCGGCTGCCTGGGAAGGCCGGTTGGGCTTACTGATTTCCGTATTCACGATTCACGATCCTGTCAAAAGCGGCTTTGCTTGGCGCAAAAAAACGGGATGCGTTGTCGATCCCGTTTTTGAAGTGGCCGACGGCCGGTGAGCGTTTTTCAGGGAAAGGTCATTCGTTTTGCGAAGGTTTTCTGGTTTCCACCATGACCAGCGGCTCATCCAGGGTTTGTGAGACCGACGGGCGTCTACGGCGCGGCGTTCGCGGTTCGGGAGACATTTCCTGAATTGATGGAGCCATCTTCGCGATCTTGGTTTCGACCATGACCAGACCGCTTGTCTCAATGGCTTTTCCAATGTCGAGACTGGCCGTTCCGGAATGCTCAATGACCGTTTCGGAAGCGGCGGGGGGGGGTGAAGAAGCGGTGCTGTTTTTCGCGGCGGTTTTCTCCTCCGCGTCCAGGGGAGCAGGCTCGGTGAAAGGGGAAGAAAACTCCGTCGGGAAGATTTCATCGTCTTCAGCGGTGATTTCGCCAGGGGATGAAAAATCCATTAAAACGGGCGCGGATTGTGGCGTGGGAGGAGTTTCTTCCCACGCGGGCGGGACGGGTGGATTTTCCTGGGGAAGAAGTTTCGCTTCACTTGCGGGGCTTGTTTCACTCGCCAGCGGCTCCGTGGAGTTCATATCTGGCGTTACTGGTGAAATTTCCTTGTTTTCACCGCGTTCACGGCGTCCGCCGCGGCGTCCGCGGCGACGGGAATTGCCATTGTTTTCTTCCGGCGCGGCGGCGGGAGGGTCGTTACTGTCAGGGAGCGGACGCGCTTCCGGTTCCTTGACGCGCTTTGTCTCGCCATGCTGCTGACGGCGCTGTTCACGCGCTTCCTTGGTTTCGCGCTGCCTCTGATTTTCTTCGTGGTTCTGGCGCGAATCGCGTGATTTGCGTGTTGTTTCAGCGTGTGATGAATCGTTATTCGGCCGGTCTTCGGTGCGCCGGCGCATGTTGCGCCGGTCGCGTAAATGTCCGCTGGCGCGTGAAGTCTTCTTTTCATTCGAGGAAGCGGCCACCGGCGGTTCTTTTTTAGTTTCCTCTTTGAACAGGGAGGCGATTTTCGAGAACAGGCCGCCAAACAAGCCTTCTTTTTCCTTGGGTTTTGGAAGAGGCGCGGATTCGGTAATCGTGATCCCTCTGATCAATGCTTTCTGACGCGGCGGATGTTCGCTGGATGCGGCTGGTTTCGCCGTGGTTTCCTCGGGAACTTCAACGCGTTTGTAGGAGGGCAGCAACATATCCTCGTGATTGATTTCGTCGTGCCGGAGCCGGATGATGTTATGTTGCGGCGGGTTCAGGTGAGGATTCGGAATCAGCAGAATATTGACCTTGTGCCGCAGCTCGATGGCTTGAAGGTCATAGCGTTTTTCGTTGAACAGGAAAGTCGAGACGTCAACGGGAACCTGCGCGTGGATAGCCGCCGTATTTTCTTTCATGGCTTCTTCTTCGAGAATCCGCAGGATATGCAACGCTGCGGATTCCGCGCTGCGAATGTGTCCTGTTCCCAAACAGCGCGGGCAGGGGATGTAGCTGGATTCTTCAAGAGCGGGACGGAGACGCTGGCGCGATAATTCCATCAGACCGAAACGGCTGATTTTTCCTGTTTGCACGCGCGCGCGATCAAGGCGCAGGTTTTCGCGCAAATAGGATTCGACTTCACGCTGGTTGCGCGAATTTTCCATGTCGATGAAATCGATTACAACAAGGCCGCCCAGATCGCGCAAGCGCAGTTGACGGGCGACTTCTTCAGCCGCTTCGAGATTCGTTTTGAACGCTGTTTCCTCGATATCGGCGCCGCGCGTCGAGCGCCCTGAGTTGACGTCGATTGAAACGAGTGCCTCTGTATGATCGATCACGATCGCGCCGCCGGAAGGCAAGGTGACTTCGCGCGAATAGGCTGATTCGATCTGGTGCTCGATCTGGAAACGGGAGAAAAGCGGCACGTCGTCACGGTAACGTTTGACGCGGTTCGGCATTTCCGGCATGACATAGGCCATGAACTTTCGCGCCTGCTCGAAAACTTCGTCCGTGTCGATCAGGATTTCGCCGATATCGGGCTGGAGATAGTCGCGGATCGCGCGGATGACCAATGTATCTTCCTGGTAGATGAGGGATGGGGCTTTTTCCTGTTCAGACGCGGCGGTGATCGCCTTCCACAGTTGCAACAGATAATTGAGATCCCACTGAAGTTCTTCGACGCTTCGGCCGATGGCGGCCGTGCGCGCGATGAGGCTCATCCCCTGCGGAATTTCCAGCTGCTCGATGAGTCCGCGCAATTCATTGCGGTCCTCGCCCTCGACGCGGCGCGAGACACCGCCGCCTCGCGGATTGTTTGGCATCAGGACGAGATAGCGTCCGGCCAGGCTGATAAAGGTGGTCATCGCCGCGCCCTTGTTTCCGCGCTCGTCTTTTTCGACCTGGACGATTAATTCCTGCCCTTCGAGCAAAGCTTCTTTTATTGAGGAGCGCGTATCGGTTCCCGGCTGAAAATAGGCGCGCGAAATTTCCTTGAATGGAAGGAAGCCATGCCGCTCGGCACCATAATCGACAAAAGCGGCTTCGAGGCTTGGTTCGATGCGTGTAATGACTGCTTTGTAGATATTGCTTTTTTTCTGTTCTTTTGTGGCCGATTCGATATCGAGATCAATGAGCTTTTGGCCATCGACGATCGCGACACGCAATTCTTCGGCCTGTGTCGCGTTAAACAGCATTCGTTTCATAAAAATAAACTCCCGCGCACGCACGGGAAAGCCTTATGCAGCAACGTAAATTACAAAAATTAGTCAGATTCCGGGAACACTGCAGAGATGATCTATGACCCTTTTAATAACTAATATTCTGTCGATCCGTTTTTTTCCGTCCAGGAACTCAAAAAGCCAAGAAAACAGAAATTCGCCCCAGGCGCTTTTGCCAAAAGGTATTCGGTGCGCGCAAAATCAAGTAATATCGCTACTTTTGGTGAGCGGACTTAACCAGGTTGCGTTGACTGACCTTGCGCAGGTTGGCGCAAGCGAAGCATCCTGTCTGAAGCAATGCGTTGATATTTCCGCCGTTCGACAGTCTTACGGGCTATCGCTTCTTTCAGATCGAGACGCAACCAACCGACAGTATAGGTCAAAATGACCGAATCAGGTAAAAAAACCGTATCGAAAATTGCCGTTGAGGAAGACGGGCGGAACCAGCGGCTCGACAATTTCCTGTTCAAGTGGTGCAAAGGCGTACCGAAAAGCCACGTCCTCCGCATCATCCGGAGCGGCGAAGTGCGGGTTAATGGAAAACGCGCCAGCGTTTCCGGCCGTCTCCAGGTCGGCGACATTCTCAGGATTCCGCCGATCCGCCTCGCGGCTCCCGGAACGGGCGATGCGGGTGATGCCGGATGTCATATCCCGCTTCCGGCGGTTTATGAAGACGATGCGCTTCTGGTCATCGACAAGCCTTCCGGCGTCGCCGTTCATGGAGGCAGCGGCGTCAGTTTCGGCGTGATCGAAGTGTTGAGGAAACAGCGGCCGCAGGCGAAATTTCTCGAACTCGCCCACCGGCTCGACCGTGAAACTTCCGGTCTTCTGCTGATAGGAAAAAAACGCGCGGCGCTAACGGCGCTTCACGAAATGTTCCGTGAAGAAACGGGGCGCGGCGTCGATAAACGCTATCTGCTGCTGGTTCGCGGGCGCTGGATGAATCCCAGGCGGGACGTGAAGCTGCCGCTTCTCAAATACCTGGCGAATGACGGCGAGCGGCGGGTTCGCGTATCGCCGGAGGGCAAGGCCTCGCGCACGATTTTCAGACTCATGGCGCGCTGGGAAAATTTCAGCCTGCTGGAAGCGGAATTGAAAACAGGTCGCACGCATCAAATTCGCGTCCATTGCGCGCATCTGGGCTTCCCGATCGCGGGAGATGGCAAATACGGCGATTTCGAATTGAACAGAACGCTGCAAAAGACCGCGTTGAAGCGTCTTTTTCTGCATGCGTGGAAAATCCGGATGCCACACCCGGCGACAGGAGAAACGCTCGCGCTTGAATCCCCCCTGCCTGTAACGCTCGAAAAATTTCTTGAGCGGCTTTCAGCCTTTGAACAACAGGATTATGGGCAAACGTTTCGACCTTCTGGTCTTTGATTGGGATGGAACCCTGTTCGACTCGACCCGCGCGATTGGCGATTCGGTCCGGGCCGTCTGCCGCGCGCTGTCGATTCCGGAGCCGGAAGATGAACAGGCGCGCCGGGGAATCGGCCTCGATCTGGCCGAAGCCGTTCGTCATGCCGTACCCTGGCTTCCCGAAGACCGTTTGCCGGAATTCATCGAACGTTTCGGCGGCGAATACCGGCGGCGCGAATCTTCGCTGGGTTTGTACGCGGGAGCGCGGGAACTGGTCGAACGCCTTCACCGCGCGGGGTTCGCGCTGGGCGTCGCGACCGGAAAAAGCAGGCGAGGGCTTGACCGCGTCCTCTCGACTACCGGACTTGGACGTTTTTTCCATGCTTCGCGCTGCGCCGACGAATGTTTTTCAAAGCCGCATCCCCAGATGCTGCTGGAACTGATCGACGAATTCGACGTTTCACCGGAGAGGGCGCTGATGATCGGCGATACGACGCACGACCTGCAAATGGCGGCCAACGCGGTTATTTCCGCGCTGGCGGTTTCATACGGCGCGCATTCGGCGGAACGCCTCAAGGAATTGACGCCGCTGGCGTGTTTCGCCTCGGTTCCTGCCCTCGAAGGCTGGCTTGAAGCCAACGCCTGACGGCGATTGGGGCGCTTCATCACAAGACGCATTCCAGTCTGGATCCCCGTCCATGCTAAGTCTGCCGAACCATCAACGGCGCCTATCTCCGTTCGTACTGAGCCTGTCGAAGTATGAACGGGCGTACCAGCCTTTCCAGTCCTTACCCTTCGACAAGCTTCCTTCGACAGGCTCAGGACAGGCAGGGCGAACGGATTGGAAGGTGGTTTTCCGGAAACCCAAAGAGATTAAAAATGGCTTAAGAACGTTATTTTATATTTTGCTCTGTTTTTTGCCATTCGTGATGAGCATGTTAAGAAACCCGTCCGCGCTAAATCTGCCAAACCATCGACAACATCTGCCTCCGGTCGTGGTGATTTTGCCGGAACACATCAACAGCGCCTATCTCCGTTCGTACTGAGCCTGTCGAAGTATGAATGGACACTCCAGCCTTTCCAGTCCTTACCCTTCGACAAGCTCAGGGCGAACGGACTGGAAAGACGCCCTTCGACAGGCTTCTTTCGACAAGCTCGGCGCGAATGGCCTTTTTTCGACACATTTCTGTGAGGCATCGCGGACCAGTTTCTTCTCCGACTTTGCCGGGGCGCGCGCGAAGGTTTGGACTTTGTTTCTTTGGTCGGGGCGGCGGCCCTGGCGGCGAAGGAGGCGAATTCCTTCTGCGCATGGCGGCAGGCATGAATTGATTTTTCCGCTGAAGCGGTAAAATTCCGCGCCCGCTTTCTGAAACGGAAATTTTGCTGTATATTTATTACCTTTAAATAACAGACCGGTTGAGAACATAACTGTGGAAACGCCTGAAAACCCGAACTGGGAGCGCGAACTCCTCGAAAAACTCGCGATGGATTCACTCAAGGAACAGCGCGCCAGACGCCGCTGGGGCATTTTTTTCAGACTGGCGGCGCTCGTCTATTTTGTTGCGCTTTTTGTGACCTTCCTGGATTTCAGCTCGCCGGAAAAATTCGTTGACGGAAAACGTTTCACGGCGCTTATCGACCTTCAGGGAGTCATTGACGCCGAAGGCATCAGCAGCGCGGTAAAAATCAACAGCGCGTTGCGGTCTGCCTTTGAGGACAAGGGGACGGCGGGCATCATCCTCCGGATCAACAGTCCCGGCGGCAGCCCGGTCCAATCAGGAATCATCTACGACGAAATCCGGCGGCTCCGAAAAAAACACCCGAAAATTCCGCTTTATGCCGTCGTCGAGGATCTTTGCGCTTCAGGCGGCTATTACGTCGCTTCGGCGGCCGACAAGATTTTTGTCGACAAGGCCAGCATCGTCGGCTCGATAGGTGTGCTGATGGACGGTTTCGGGTTTACCGGCGCGATGGAAAAACTCGGTGTCGAGCGCCGCCTGCTGACAGCCGGTGCCAACAAAGGCTTTCTTGATCCCTTTTCTCCGCAGGACGAGCGCCAGCAAGAGCATGCGCGCAAACTCCTCAATGAAATTCACCAGCAGTTCATCACGGTTGTCCGCGAAGGGCGTGGAGATCGCCTGAAAGAGACTCCCGATCTTTTTTCCGGCCTTTTATGGACGGGCGCGCAAAGCGTCCAGATCGGCCTTGCCGACGATTTCGGCACAGTCGATAGTGTGGCGCGCGACCTGATAAAGACCAAGGACATCAAGGATTATTCGGTAAAGGAAAACCTGGCGGAGCGTTTCGCGAAACGTTTCGGCACCGAAGTCAGCGAAACGCTGACGGCACGCCTGCTCGGGAAAAACGCGACGCTGCGTTGATCCGATGACCGGATGGGAAAACCGCCGCGCGTAAAAGCGCGGCCTCTTCTTGTTTTCCGCTATTTCCCGCGTTTTGCGCTCAAACGCAGAATGAGCGCGAGTATCGCGCTGGGCAGCCAGACCCAGAGCAGTTCAGACGTGAGGACAGCGACGCCGCGCGCGCCGAAAAACGCCTTCAGGCTGAGCGGTGAGACGCGGATCGGCCGCCAGGGGAAAAAATAGCGCGTATCGGAATGCGGCCAGAAAGCCGCTACGCCCAGTCCGCCGCTGGTTGCCGCGTCCAGGGCGATATGACTGGCGACTGCGATGAAAAACAGAATGAAAGCCGTGATTCTGCGGCAGCGCAGAACGGGGGCTATCCAGAACCCGAGTGTGCCGCAGCACAGCGCGAAGAAAAGCGAGTGCGAAAATCCCCGGTGGCCGAACAGATCGGCATAGGCGATTCCCAGTTTGAAACCAATGACATCGAAATCCGGAACGATAGTGAAAAACATCGCCGCGAACAGCAGACGAGGCGAAATGCGCCGAAAACCGAGACCGGCCCCAAGAGCGAGAATCGGTGCGGGATGGCTCAAAATGGTCGGCATGAAGAATATCCTTTGCGCGTTTTTTCAGGAAAAAGCGAGCCGGAACTGGCGGGAAACTCGAACGCTGTCCGGGGCATGTCGACCGCCGTTTCCAGATGGCGTCATCGCGCGGTTTTCCGGCGGGTTGAGGCGGGCCGGGGGGTTTGAAGCGCGGTCAATGACTATCGTCATGGCGTCTTCCTTTCAACAGACATTGATGAGCGGTCAACAGAAAAAAAACGGAAAAACGATACGCGAAATTCATGAAAACGCAAGCCCGGAAACTCTGGACTCGACAGGCGCGAACAGAACGCAAAGTCCCGGATAATGCCACGCTCATGCGAAAAATATAATCAACGTTTTCAAGCGAATTTCAGGGTAAATTACCGATAAAATCCTTTAAAATCGTAAGGTGTTTTTATGAAAGCCGTTGTTTTCTTGACAGAATTTCAACAAAAACAGCTTGAGAACGTATGTTAAATTTTTATATATAGCTGTTTTCCCATGAAATTCAAACAGGAATCCAACAAATAAGCGAATTACATCAGAACGATTCCGGAATAATTTCACATTTTTGAGACATCTGAGAAACCATTCACGCGGTTCGACAGGCTCACCACAGGCAGGGCGAACGGGTTTTTGGCGAATTCACCATGAGCGCTAAAGAGAGAAAAGACAGGCGCGGATGGTGAAGATCAATCCGCGCGCCGAAAGGCGTTTCGTAACGCGTATTCCTCCGGCGGTATAATCCCGGGAAGCGTTTGAATGAGGATAGCCCATGCCACTCATGCCGTGCCGTGCCTGCGGTCATCGGGTCGATACGTCGGCGCTTGCTTGCCCGGGCTGCGGGGCAACCGATCCCGCGAAAAAAATCAGCCGGCAACAGCGCGATTTTTATTTATTCATCGTTTCCACGGTTATCTGGATCGGCGTGCTGGGAGGTCTTGCGTTGTGCGTCTGGAAAATAGCGATTCCCTGGGCCAGGCAGACGATCAACAAACAGGCTGCCGTTGAGCTGCCCCCATTGCGGGAATCGCCCCGGAACGGCGACGAGTAGGTTTATTCTGCCGTTTCCCGGGCGCGCGCCGCCAGCATGGCGCGGCGCGATTCCGGCGTTTCCAGGCTGATTCGCCCGAGCTTTCCGTCCCGGTAATCCTGCAACAGTGTCAATGACGCCTTTCCGAAATCGGGTGCGCCGCCGCGCCCAAGCAATCCCCTGCGGCGCGCAACGCCTTCGACGACCGAAGCGCCGTCGAGTCCTTCGGCGGAAAAGCCGTAACGCGCCGAAAGACGCGACGGGTAACGGGCCAGCAAAAGACCGGCCAGGAAAACGGCGACCTCTTCATCGATTACGGCATTCCGCCCGATCGCGTGACTTGCGGCAAGCATGAAGCCGTCGCTGTCGTGCTCGATTTTCGGCCACATCAATCCCGGCGTGTCGATAAGCCTGTGCTGAACGCCAAGGCAGTGCAACTGCTGGGATTTCGTCACCGCGGGTTCATCGCCTACCTTGGCGATCTTGCGGTGGACGAGCGTGTTCATCAGCGTCGATTTGCCGACGTTCGGAATTCCCATGATCATCATGCGCAGGGGTTTTGTCGCGTCGTTGCGATGCGGAGCAAGACGCTGGCACAGCGACGGAATCCGCGCCGCTTCGCCGGTGTTCCGCGCGTCAATGGCGGCGGCTTTGACGTCCGGCTGCCGGGCGTACCAGGCAATCCAGCTTTTCGTCGCGCCGGGGTCTGCCAGGTCCGCCTTGTTCAGAATCTTGAGACACGGCCGCTGACGGTGCAGACGCAATTCGTGCACCATCGGATTCGTGCTGGCTTCGGGTAGACGCGCGTCGACGACTTCGATGACCACATCGACCGTCGCCATCGTTTCGGCCGCTTTTCTGCGCGCCGCGGTCATGTGTCCGGGGAACCATTGAATCGACATAGACAGGTCCGAAAAAAACACCCGCGACAGCCCTGCCGCGGGTGTCCTTTCAACGGGGTGAAAAAGGCGCGTCACGCATTGGCGACGCCGCCGGAGTCAGGTCAGGAGCCAGGCCAGGAATCAGGCCGTAATATTTACTTTTCTTCCAACAAGCTGGCCTTCGGCGTTGACCGTCGGGCGGGTTTCCCTGTCCCTGTCCTCGGCGACGCGATTTTCCGTTCCGGCCCCGGGTGTTTGCCGGACCGGTTGCGTTTGAGGCGCATTTTGCCGTTCCAGCGTGGATTGCCGCGTTTGCCGCGTGTCTTGCCGTTCGCTTTCTTCCGGGCGGGCGGCGCCGCGATCCTGCCGTGGATCCGGATTGATTGCCGACAGCGGGGACGAGGCTGCCGGGGACGATATTGAAGTCAGTGTCATGATTTTTTCTCCCGTGCTGTGAGACGTTCTCTCTTTGACAGAGCATAGACTACAATTAAACCTTCCGTTTGACAATTTTTTCACGTTTTCCGCCTGTTTTTATGGTTTTCAGATCACGTTTCGCGCTTGTTCTCCTTGCCGGCCTTGTTTTGTCGGCCGGTATTTTTTCGGGATTCCGGATCGCGCTTCGTTCCATTGGGACGAAGGTGCAAACCCTGCTTGGGCCGCAAGGCCAAGTCGAGGATATTCGCATCAAGCTGACTGGCGTCGAGATTCTCGGCCTGAAGTTTGGCTCGCCGCGGACGCCGGGAAACGCCCCTTCTGATTGGCCGGATATCGACCCGTTGCGCGTGGACAGAATTTTCATTGAGCCGTCGTTTTCCAGCTTTTTTTTTCCCGGAACCGTCTTGCGGAATGTCAGAATCGAAGGCGCGTCCCTCGCGGTGCTGCGCGCCCGCGATGGCCGTCTGAAAATTCTGCCGGGAATGCTTGATGAAGCCAGGGGAAAAATCTCATCCAGTGAAAAAAGCGGAGAACAAAAAACGCGGGTGCCGCTGACGATCGAAAAAATAGAGCTTGTCGGCAGCGCTGTCGATTTCATTGACGCTTCGATCCGGGGCGAAACGCACAAGGTGCGTATCGAGCGGATTAATGCGGTGATCGGGAAAGTGCGCTTTCCGGAGCGTGACGGCTTCACATCGGTCAATCTGACGGGCAGCGTAAAAGGGAAGCGGAACGACGGCAAATTGACGCTTACCGGCTCAATCGAACTCGCTACGCTGGAGTCCGGCATCACGGCGAGCCTGCGCGGAGTCGATTTGCTTGTCATGACACCCTATCTGCTGAAAAACGGCGACGAGGGCATCGACGGGGGAACGCTGGATATCGACGTCAAATCCGCCATCCGTCAGGGAAAACTCCACGCGCCGGGAACATTGACGATCGACGGCTTGCGGGTTCTTCCGTCTTCCAGCAGAAACGCTTTTTTGGGCGTTTCGCTTGAAACCGTAACGTCCTTGCTGAAGGATCGCCTGGGAAAAATTTCCCTCAATTTCGTTGTTGAAGGCGATATTGGCGAACCGGGATTTTCATTCGGCGAACGGCTCGTCATTCATATCGATTCGCCGATGGCCGATTACTTTGGCATCCGGCTGTCCGTCCCGGGGAAAAAGCCGGACGAGGTGAAACAGCGCGAACGCGAGGCCGCGAAAAAGCTTTTGAAGCATTTGTACGAAAAATCGAAACAGCCGCGCCGCAAACCTCATGAATAAAAAAAATCTCAGCAAGAAATTAGCGACAGCCCTTCAGGGCTGTCGATCTAACATCATTGGCAAGGGGTTTGCGTCCCCTTGCCAATGGCTACGGTCGAAACCCCGGCCTTCAGGCCGGGGTTCCAACCTCCGCACCGCCCTGAAGGGCGGGGTTTCAAACCGGAGTTAGTTTTACGATGAAA
>JAITGN010000069.1 GCA_031280565.1 Accumulibacter sp. | reverse complement strand
ATATATCCAGGGTGCTCGCCATAGCTTTCGACTGTCCGGAGTTCTGGCGGGCGGGATGTCCGCTCCGCCCAGGAAAAAGCGGCATCAAGCGCTGTTGCCGTCGTTGCAGGCGAATAGTGGGGGTAAAGGGGGAAAAGCAGAATGCTTGAATGGCCCGCGTTTTTCAACCGCTCCAAAACGGCGGGAATCGATGGCTGGCCGTAACGCATGGCAAAATCGGCCGTAAGAGGCGGGCCAGAGCGGTTTGCGCATTTCAGGGATTCGCTGAGCAGGGCAGCGGTTCGCGCCATATGGGTTTTGAGCGGCGAACCCTGGGGCGTCCAGATCGCCGCGTATTTCTTCGCCGATTTTCCTGGGCGGATATTCAGAATGACTCCATTGAGTATTGGCCACCAGAGGAATTTCGGCAGATCAACGAGATACGGATCGGAAAGCATTTCGCTGAGAAAGCGCCGGACATCCGGAACCGCCGCCGAGTCGGGGGTGCCGAGATTGATGAGGAGGACGGCGGCACGCGCCGGAGATCCCATCAGGAACCTGTTTGATGGTTCAGCGTGGAGGATAGCAAACGGGCGGTGATATCGACGATGGGAATGACGCGCTCGTAAGCCATCCGCGTCGGCCCGATTACGCCGACGAGTCCGACAATCTGACCGTCGGCTTCGTAGGGAGCGGTTATGACGCTGCATTCGTCAAGCGGCGCGAGACCGGATTCGCCGCCGATGAAAATCTGGATGCCTTCGGCGCGCTGCGAGATATCAAGCAGCTGCATCAGCGCGGTTTGCTGTTCGAAAAGATCGAAAAGCTCGCGCAGGCGTTTCATGTTCGATGAAAGCTCCTCAATGCCGAGCAGATTGCGTTCTCCGGAGATGACATACTGCCGCCCGTCTTCGCGGGTCGCGTCATCGCTGGCGGATAGCGCGACGGTTACCAGTTCCCGCAAGTCGGAACGGATTTTGATGAGATCATCCATGACGCGCTCGCGGATATGATCGAAATCATGGGCGATGTAATTCTGGTTCAGATAGTTTGTGGCGAATGTGAGTTCCGAGGGCGAATATGGACGCTCCGTCAAAAGGATGCGGTTCTGCACATCGCCGTCTTCCGTCACGAGAATCAGCAGAATGCGCTTTTCGGAAAGCCCCACAAATTCGATATGTTTGACCCGGATCGACGTTTTGTGCGGCGTAAGCACGATGCCAGCGAAATGCGTCAATTCGGAAATGAGATGCGACGCTTTACGAATGAGCTGCCGCGGTGTTGAAAGGTGCAGATGATCCTCGATCGTGTGAATTTTTTCGGATTCGAGCGGCTGTATCGTAAGCAGGCTGTCGACGAAAAAACGGTAGCCGCGCGGTGTCGGCACCCGGCCCGCCGAAGTATGGGGGCTTGCGATGAATCCCAGTTCCTCGAGATCGGCCATTACATTGCGAACCGTCGCGGCGGAGAGGTCAAGCCCCGAAAAGCGGGACAGGGTACGCGAACCGACAGGCTGTCCTTCGGCGATATAGCGCTCGATCAGCGTCTTGAGGAGAGTTTTTGAACGCTCATTCAACATGGAAGGGATTTTACCCGAATGTGAGAAAGCCCTGTCCAGTTAAGAGACAGCGCCGTCAGGGCGGCTCAATGAAGCAGGCATACGCGAAGCGGTTCAGTCCGGTTTGATGCCGGATTGAACGCGGCGGGCGGCGTTTGCCGCGTTTTTCGTAAAGCGCCGCATCCCTGACATTTTCGCGGAGAAAGCCAGTGGACGATTGTCCAAATAAAAACACATTCTTAAGGTATTTTAATGCTAATTTTTATGTAAAATACCTTGAAATCGTAAGTGAGATTTAGAAATATCCTTTTTTTAATGATGTTTTTTCATATAAAATCGCTTGAAAACGTATGCCATATTTCCTATAACCATAAAAAACAGAGAATTTTAAAGGAAGAATCCTGTAATTGCAGTCGATTCATCGATAGTATTCTGATATATTTTTCAAATATTTACTATTTTGGAAGTTTCGTTCTTCCCGCTGTCCGCGGCGCGTAGAGTCATGCCGCGCGATAACGTCCCGACAGCCGGTGACGTTTTCCGCCGAATCCGGGGTGTTTTTCAACGGCAAACCCGGCGGCTGTCAACGCAGCGCGCACGTGTCCCGCGACGCTCCAGGTCGCCAGCGTGGCGTCCGGCGCCGCGCACCGCGCCAATGAGCGGAAAATTTCTGGCGTCCAGAGTTCAGGGTTTCTGGACGGAGAAAAACCGTCCAGATAAAACGCGTCCGCTTTTATGTCCATGACGGGAAGCAGCGCGGCGGCGTCGCCGAAACAGAGGTGGAGGGCCAAGCCCGCTTCGGGTTCGAGACGGTGAATTCCGGAGGTTGCCGGTGGCCATTGCCTGAGCAGGATTTCGGAGAGCGGGTGGAATTTTTGCCAGGCCGCATGGACGCGCCCCAGCTCGCCGGTCGTCAACGGATGTTTTTCGATCGAGAAATAGTCAAGCTCGCGGCTGGAGCGGACGTCGCCGCGCCAGGCTTTCCAGGCCACCAGAAAATTGAGTCCCAGTCCGAAACCGGTCTCAAGAATGACAAAATGTTTTTTTGATCGCCAGCGTTCAGGGAGCGAATTTCCGGTCAGAAAAACCTGTTCCGCTTGCTCCGGGCCGCCCGCGATGGAATGGTAAACATCGCCGTAAAGTCCTGAAAATGGCGTTCCGTTTTCGTCGAATCCCAGGAGCGCGTTGTCGAAGGCTTTTGGGGGTGTTGATGCGTTTTTCATGAAAGGGGGCGTTTAAACGAAAACGGTTCGCGGGGGATATGACCGCCGGAACGGGTCTAGACGCCAGTCCTGCCCGACACAACGCAGGTGTTTTTTCCGTTCTTTTTCGCGGCATACATGGCCTCGTCGGCTGTTTTTATCAGCGCGATTTCATCCTTGTCGCCGTCCGGGAAGACACAGACGCCGATGCTTGCGCCGATGGTGCACTGGAGCGCGTTATATATCTCGATGGGTTGGGAAAGTTTGTGTATGATTTTGGCTGCCACGGAGACGGCGTGATCGGAAGAGAAAAGACCGGAAAGCACGGCAAGAAATTCGTCTCCCCCGATCCGGCCAATGATGTCCGATTCCCGGACGGATCCGGCGAGGATCTTGGCGACGGAATGCAGTACGGCGTCGCCCGCAGCGTGTCCATAGGTGTCGTTGATTGATTTGAAGCCGTCGAGGTCGATGAACAGCACAGCGCCAAGCGTTCCGTTCCGCCGGGACATGACCAGCACCTGATGCAGGCCCTCTTTTATGCGCCTTAGATTCGGCAGACGGGTCAGCGGGTCGTAATTCGCCAGATTCTCGGCTTCAAGGAAAAGGTGCCCGAGCTGAATGGCAGCCATGTAAGAGGCCACCGTCTGAACGGTTTCCACGTCATTGCGTCCAAGGCGCGGCAGGAAAGGCATCCGCTCGTCGAGGCGTCCGGTTATCAGAATTCCCACCAGCTCGTTATACAGCAGAACCGGCGATGAGATCAGGAACGGCAGGCCGAGAATTTTCCGGAAAGACGCCAGATAAGTGTCCGGCGTGGCTTTGGTGATCAGAACAGGATTGATCGGATCGAGCAGTGTTTTGTCGACAATCCTGATTTCCACGCGAGCGAGCCTGTTCTGCTCTTCCGGCGAATAACCCTGGGAAATCAGCACGCGGAACAGGTTGTTTTCGTCCTTGTCGGGAACGAGCAGGACGGTGCGCTGCATGTTGAGAATGACATTGATGTGACGGCACACGACGATAAAGTCATTCTCGTGGTCGGTTTCGCGGTTCATCATGGTGAACGCCAGCTCCGACATCAAGCGGAAACCTCGCCGTTTCTGTTCGAGTTCATGGCGGATCGCGATCATCTGCGTGTCGATCTGCAGTATCCGGGACATGGTCTGTGATGCGATTTCCCTCAGATGGAGGTTTTCGCGGCGCATGGCCGTTATTTCGCCGGGGGACATTGGGGCGTCGCTGGAATCGATGGTTGTCATTTGGGGCTCTTTTTATTGCGACAGGCTGAACAGACAGAACAGACCCGTCCAGTCGAGAGGGCAGGGCGTTCCATTAATGGGTGCTATTTCAACACCGGTATAGATTCCCATGAGCGGGACGCGCCCGCCCACGACCTCTTGAATGACAAAAGCGTCTTCGAGGTCGATCCCCGTATAAACGGCCGCACGGCTGGCAAAATTGATGTAAAGGGCCAGCACGGGTTTTCGGCCGCCCAGCCGGCTGAACAGCTCTTCCACGCGGCCGGGGATGTAGTCAAGTCCAATGCTGTGGTACATGATCTGAAATTCGGTGCCCTCAAGCATGTCCGGCTCGGACATGACGATTCCGTTTCTCGTTCTATCGATGGCGATGCATAGACGGTTGACATAGTCGGTCTCGTCGATAGTTTCGCGTCCGCCGTTGATGCCGAGGATCAGGAAGAAGGCGTAGTCCTCAGGGGGAATCGCATTTTTCAGGATTCCGTTGATGAAAGTCAACGCGGGTTGTCCGTCGATTTCAAGAATGGTCTGGCGGTCGGCTTTTGTGACTCTGTAGTATCCCGTGCCCGGACGGCAGCCGTGCAGGGCGGCGCTGTCGACATGCACTCTCGGATCAAGCGCCAGCGCCAGCGCGCGGTTTTGCGCGATACCGTCGCCCGTCCACTGCCAGGTCGGCGAGCCGGTATAGTCACCGATCAGTCCGGCGCCGATTACGCCGGGCAAAAAACCGAGAGTCCGGGAAATGCCTTCGAGAAGAGGCGTGGCCATATTCATTTGGGGTTTGCCTTGCGTCTGGTCGACCGCGTCGTAGAAAAACAGTATGGGTGAATTTTTTTCGATTCCCAGTTCCGCGAGTTTTTCCCCCAGGCGTTTTCCGGCGTCCATTTCCTGGCCGGCGAGATTGCCCTCGACAATCAGGTCGTACCCAATGCCTTCAAGCCAGATAGCCGCCAGAACAATCTGATCGCCCGCGTAGCCGAAACGGGTATTGCTGATCGCGCCAATGGCGCAGCCTCCGATGATGGGCACGTTGTTCCCGAGAATCGAGGCGACGGCTTTGCGCAGGGAAACGGGATTGTGCCGGACAGTGGAAAACAGGAGCGCCAGATCACAGGGAGGTTCCCGATGCGCCTGTTCCAGCGCGTTTGTCGCTGCCTGGATTCCGGCGGCCAGGCTGTCCGGATTTTCGCTGTAACCTATGCCAACTTTCATCGAAGACTCGTCTCGGTTTAAAAGTTTCCCTTGAAGAAGGAAAATCCAGGACGTAAAAAAGACGCGCGCCCTTTTTTACGCTGCATGGCCTGGCCAAGCGGGGAGTATGTCTGGTTTCATCGTAAAACTAACTCCGGTTTGAAACCCCGCCCTTCAGGGCGGTGCGGAGGTTGGAACCCCGGCCTGAAGGCCGGGGTTTCGACCGTAGCCATTGGCAAGGGGATGCAAACCCCTTGCCAATGGTGTTGGAGCGACAGCGCCTTCCGGGCTGTCGCTAATTTCTTGCTTTCTTTTGTGGATCCCGTATTCCCGGATTCTCTTGAGGTCGTCATGTTTGAAATTCAGCCAGGATTCCGGAAGAAAGTCCCTGCTTTCCTGAAAAAATGCAGACACCCATGACAATGGCCATGGCGTTTTTTGCCTTCCCGCGATTCTCCGGCATCGACGGCCGGCGCTTTGTCCGCCCGCGCGCTCATCCCGGCGAACCCGCTCGACATCCCGCCGGAAGTGCGTTGCTGGAGAATCAAAGCGAAGAAAGTCCAAACGTTGAGCGTCGTCAGGCGCTAGGGGGCGCTTTTTCCGGTCGCTGCCTTTTCAGGAACCAGGACGAAAATTTCACCCTGACGAATCATGCCAAGCTCGTAACGCGCGCGTTCCTCAATCGCGTCATATCCTTCCTTGAGGTCGCGCACTTCGGCATCCATTCCGGCATTGCGGATTTCGAGTTTCTTGTTGGCTTCCCTTTGTTGCAGTATCTGGTTGTCCACGTCCCATACCCAGAGCCAGCCTCCTTTCCCGATCCATAACGGGTATTGCAGCGCGGCGAGCAGAAGGATCAGAAGAAAGGCGAGCCAGCGCATTGTCCCAACCGTGAATCAGATCGCGCGGGCGGCGGCAACGCGCTTTCCGGGAGGCCGAGCGCGCGTCACCGAAGGTTGTAGAACGCTTCGCGGCCCGGATACCCCGCCGTATCGCCAAGGTCCTCTTCGATGCGGAGCAACTGGTTGTATTTGGCGATCCGCTCCGAACGTGACAGGGAACCGGTTTTTATCTGCAGCGTATTCATGCCAACGGCAATATCGGCGATCGTGCAGTCTTCGGTCTCGCCGGAACGATGCGAAATTACAGCGGTATAACCGGCGCGTTTTGCCATCTCGATAGCCGCGAACGTTTCGGAAAGCGTCCCGATCTGATTGATCTTTATCAGGATCGAGTTGGCAATGCCTTTTTTGATTCCTTCCCTGAGAATCCGCGTGTTCGTAACGAAAACGTCATCGCCGACAAGCTGTACGTTTTTGCCGAGGCGGCTCGTAAGCTGTTTCCAGCCCTCCCAGTCATTTTCGGCCATTCCATCCTCGATTGAAATGATCGGGAAACGGCCGGCCAGATCCGCCAGGTAATCGACGAACTGCGATGAATCCAGTTGAAGCGATTCACCTGTCAGGTGATATTTTCCGTCCCTGAAAAATTCGGATGCCGCGCAATCGAGACCGATCAGGACGCCTTCGCCCGGCGCATAGCCCGCTGCCTCGATTGCCTGCACGACCAGTTGCAACGCTTCGGCATGGCTTGCGAGATTGGGAGCAAAACCGCCTTCGTCGCCAACGGCCGTCGAAAACCCCTTTTTGTCGAGCAGTTTTTTGAGCGCATGGAAAATCTCGGCGCCGCAACGCAGAGCCTCGCCAAAACTTTTTTGTCCCACCGGAAGGATCATGAATTCCTGAAAATCGAGACTGTTATTGGCATGCTCGCCGCCGTTGATGATATTCATCATGGGAACCGGCATCTGCATCGGCCCGGAGCCGCCGAAATAACGGTAAAGCGGCAAGCCGGATTCCTCGGCGGCTCCCTTCGCCACGGCCATGGAAACGGACAGAAGCGCGTTCGCGCCAAGGCGGGATTTGTTGTCGGTCGCGTCCAGGCCGATGAGCGTCTGGTCGATGAAAGCCTGTTCCTGCGCGTCAAGCCCGATGATCGCTTCGGCAATTTCGGTATTTACGTTCTCGACAGCCTTGGTCACGCCTTTCCCGAGATAACGGGCCGCGTCGCCATCCCGCAATTCCACGGCCTCCCGGGAACCGGTCGATGCGCCCGACGGAACCGCCGCGCGTCCCATCACGCCCGACTCAAGCAATACGTCGCATTCGACCGTGGGGTTTCCACGGGAATCGAGAATTTCACGCGCAATGACATCTACGATTGAACTCATGGTCTTATATCCCTTCAATTTGGCAGAAAATCTAACTATTCGGACATTATCGCATTTCTTCAAAACCATTCCGTTTGACGATCCGGTCAATCTCGGCCAACGACGACAAGAGAGCTTCCATGCGGTCGAGCGGCCAGCTGTTCGGGCCGTCGGACAGGGCCTTTTCGGGACACGGATGCGTTTCCATGAACAGCCCGGCGATGCCGGTGGCTGTCGCGGCGCGCGCCAGCACTGGAACGAATTCGCGCTGCCCGCCCGACGAAGCCCCCAGTCCTCCGGGCAACTGGACAGAATGCGTCGCGTCGAAAACGACCGGGCAGCCCGTTTCTCGCATGATCGCCAGAGAACGCATATCGGCGACGAGATTATTGTAGCCGAAGGAAGCGCCGCGCTCGCAGACGAGAATGGTATCCGCGCCGCCATTGGCGGCTTTGGCCTTGTCGACGACATTTTTCATATCGCCCGGCGCGAGAAATTGCCCCTTCTTTATATTGACCGGTTTGCCGCTGGACGCGACAGCATGAATGAAATCGGTCTGGCGGCAGAGAAACGCTGGCGTTTGCAAGACATCCGCGATCTCCGCGACCGCGGGAATTTCCTCTTCGGTGTGCACGTCGGTTAAAACCGGAACGCCCGTCTGACGACGTACTTCAGACAAAATCCGAAGCCCCGCCTCAAGCCCTGGACCACGCGCCGATTTCCCGGAACTGCGGTTTGCCTTGTCATACGATGCCTTGAAAATATAAGGAATTCCCAGCCGGGCGCATACCTCTTTCATCCGGCCCGCGATGTCGGTGCAAAGCTCCAGCGATTCGGCCACGCAAGGGCCTGCGATGAGGAAAAACGGCGTGTCCAGCCCGGCGTCGAACCCACAGAGCCTCATTTCCCCGCTCCGTAGGCAATGGCCGCGCGAATAAACGACGTAAACAGCGGATGCCCGCTACGCGGCGTCGATGTGAATTCCGGATGAAACTGACAGCCAACGAACCAGGGGTGCGTTTCCTTCGGCAGCTCGATCATTTCGCAGAGATTGGCGTTCCGCGCGCGGCCAGAAATGATCAGTCCTTTGGATTCGAGGCTGGCCAGCAATGCATTGTTGACTTCGTAGCGATGGCGGTGGCGTTCGACGATTTCGGGCGCACCATAGATTTCACGCGCTTTCGTGCCTTCGGCAAGCAGGCATTTATGACCGCCGAGGCGCATGGTTCCGCCGAGATCGGATGCTTCGTCGCGCCGTTCGACTTTTCCCGACGCGTCCTGCCACTCGGTAATCAGTCCAATGACGGGATAGGGCGTTTTTTTGTCAAATTCCGTGCTGTGCGCTTTTTCCATCCCGGCCACATCGCGCGCGAACTCGACAACGGCAAGCTGCATTCCGAGACAGATTCCAAGATAGGGCACCGCGTTTTCGCGGGCATAACGGATCGCCGCGATTTTGCCCTCGATGCCGCGGTGGCCGAAGCCCCCGGGAACAAGAATGGCATCGGCGCCTTTCAGGGAATCGCATCCGCCGGATTCGATTTCCTCCGAATCCACATAATGCACCCGGACTTCACTGCGCGTCGCGATACCCGCGTGCGTCATCGCTTCGGTCAGCGATTTGTACGATTCGGTCAAATCGACATATTTTCCGACGAACGCGACGTTCACCGCGCGTTCCGGGTGTTCTAGCGCAAAAACGAGATTCTTCCAGGCCGTCAAATCCGCCGCGCGCGCCAGAATATTGAGTTTATGGCATACGATTTCATCGAGCATCTGATCGTGCAGCATCGCCGGAATCTTGTAAATCGAATCGGAATCCCGGCATTCGATGACCGCTTCCCGCTGCACGTTGCAAAAGAGCGCGATCTTGGCTTTTTCGTCTTCCGGAACCGGGCGGTCTGCCCGGCAGAGCAACACATCCGGCTGTATCCCGATTTCGCGCAATTCCTTGACCGAATGCTGTGTCGGCTTGGTTTTCAGCTCTCCGGCGGTCGGGATGTAGGGAAGCAGCGTCAGATGAAGATAACAAACGCCATTCAGCCCTTCCTGAAGGCGCATCTGGCGAATGGCCTCAAGAAAAGGCAGTGACTCGATGTCGCCGACCGTACCGCCTATTTCGACGATGGCGACCTCCGCGCCTTCGGCCCCTTTCCGGATATGCGCCTTGATTTCGTCCGTGATATGCGGAATGACCTGAACCGTTTTGCCAAGATATTCACCGCGCCGTTCCCGGCGGATCACCGTCTCATAGATCTGTCCTGTCGTGAAATTGTTGCGTTTCCCCATTTTTGCGCAAGTAAAGCGCTCGTAGTGCCCGAGATCAAGATCGGTTTCCGCGCCGTCGTCAGTGACAAAAACCTCGCCGTGCTGAAACGGACTCATCGTGCCGGGATCGACATTGATGTAAGGGTCGAGTTTGAGATGCGTGATTCCGATTCCGCGGGATTCCAGTATGGCGCCAAGAGAAGCGGCCGCGATGCCCTTGCCCAGAGAGGAGACGACGCCGCCGGTAACGAAGACGTATTTGGTCATTGAAAATATATGCGACTGGAAATCCTGATTGTAGCCCAAATGCCATTTCAAATGGCGTCGAATGTGGGGCGAGCGGTCAGGCGGCTATCCCGAAATAGCGAAAAAAGTCGATTTTATCGCCCTCAAAACTGAGATAAAATGCAACATCGACCGGCCAAAAAGGTCACTTTCGAATCCCCATGAATTCTTACTTCAAGCGTTTGTTTCCATCCATTTTCTGGATGCTTCTGACTCTTTCCCTGCTGGCCGCCCTCGTCACCTGCAAAAAGAGCCAGCCTTCCGATCCGCTGCTCGACGCGGAGACGATTCCGGTCGCTGAAACGCCTTTGGCGAAAGCGGTCGTCATGGGAGATATGAAACAGATTCGCGCGCTGCTCGATTCCGGCGTGAACATCGGCGCGAAAGACCCGCTGGGCCGGACGCCATTACACATGGCGGCATTTTACGGCCGCGTGAAAGCGACAGAGCTTTTGCTCGACAAAGGCGCGGACATCAACGCAAAAGACGGCGTTGGAATGACGCCTCTGCATATCGCCGTCATTTCCGGCGGACGTCAGGAAGTCGAGCTTTTGTTGAGCCACAAGGCGGATATCAACGCGGCTTCCTCGGCCGGAAAAACCGCGCTCCACCTGGCCGCGGCGACAGGACAGCCGCGTCTCTCGAAATTTCTGATCAGCAAAGGCGCGAACCTGAAAAGCCGCGATTCGAACGGAAAAACACCGTTGTTTTACGCAAAACAAAACAGTCATCCCCAGACTGCCGCGCTGCTTCAGAAATCCGGAGCCGCCGAATGATGCGGCCGATTCTTCGTGCGATTTTTTCATCTTCCTGATGTTTGTATTATGAACGTTCTGCTGATCAACGGAAGTCCCAATCCCAAAGGATGCACCTACACCGCCCTTTCTGAAGTCGAAAAGGTCTTGCGCGGCTTCCAGGTGGAAACGGCGTTTTTTCACATCGGAAAAAAAGCCGTTCATGGCTGCATCGCCTGCCGAAAATGCCGGCAAACGGGGAAATGCGCCTTCGACGACGCCGCCAATGTGTGCGCCGACATGATACGCAAGGCCGACGGCCTTATCGTCGGATCGCCGGTTTACTACGCTTCAGCCAACGGCGCTTTGTGCGCCCTGCTTGACCGCGTTTTTTTCTCCACGGCCACGGGGCCGGATTTCAGGGGCAAGCCGGCCGCCGCGATCGTCAGTTGCCGCCGTGGCGGCGCAAGCACCGCTTTCGACCGCCTGAACAAATATTTCACCATTTCGGAAATGCCGGTCGTCTCATCGCAATACTGGAACGCCGTGCACGGCAATACGCCCGAAGAAGTGCTCCAGGACGGCGAAGGTCTGCAAATCATGCGGACGCTTGGAAGAAACATGGCCGCGATGCTGGAAAATCTGAAAACCGGAACATCGAAAATTCCATCGGTCGAACGCGAAACGCGAATCGCGACGAATTTCATCAGATAAGGCTTACGATATCGCGGTGGCAAAAAGGAGGGCTTTTGAAAACCGCTGGAAGATTCGTTGTCCTTACCGCTTTCTACGCCGTCCAGCGGATCAATCCATGATACGCGCGCCCTCAAACTGAACAGCACATCGACCGGGAAATCCAGGGGCCGGACTCATCCCATTGAGGAAAAGGAGCCGAAAAACAAAAACCGCGCGGCGGCGTAAAACGCCATTCGCGCAGAAATCACGTTCCGCTGTTTTATTCCGGAATCATTCAACGGAAACCAGCTTCATTCGGCTGATTCTTTTGAAAAAATCATGAAAAATGAGAAAAGACGAAATGTCACCAACGCTTTTAAGGCATTCTATAAAATAAAAAACGATGTCTGAACAAAAGTTTTGAAATTTCAATAACGTTCTTGAGCTATTTTATGGGTGAACAAGTGATAAAACTGCTTGAAAACATTGTTTTTATTGATGAGCGCTTTGTTGGCGAATTTGACGGTAAATTCACCGTTTGGGGCAGGCGCTATCGCGCCACGGCCTGGAATCGCATTGTTTATTCTTTTCAACTTCAAATTCAAGCCGCTGTTGCGCATGGTTTCGAAATGGACGAAGCGCGTCCCTGTTTTTTCGATACTCAAGCCTTCCCATCGCATAACCCGCTTCGGCTTGATGTTTTGCCCGCAAGAAGCGCCAGGCACCGCCGCCCTTGTCTTTGGGCGAGGGAGCAAACGACTGGAAGGGGATGCCAGCTTTCCAAAGGGTCTGACGACAGGCGTGAATGAACGTTGCAAAAGACGCCGGGTTGGGCGCCGGGTTGGCGCAGGTCAAGGCTCGCCGCGACAGATTTTAAGGCGAAGAGCCGAAATGTTCCGGAAAACGCCGGAAAAACCAACGAATCTGTTTCATTCCACGACGCCAGGCTTTAAACTTCCGTCTCGGAATTTTTTCGCGGTGCTCAATGTGTTTTAACGTTCACCCCTCATTCCGGAACGCGGAGTTTTTCATCGTTTTTTCTACCGGCAAATTATTTTTTCGACATTATGCACGCACACATTCTTCCGGCCATGCAGGGCGTACGCTGGCTGTCGGACAGTTTCAAAATTTACGGCAAGGCCCAACTGAGGCTGCCGCTGATCGTTCTCAGTTATTTAGCGCTGATATTTGCTTTCATATGGCTGGGCTGGGTGGGGATTTTTCTGATTTTTCTGTGTGACCCTATTTTTTCGGTCAGCCTGAGCAATCTGTCACGCGCCGTCGAGCGAGGAAAAACAGTCGATCCGGGTATTGTTTTTTCCGGATTTTCCAGCCGTTTCAAAACACTGTTGTCGATGGGCGCGATTTATGCGGGTGTCGTCGCGGCTGCCGTCATGCTGTCGGGCCAGCTTTTCAGTCTTGTTTACGGCGGCGACCAGCTGCAGAAAATCGCTTCGCAGTTCAGCGTGATCAAGAGCGACGCGAAGCGGATCAACGAAAATCCCAAGGCCATGAACCCGGGGGACGCGAAGCAGATCAACGAAGAATTTAAAGCCATGGTTGAGAGCACCCAGAACGAACCGAGGCAGACCGACGAAGAGTTCAAGGCCATGATCGAGGCCATGACGGTATTGTTTCTGTTGACCGTGCTTTTGCGTATTCCGCCAAGCATCGTTTTTTGGCATGCCGCCACGCTTGTCGCCTGGCACGGGATGCCCAAAGGAAAAGCGCTTTTTTTTGGCCTTGTCGGCTGCGTGCGTAACTGGAGAGCTTTTCTGACCTATCTCGTGGTCTTTTTCGTTGCTGTTGTCTTGTTACCCAATCTTTTTTTAAAGCTGTTGGCCCGTTTCGGCCTGGAAATGAAAGCCCTGCTTGCGCTTTCGTTCGTGCTGATCGTCCTGAACATGACCTTCTGGTTCATCGGGCTTTATGTCAGTTATCGTGACATTTTCGCCGAGGCCGATGAACCCGCTTAACCTTCGGGAAAACAAGCCGCTGGGGCTGTTTGGCGGCACGTTCGATCCCGTGCATTTCGCGCATTTACGCCTTGCCGAGGCCGCCTGGTGCGAACTGGGATTGTCCGGTGTCCGCTGGATTCCGGCGGGCTGTCCCGTTTTGCGCGACGCGCCACGCGTTGATGCGCGGCGCCGGCTTGAAATGGTTCGCCGCGCGATTGCCGATAATCCGCACTTTGAACTTGATGCCGCCGAGGTCGAAGCCAGCCAGCCCAGCTATACCGTCCCGACGCTGGAGCGTTTGCGTTCTGCCGGTCAGTTCGGCGAAAAGCATTCGCTGGTTCTGCTGGTCGGCGCGGACGCTTTTTCCAGTCTGCCGGCCTGGTATCGGTGGGAATCCCTGTTTGATCTCGCGCATATCGCCATCGCCCATCGTCCGGGATGCCCCGTCGATCCAGAAACCTTGCCGGAGCCGCTGTCGAAAATCTGCCGCCAGCGTTTCAGTGCCGCCAGTGAAGCGCTTTCACTCGCGCCTGCCGGGTCGATCGTCAATTTTCCGATGACGCCGCTCGACATTTCGGCGACACGGGTCCGGCAATTGCTGGCGGCGGGTCTCAGTACACGTTACCTGCTGCCCGATCCGGTCATCGCGTATATCGAAGAACACCGTTTTTATTGTCAGGAGAGATGATTTGCCGATGAATGCCAGCCAGATCGTAAAACTCGTCGTGGATGCCCTTGAGGATGTCAAAGGGAAGAATGTTGAAGTCATCGATACGTCCAGACTCACACCGCTTTTTGAATGGATGGTGCTGGCGACAGGCGAATCGAACCGCCAGACGCGCGCGCTTGCCAGAAACGTGCAGGACAAGGCGCGTGAGTCCGGCATCGGGATTCTGTCGACCGAGGGCGAAGAGAACGGCGAATGGATTCTTGTCGATCTTGGCGAAGTTATCGTCCATATCATGCAGCCCGCGACGCGAGCTTATTACAATATCGAAGAACTCTGGGGCGGACGCCGTCCGGACGTCTGCAACGCGCCTTTAGGCGCATGAAATTCCTCATTTTCGCTGTTGGACATAAATTGCCCGCATGGGTTGAGTCAGGCTGCGCCGAATATATCCGGCGCATGCCGCGCGAATTATCTTTATCGATGGTCGAAATCAGACCCGAACCGGGGGGCGCGAAAACACGCGCCCAGCGCCTCTCCGCGGAAAAGGCACGCCTTTTGCTTGCCTTGCGCGGATATGAACGAATCATCGCACTGGATGAGCGCGGCGCGGATATAACGACGCTTGAACTGGCGGAGCGTCTGGAATCCTGGATGCGGCAAGGCGGCGATACCGCGTTTGTCGTTGGCGGAGCGGAAGGGCTTGACGAAGAAATAAAACGCCATGCCCGCGAAACCCTCCGTCTTTCGAGCCTGACCCTGCCGCATGCGATGGCACGGCTGCTCCTCTGTGAACAGCTTTACCGTGCGGTCAGCATTCTCAGGAATCATCCTTATCACCGTGAATAAGCGATGAATTTTTCAACGAACGCTATTTCAGAAAAGCCGCGTCTTTATCTGGCTTCGCGCAGTCCACGCCGCCGGGAATTGCTGGCGCAGATCGGCGTTTGTTTCGACACGCTTGCCTTTCGCGGTCCGCCGCGCGAGGACAAGGAGACTGACGAGACGCCGCGAGAAAATGAATCTCCATTCGCCTATGTCGCGCGGATTGCTCAAACCAAGGCCGGGCACGGCTGGCGTCTTGCGCAGTGGCGGAAAATGCGCCCGTGGCCCGTGCTGGCGGCGGATACCGCGATCGAGTTCGAGGGACGCATTGTCGGCAAGCCCCGAAACGCTGAAGATGCCATGATGATGTTGAGAGGGTTTTCAGGGCGCGCGCACCGCGTTCTGACGGCAGTGACACTCACGGACGGGGTGCGGGCCGAATCCGCGCTATCAGTCAGCGAAGTGCGCTTTGGCGTACTGGACGAAGAAGAAATCCGGCGTTATGTCGAAAGCGGCGATCCGATGGACAAAGCAGGCGCTTATGGAATCCAGGGATACGCCGCGCTGTTTGTCGAATACCTGTCCGGCAGTTATTCGGGAGTGATGGGATTGCCGCTTTTTGAGACGGGGCGGCTGCTTGAAACATTTTCATCGAAAGGCGCAACCCCTTAAAAATTGCCTGGGGATGAGACTATCCTGGCGTCTTCGTTTCCTCATCACCTTCTTCCGCACGCCTGTTACCCAGAACTCCGATCCGTGAAGCGGGAGAGGGCTGATTCTTTCTCTCACGCGCCTACGCGTGAGAGAGATGCCGGGGATGAGGATCAAGGTACTCCATATAACCAGTTAATTTGAAAATGTTCTCAAAAAGATGTTTAACGCCATTCGTACTTCGACAGGCTCAGAACAGGTAGGGCGAACGGATTGGGAAGATAGCTGGAACGTCATCAAGAGCTTTCGCCCTCTTCTTTCTTGAGCCTGTCGAGTGCTGTGGAGCTGGAGGTTTCAATAAACTCACCATAAACGACGAAGAGGAGAAAACGACGGCAAAGTCCGTTCAGGGAACTGTTGGCGCTGGGCACGGTAGCGGTTGATGGCGTTGCGCATTTCCCGCGTCGCTTTGTTTGCTTTCAATCATGTTGTGAACTTTAGTAATACTAAAAACCCCCACCCGCTGCCACTGAAACGCCAAAATCACTTACTAACTGCTCCCATACTCCGTCTGGGCAGGCACACAAACCGAGAGGATCAACTTCACCCAGCGACCCCAAAATATGCACGTATTGATCCCCCCCACTAATCCGATCGGATCGGATTGTCCATAACGTCCGAAGTCAGGAAGGTAGTTATCGCGGTAGTAGTTGTAGTGTGTTCCGGTTTCCTGATCGTAGTACTGCCCCGTGAATCTCAGGTTGAAAGTAAAAGTTTGACCATCGCTGTCCGGGTCGTCGTCGACGGGCGTTATTCCGAAGGGTTCGGTCAAAGGCGGATTCTTCCACACGGTTTGGTTCTGTTCATTCGTGATTTCCCGTGGGGTCTCCAGATGATCGCTGTGGATGTAGTACACGTTTCCAGCAACGGCCGTTCCTTCGACTGTGATGGTTCGCGCCGCGCTCGTCGTCACCGCGCCTTTATCATCGGTCGCTTTGGCAGTCAGGGTGTAGGTAATTCCCGCAGGGGCGCTGGCGCGATTAAAAACCCTGTTATGACAACCTCTGGAAGTCTTGGAAAGACAGGGCATCGATAAGGAAATCACGGGAAAATCCAAACCTCCTCAGATAAAAATAACGCTCTTAAG
>JAITGN010000047.1 GCA_031280565.1 Accumulibacter sp. | reverse complement strand
TCAACTCTACGGCATCAATTTCGATTTCGACGCCGACACCCTGCGCCCGGAATCCGGCGCGGTGCTCGATGCAGTCGTCAAGCTCGCCCGCGCCAATCCTGGCTGGAAATTCGAGGTCGCTGGGCACACGGATAGCCTGGGCGCTGCCGACTACAACCAGAAACTCTCTGAACGGCGCGCGGCCTCCGTCGTGCGCTACCTCACCGGCAAAGGCGTCGAGGCCACCCGGCTGCAAGCCAGAGGCTACGGCGCAACCCGTCCGCTCGTTCCCGAGAACGGCGACGAAGCGGCCCGATTCCAGAACCGGCGCGTGGAACTGGTCAAACGATGAGCGGATCCCCTCACAGAGCGAGCCACGATGACACCGGATGAAAAACGCCTTCACCTGCAAAAAACGCTGGCGGGCTACCTGTTTGCCGCTGCGCTGTTGCCCTGCGCGCACGCCGCGCCAAACTGCATCGTGAAGCTCCCCGATGGATCGACGCAAGCCTGGCAGCCTGTTCACGACGAAAAACTGGGCTATTGTGTCCTGTGGGAGGTTTTCGATCCCGCTCGCGACGGGGTCATCCAGCGGATCACTTACGACAGCGGCAAAGTGCGGAATGTGAGCGCCGGCGAGGCGGTCGGCGCGCTTCGGTTCGACACGGAGCAAGGCGGGGACTTTTTCCAGATGGGCGGCGCCTGGCCAAGCAACGAATATACGCGCCACCTTCCCGACCCTGGCGTGGCCCAGGAGAAAGCCTTCGGGATATCGGTTGGAGTGAAAAAAGGGAGGCCGGACGACTGGGATCTGGTGGCGATCTGGTTCAAGCACGACGAGGACGTTTTCAGGCAATTGACGGGCTATCCAGGCAAGCTGAAAAGAATGGGCTTTGCCAACGTCATCCGCGATCATGAACTGGACAACAACACTGTAAGGGATGAAAAATCCCCCTCCGACGCGCTCATGGCGTTCAGCTACGCCGCCACGAACAGCGCCGGGTATCGCGCCGAAGTCATCTGCGGCAGACCCTTGCGGTCCGCCCCGGACGGCAGCAAGAAGCCGGAGGCGCCGCCATTGGCCGCGGCCATCATGGCGATGCCGCGCCTGCTGCCTTGTACGATTGCCTTGAGCAGCCCCACGCGGGCGGGCGAGAAGGCAAAAGGGGAGGCCAACCGGAAAGCCAGGGAAGAAAAGGCCCGCAAAGACAGAGAAAACAGGCGAAAAATCTCGGACGACTTCTTTGATCACGTCGACAAGATGCCGGACTGACGAGCGCCACGAACACACACGACGATTTTTTATACAAAAGGAGCCTTCGGTGAAAAAACCTTTACACCTTGTTTTTTGCGCGGCGTTTGCAATGCTGGCGGCGCATCCGGCCCTGGCCCAGGAGGGCATATCCCAGCAGGAAGCCGAACAGTTTGCCGCGGTGGTTTTCAGCAGCGATATCAAGGCGGGCAAATTGACACGCCAGAAGGCCGGTACATTCTTCAAGTGCGGGAATGACCGGTACGCAAAAAAATTATCGGCGGACCCGCAAATGGCCATGACACTTGCCGACGCGACAATGGCCTTGAATACGGCGACGAAGAAGCTGAGCGCCGCCGAAAAGGAAAAATACGGGCGGGCCTACAAGGAAGCCGAAAGGCTCCAGCGGGAGGCTGAAGACGGTTGCCGCAAGGAACTGGGTATTGATCCGTCGGTAAAACGGCTTTTCGATGGCTTTGGCGCGGCAGCATCTCATTAAATTAAAATGGCTTAAGGACGTTGTTTTAATTGGCATCCTTCGACAAGCTCAGGATGAACGGGGCGCTCGCGCCAACCTGCCGAACCATCGACAGCGCCTGTCTCCGTTCGTGCTGAGCCTGTCGAAGCAGGAACGGACGCTCCAGGTCGTAAATACTCTTTCCAATCCCGATTCTTTCTTCGAATCGTTTTTCAATCCTTACCTTTCGATAGCGCCTATCTCCGTTCGTGCTGAGCCTGTCGAAGTATGAACGGACGCTCCGCCTTTCCAGTCCTTACCCTTCGACAAGCTCGGGGCGAACGGACTGGAAAGGCATTCTGCGACAAGTTTCCTTCGACAGGCTCAGGACGGAGCAGGACAGGCAGGATGAACGGATTGGAAAGGAGGTCTCCAGAAACCAAAAAATATAAAAATGGCTAAAAAACGTTATTTTACCCTCCGCGCTGAGTCTGCCGAATCATCGACAACATTCATTTCCGTTCGTGCTGAGCTTGTCGAAGTATGAACGGACGCTCCTGATCATGAATGATTTTTCCAATCCTGATTCTTTCTTCGAATCGTTTTTCAATCCTTACCTTTCGATAGCGCCTATCTCCGTTCGTGCTGAGCCTGTCGAAGTATGAACGGACGCTCCGTCTTTCCAGTCCTTACCCTTCGACAAGCTCAGGGCGAACGGACTGGAAAGGTGTTCTCCGACAAGTTTCCTTCGACAGGCCCAGGACGGGGCAGGGCGAACGTATTGGAAAGCAGGCCTCCGGAAACCTAAAGAGACTAAAAGTGGCTTAAGACCGTTATTTTAATTGGCATCCTTCGACAAGCTCAGGATGAACGGGGCGCCCGCGCCAACCTGCCGAACCATCGACAGCGCCTATCTCCATTCGTGTCGATTTTTCCGGAACACATTGACAACGCCTGTTTCCGTTCGTGCTGAGCCTGTCGAAGTATGAACGGGCGCTCCGCTTTTCCAGTCTGACTCTTCAAGTGGTTTTTCAATCCTTACCCTTCGTCAGACTCAGGACAGGAAAGATGAACGGGCAGGAAAAAATGCTCATGCCGGGCGTGTGGTGATTTCAACGGCATATATCTCGGTTGGCGTTGAACTTGTTAAAGAATCCTGTACCGTTCCGGCTTGAATTTTTCTCTCTTTAGACGTCAAATAGTGCTTGGGATAATTTCCGGCGGGTAATCCTTCCGTTTGAATGGCTGGAATTTGTTCTGGTCTTGTTTGCCGATGCCGGCGAGCGTGAAGGCTTACGGAATGCAGGCAAGTTTTATGTCGTAGAAGAAAAGAAGAGGTGAATCATGCGCGGATTTGGAATGCTGAAAATTAACTCGACCGGATGGATTGAGGCGGAAAGGCCCGCTATCGGGCCTTTCGACGCCCTGCTTGAGCCGCTGGCGCTTGCGCCCTGCACATCGGACATTCATACGGTTTATGAGGGCGCGATTGGCGAAAGGCACAATCTCATTCTGGGGCACGAAGCCGTTGGACGGGTTGTCGAGGTCGGCAGGGAAGTCAGGGATTTCAAGCCCGGCGACCGGGTGATTGTCCCCGCGATAACTCCCGAGTGGCGCGCTGTCCGGATTCAGGGCTGCGGTGTTCCCGCGTGTCATTCGGAAGGCGCGTTGAGCGGCTGGAAATTTTCAAATACAAAACACGGCTCTTTTGCCGAGTTCTTTCATGTCAATGATGCCGACATGAATCTGGCGTTGCTGCCGGAAGGAATGACGCTGGAACAGGCGGTCATGCTGCCGGATATGGTGACGACCGGCATTCATGGCGCCGAACTGGCCGATATTTCGGTTGGCGCGACAGTCGCGGTCATCGGTATCGGACCGGTCGGCTTGATGGCGGTTGTCGGCGCGGTCTTGCGCGGCGCCGCGCGCATTTTGGCGGTTGGCAGCCGCAAAAAGTGCGCGGATCTGGCGATACGTTATGGCGCGTCCGAGATCATCAATTACAAGAATGGAGATATCGTCGATCAGGTTCTGGAGGCGACAAACGGGATTGGCGTCGACAATGTCATCGTCGCCGGCGGGCCTCCGGAAGTTCTGGCGCAGGCGGTCAATATGGTCAAGGCCGGAGGGACGATTGGCAATATCAATTATTTCGGCGAAGGCGATACCTTGCCGATCCCGAGAACGGGCTGGGCCTATGGCATGGCCCACAAGAGCATTCACGGTGGTTTGACCCCGGGCGGGCGGGAGAGGATGGAAAGAATGGCCGCTCTTGTCATGAACCGGCGGTTTGACCCCGGACTTCTTGTCTCGCATGTCTTCAGGGGAATCGACAAGATCAGCGAGGCGCTGGAAATGATGCATCACAAGTCGGAAGAAGTCATCAAGCCCGTTGTGATCGTTTGACCTTTCTCTTGCGGCATGGCGTCTCGCGGGACGTCATGCCGTTTTTCGCAGCCTTCATTGTTCGGGGCGGTTTCCGCGCCATATCCAAGGCGGTGTCGGGTTTGTCGCCTTCCAGAGTCCGCGTCTCCGGATTTTGGCCATGAATTCGGCTTGCTCGTATCCGGCGCGATCTTCGGCATTCTGTTCATTCGCGTGCGCATGGTATCGCCATGCCATTCCGTCAAGAATCTGTTTTAGTCCAACATCATCCCCGTCGACGTAAACGGTGCAGAGCAAGGGCGCGGCAGGGGGGCGTCGCACGCATTTGGCGCTGGCGGCGCGGCCGAAGGCCAGCCTGGAGAGGTTGTTTCTGGCGGCCTCGCCGGATTCCTGGGACAGCTCGGGCGCGTCGATTCCAAGCAAGCGCAATGTATATGCCTGGTTCTTCGCGTCAAGCAGTGTCAGCGTATCGCCATCGTCGACGCGCGCGATCTGGCCCGACAGATGGGCGGCGGCGTGAGACGAGAAGACGGAAACGAAAAAAAACAGAAACGGCCGGAGAAGCGATGTGAAAGGCATTGAAAAATTCCTGTCTTCGTGTTTTCAAACGCGGTCTCACTCAAGACGCCGCTCTTGGGGAAGGGTCAATCCAGAGCCAGAAGCGCGCCATAAGCGACCGTATATTGAGGGTGCTCCAAAACCAGCACTTCCGTCAACAATTCATCCTCAATCGCTTCGAGTAAACCTGTATTTCGGGCCGGTCCGCCGTCCAGCCAGACAGGGCCGCGCGAATTTCTGCCGAGAAGGGCGGCCACGCGTCTTGCTATTGAGGTGTGCAGAGCCTTGATGATTTCTTCTTTCGGCGTCCCGGCCGCCAGAAGGGAAACGATTTCGCTCTCGGCAAAGACGACGCAGGTGCTGTTAAGTCCCAGATCTTTTTCAGCCAGACGGCTCAGGACGCCGAACTCTTCCAGGGGCGTATCCAGAATCCGGGCGGCGAGTTCAAAAAAACGGCCGGTTCCAGCGGCGCATTTATCGTTCATCCTGAAATCGGCGACACGTCCTTGATCGTTCAGAAAGAGGACTTTCAGATCCTGGCCGCCAATATTTACAATCGTTCTGGCGCGGCCGCCGCTCAAACGGAAAAGCCCTGCGGCATTCGCGCTGATTTCATCCACCCGGCCATCCGGGCGGCTGAAAAGTTTTTTCCCATAACCGGTGACCGCTATTCCGCCAATGGCATTTTCAGGCGCCCCGATTTCCACCAAAGCGCTGTCGATCAGCGACTGGCCCACGGCTTCCTGGCCTGGGCGGGTTGGAGACTTTCCGCGCCACAGGATTTGTTCGTCATCCGCAAGAACCGCTTTTATGGCGGTGCTGCCAAGATCAAGGCCGGCTTTAAGAGTCATGTCATTTATCCGTCAATGTCGCGTGATAGGCTTCGAGCCGGGTTAAAAGGTTTTGTCCGTCTTCCGGAGCGTAATCGGTTTCGAGACGGATAAATTTGAGGCCGTGCGCCTTCAGGCCGTTTTCCAGAGAAAAACTTTCAAGATCATAGGGATGGCAGCCTTTCAGAACATGAAAAATAATTCCATGAAAGGAAGCGTTGGTCCGGCGTCCAAGAATATTGTTGATTCGACGGTCATTGTCAGCGAAAACCGGACATAAACAGCCTTGGTGATAACGGCCCGCCAATGTTGAAATCAGGCCGAAAACCGACGTATCCGTAATGAAGGTTTTTCCGGGGAACAGCCGTTCCGATGAGCAGAGATCGTCGGCGACGATGCTCAATCCGGCCTCCTCGAACAAAAAGGGCAGCTTGAAATTTGGAAAGACAATCGGGGATCCGGCCAGAAAAACCCTGCCACCGGTTATCCGTCCAGCGGTCAGGGCAGATAGCAGAATTTCCGCGCGAGTCGTCCATTTTTCCACAGCGTCAAGAAAAAAAGCATTCAGGATGAGCATAAACCAGACCGAAGACAAACGTCCGTTTTCGCGGGCGATCTTCAATCGTTGAAGTATTTCTGCGGCATGTCCGTAAATTTCGATCGATTCGAGCAGGGCGCCGCGCTTTATGGGGCGTTTTGAAATTTGTTCCAGAAATTCTTTCAGGCGCCAGATTTCCCCCAGCCAGCGTTCCCGGCTGTCGCGCCGGTTTTTCAGATGAGGCAATTCCAGCCAGTGGAATTCCGGCTTCGATGGATGGCCTGTCAGCGCCAGCATTTCCGGAAATTTCACCACCCAGTCGCACGTTGTCGGCAATACCCAGGGAAGGCCGGGCGCATCGTTTTCGTTCAGGATCATCTCTCCCAAAACGGCGCGTAAAAGCGGGCAGATCAGGGCCGGAAAATCCTGAGTGGCTAGTGTCGAGGTGGATAGTGAGCCGCTGAAAACCTTGAACGGCTGAAAACCGGCGGCATGAATGAGTTCCAGGGGCGCTTGCAGGCACAATAAACGAAGCGCGGGACGGCCACTCCGTTTTTCGGCCGCCGTGGCGGAGGTATCCGCCGCCAGATTCAGAAAATAATCCAGTTCAGGACGGTAGTCCTCACGATTCCGCAGAGTTTCCAGAACCCTGGCGGTTTCATCCCTGTTTTTCCGGACGGCTTTTTGAAAAAGACGTTGTCGTCGTTCCTGCTCAAAATCCGGATTCATGGGCGTCCCCCGGAAGAAGAAACCGGTTTGAGCCTGAAAAACCTCAGATTCAAAGCGGCGCTGGATGGGCAGGCTTCCAGGCATCGAAGACAATTGAGACATTCGCCGCCTTGGATATCGCTTGTATCTTCTTCGAGTTTTTCGATATCCATCGGACAGGCGCGCGAACAGGTTCCGCACCCCACGCAGGAGGACGGCGTTTTTATGAGGCCCAGTGCCGTCAGTGGTTTCAAAAGATGAATCAACGCGAGAAGCGGGCAAAAAAAGCAGAAAAAACGCTCTTTGAAAAACATGCCGACCAGCATGATGCCCGTGATGAGGAGCAAGACAAGAGAAAAAGCCAGAGTAACGGTGTTTTCCAGGTTCAGGGCAAGATATTTGGTTTCTCCGGCGAAAAGAGGCAAAAGAGCTTTCCCCGGACAGATGTTGCAAAAAGGCAGATAGAAATCGTCGGACAAAATGCCGGCCGTCACAAGGGGCGGAACAAGCGCCAGATAAACCAGAAGCCCATAGCGCAGCCAGGTCAGACAGTTTCGGATTGAGGGTGAAATGATCCGTTCCCGGACGCCCAGTTTTTTCCTGAGGGCGGTCAGCCAATCCTGAATCAGGCCAAAAGGACAGACCCATCCGCACCAGGCTTTGCCGAAAACAGCGACCAGAATCACGAAAACCGCCAGCCAGCCCAGGGCCGTCCATACCGCGTGCCACGAGAGGACGCGCAGGCCGAATCCGATATATCCCTGAAGTCCCATCAAATAACAGTAGCCTCCACATCCGGGGACGTAAGGGCAGGCAAAACAGGGCACGGCCGAACCAAGATGGATTCCAAAACGTCCTCCGTACATCAGGATCAAAAAACTGAAATGCTGAAACCCCGTCCGGATTGTTTGCATACCCGGCATCGTCAAAAAAGAAAGCGTCCGTTTCATGTCAGCGCCATGGAAATTTCCTGTTAAGAAACCAGATGAAAGCCAGGGAGAGCATTACGGTGAACAGCAGAACCGCCAGGCCGCTTTTCAGGCTGATCTGGCCATAATAAGCCCGGAAAACAGGCAGATAAAAACTGAGCGCGCCTTGTCCATCGGGCAAGTCGGCCACAAAAAGCAGATCCTTTTTGGAGGAAAAACCGGATTTTGAAAGATTGGCCTCATGGGGCGGCGTATATCGATAAAGCCCTTTGGCGTCCACAGAGGGGTTTGATCTCGGAACCCGGTTTTCGTAAATGCGCATGCCAACGGGAACCGGTGTGATCTGGACTGTCAGTTCGGTTCCTGTTTGAGCGCGGTAAAAGTTTTTTCCGGCGGATAGACGAAAAGCAGGCCAATCGGGAAAAGATTCCATTCGTTCGGATTGACGGTCGCTCAAACCCGATTGCCCAAACGCGGCGAACAGGGTTTGCGCATAATGGAAACCGTTTCCGCGCCGGATTCTGGCCCACAATTCGATCAGTTCCGGACGGCCGCTATAAATCCTGAAATCCGTCTGACCCGCTCCCGTTTGTTTCCGGTAGAATTCCGGCGGCCCGAAAGTCCGGTTCCTGTCCCGGCGGTTCTTTCGTGGGGAAGATTTATAGATGACATCCGGAATCCCTTCTTCCTTCCCGATGCCCTCCAACTGGAAAATCATCGTGCGGCCGCCGTCTTCGTTTCGCTCCTGATTGACAAGGCGCCACTGAAAAAGAGCATCGTTTCCCGATAATCCGCAGGCATTCGCGCAAGCCAGAAGCAGCGTGAAAAACAGACCGGCGGAAAAGGGTTTCCTCAAATCGCCGGAATATTCTGAAGTCTCTCCGCGCATAAAAAATCCCGGATCACACAAAGTGATCCGGGACCCCATTTTCCTTGATCAAGTAGAGAAAAACGACCGGATGCGGCCTTGACACCCCCAAGGCCATTTCCGTCACCGAAAGCATTCCGGCAGGTCTTCTGGCTTGTCCTTTTTTTGCGGCCTTCCCATCAAAACGACAGTGACCGGATAAAGCAAAAAAAGCTGCCGGCAATCGGCAGACTGACTCACAGCGATGGGTTCGCTCCCGATTTGAACGGGATTCCCTATTATCCCCGGAACAATCCAGGGCACCTGAATGCGTTTTGCCCGTCAATTCTAGCTGCGCGATGGCGGTTGTCAAGAAACCGCCCGGAAAAGTATTCGCTTCAGAGCGGCGTATGACGGAAAAGTTATTGGCCTCAAGCGGCTCTGCCGCTATGGGGAAAAGACGTTCAATACGCTCTGCCAGAGCCGCCATGAATGGAAATGAATGGAGAAAATGACGATTTGCCGCGATAAGGGCGATAAGAGATATAATCGGCCAGGGTTTTTATGTGGCGGATGAGTACATGAAAATTTTCCTGTGTTTTATTCTGTTGTTGACCGCTGCCGCCATGCCGGAGGCCAACGCCCAGATTTATAAATGGAAAAACAAGGAGGGCAGGACAGTCTATGGAGACGCTCCGCCCGCGGGAGAATCGTCCGCCGAAAAAATAAACCTGCCGGATTCATCTCCACCGGCGCAGGACGCTTCCGGCCCAAATACGGATTGGCATGCCAAAGAGGTCGAATTCCAGCAGCGAAGGATTTCCAAGGCAAAAAGCCAGATTAATGCGGATAAGGCGGAAGAGCGAAGAAAACAGCATTGCGCCTCGTTGCTGCGGGATAAAAGCTTTCTTCAAAGGATTCACGGGCGGCGGGTTGCCAGTTGGAACGAAGAAAAAGGCGATTACGATTTTCTGACCGATGAAGACCGTGCCGCGATGGAAAAAAGGTTGAGTGAAAATCTGGAACGGTATTCCTGTGAATAATCGGGCGCATGCTTTCAGGAGCGCTCTGTCCGGGCTTGATCGGACTGGAGGGAATGGAGCGCGGCATGAGGGATAAGAGATTTTCGATTCTTTGCTTTTTGCTTTTTTTTGGCGTTTCCGGAACCGAAGCGCAGATCCAGGTCTACCGCTGGAAAGACAAGGATGGAAGGATCGTCGTCGGAGACGCGCCGCCTGAGAATAATCCCTCCGTCGAAAAGATCACCGTGAAAGAGCCTCCTCCGCCTTCCAGACCCGCGGCGTCTCGCAGACAACCCTCTTCCGGCGCGGGCTGGAAGGAAAGCGATTTCCGGGGCCGGCTTGAAGCGGAAGCCAACGCGGAACGGAACAGAGAGAAAAAACAGCGCGCCTGCGCGGACGCGCGAGCCAGGAAAGCTTACGTTGACAGTATCCGGGATCGTGCCGTCTGGAAAACCGACCCCGCGACCGGCGAACAGACCCTCGTTTCCGATGAAGACCGCGCCGCGATGGAAAGCGAGGTCAGCAACGCGATACAGAAGGGGGACTGCGAAACACAGTAAATCCGGGAAACCGGCGGTTGAATGGGCGTCAAATCGCCCGCCCCGGCGCTGGGTGGAAAATTTCCGGTATTTTTGCGCCGCCAGAATCTTCCCTTCATTATATTCTTTTTGAATTTATTCCAAAATCGTTGCTTTTGAACAGGCTAAAACACTGCATATTGATAAAAATATCTGAATAAAATTGCAGTACACTAAAAACAGATAGACGTTCTTGAGCAATCTTATAGAAGAAAAAAAGTAAAAAACAACGATCTTTAGAACATCTGCCCACGTTTTTAAGGGATTTTATAGTAATTTTATATAAAAATACCTTGAAAACGAGTGATATTTTCAAGCTGTTTTGATTTTTGTAGTTCGTGGTGAGCGTGTTAAAAATCCTTCTGCGCTAAGTCTGCCGAATTGTCGATAGTGCCTATCTCCGTTCGTGCTGAGCTTGTCGAAGTATGAACGGACGCACCGCCTTTCCAGCCCTTACCCTTCGACAAGCTTCCTTCGACAGGCTCAGGACGGAGCAGGGCGAACGGATTGAAAAAGAGGCATCCTGAAACTCAGAAAGATTAAAAATGGCTTGAGAACGTTGTTTTTATCTTTTTTCAGTTTTTTGCCATTCGTGATGAGCGTCTTAAAACCCCGTCCGCACCAAGCCTTTCAAATCACCGGCAATACCTATCTCCGTTCGTACTGAGCCTGTCGAAGTATGAATGGATGCTCCAGCCTTTCCAGTCCTTACCCTTCGACAAGCTTCCTTCGACAAGCTCAGGACGGGGCAGGGCGAACGGATTGAAAAACACGACTTCGACAGGCTCAGCACGAACGGGGATAGATGTTGTCGAAGGGTAAGGATTGAAAAACGATTCGAAGAAAGAATCAGGATTGGAAAGAGTATTTACGGCCTGGGGTGTGTCAGAATTTCTGTGTGTGAGGCGTGAATAGACCTTTCCAGGGTGACGGCGGCCGAAGGTCCATGCAGACCTTCCCCGGGCTTCTGTTAAAAAATCCTACTCCACAGTGAACGGCCCGATTTTGGCATGCGGTGCCTGAAGCTGTTTTTGCTTTCTTCTGCCTTGATCTCTCCGGCAAGGATGCACGCCGCCGACTCCTTGGGCTGTTCGACCCCTCCATGAATCTGCGTCTGGTGGACGCCGAACTCCGATTCATGGGCGGGGTTGTACGCTCTCCTTAAGGAACGCATAGGCGAGGTATACGCGGTCACCGAAGACTTCGTGGGGGATTTCCCCGAGGGATTCGCCGTTTTTATCACGAATCGCAAGCCCTTGGCTGTTCATGACAAAATAATGGATGTCCCGCAGTGCGATACGCTGCTCTTTCCTGGAGAGTTTTACGATGATGCCGCCCTTGTACAGGGCGAGCACCGCGACCGGTCTTGTTTGCGTGTAGATGAAAAGCCCCGCGCCATACAGAACGAGCAGGCCGGGCATGATGAAGAAATAGAGCCTCGCGGAACGCTCCGTGGAAACTTCTGCCAGAAGGGCATCCTTGAAAACGAACATCAGAATACCGGCAGCAGACCATATCATTGCCATGAACACATGGCGCGCGCGGTGCGGGGGCCTCGCGCGCACGAGGCTGAAACGCGCGCCAAACCTGGGGTCGCGGGTTTCCATTACAACAACATTTGCAGCTTGCTCTTGCTCAGGGGATAAACATACACCGAACGGCCCTTGCGTCCGTAGGCCACGTAGGGCGCGTCCAATGCCGCCGCGTCGAAGTCCGCGCCGATAAAGACAAACAGCCCATTCTCCTCCTTGGTGAGCGCGATGGAAATCTGGTTGTGATCGCCATCGTTTTCGTCAAGCGTCTGCTGGAAAGTGCGCATACAGCCAAAGCCCGGCCACCCCATGGCGTCATAGCGGATGGCGTTGAGGGGGATCTGGCTTGCCGCTTCGGAAAGCGCCAGCAGTTCGCCTTGCGACAGTTCTCCCTTTGTCGAAAAGGCGTAGATCACATAGTGGTTATTCTCGTGTTGATCGCGGCGAATGTCATGGAGAGGCAGCACGTCCGTCTTTTCCATGCTCTGCCACAGATCCAGATTCTGCTTCGGCTTGGTGCCAAAGAGCGCGGCAAACAGGCCCTTGTCCTTCATGGCCTTCCACGCTTCGATCGTGTTCAGTTTTGCCTGTATTGCCTTGGTGTCCATGATGATCTCCTTGTATTTACGAAATAAAAATGCAGGGGCTGTCCTGGCTAAAGCAAACAGGTAAGGATGCCGCCCTGTATGAAAGACGAAGCAGACTGAGTTCGCGTCAACAGACTGAATGGATTAAATTGTTTGTGGTTGGCTCCACGGCTTGCGCAACCGGTGAGGTCATCGGAGTACACCGGAATACGGCGGCTGCCTATTAAACCGGACGCCGGCTTTGCTGGCGGAATCAGACGATCAGATGGCTTGCGGCTTGCGGCTTGCGGCTTGCGGCTTGCGGCTTGCGGCTTGCGGGAAAATTGTTTCGATCACTTTGGAAAAGTCAAGCTTTTTGATGAAATTTCGTCGAAAACGGCTCAAGTCTAGCATGAAAGAGAACCAGTTGTACTTACTTCCTCAATCCCTTGGCGACTCGTATGCCGGAACCCCGTTCAATTAGCCGGGGGGCGAAGCGGGCGGGGAAAATCCTGTCACGCCAAACGTGTTGAATCATCAACGGCGTTATCTCCGTTCGTGCTGAGCTTGTCAAATCATCGACAGCGCTTATTTCCGTTCGTGCTGAGCTTGTCGAAGCAGGAACGGACGCCCCGCCTTTCCAGTCCTAACCCTTCGACAAGCTCAGGGCGAACGGACTGGAAAGGTGTTCTCCGACAGGCTTCCTTCGACAGGCTCATGCCGGGCTTGTCAAACCGGATGAATGGCGTCTCTGGCGGCGTCTGTTGAAGTGCGGACGAAAATGATTTGGAACGCTCGATCCATTACGAAATGTTCCAAATTTCTTGCCGGAAGATCGCATTTGCTATATTTGGCGCCACATATTCCGGCGATTTCAGGGTTAACGCATGCGGCGACAAGGGAAAAACACGAAAATTATCGGCAGTATTTTCTGCGGTCTGGTAGCGCTCGGCGCTGTTTCATACTATCTGGTCGAGCGGATGAAGTCGCAGCCGCCCGCCTCTTCACGCAACGCGCGGCGCTGGGATCCTTCCCTTCCGGTTCCGGTCGGCGCGGCGGAAATCCGGCGTGGCGATATCGATGTCATTGTCCGTGCGCTTGGTACTGTGACCGCGCGGAATACCGTCATGGTCAAATCCCGGGTCGATGGGCAATTGCTGAAAATCAACTTCCAGGAAGGGCAGTTCGTTCGGGAGGGTGATGTTCTTGCCGAAATCGATTCGCGCCCCTTTCAGGCGCAGTTTGAGCAGGCGCGCGGGCAGTTGATGCGCGACGAGGCGCTGTTGAGAAACGCGAAGATCGACCGCGACCGCTATGCCACGTTGCTTGCCAAGGATTCGATCGCGCGTCAGCAGGTCGATACGCAGGAAGCGCTTGTGGCGCAATATCAGGGAGTCGTCCGCGCCAATCGCGGGCTTGTCGATAACGCGCGCCTCCAGCTTGAATTCACGCGGATACGCGCGCCGTTATCGGGGCGGCTTGGCCTGCGCCTTGTCGACGTCGGCAACATGGTTCGCGCGAGCGACGCGGCGGGGATCGTCGTCATCACCCAGACACAACCGGTTACAGCGGTTTTTGCCATCGCGGCCGATACGATCGGCGCGGTGCTCAAGCCGGTTCGGGCGGGAGAAAGCCTTCAGGTCGAGGCGTGGGATCGCGAGGGGAAGACCCGGCTGGCGACAGGCAAACTTCTTTCGCTCGACAACCAGATCGACACGGCGACAGGAACGGTGAAACTCAAGGCCGAATTCGAGAACGCGGACAATTCGCTTTTTCCGAACCAGTTCGTCAACATCCGCTTGCGCGTCGAAACGCGGCGCGATGCCATGCTCGCGCCGGTCTCGGCGATTCAGCGCGGCGCGCCGGGCACGTTTGTATATCTCATCCATCCCGAAGAGAAAAAAGTCGAAATTCGCCGCGTGACGCTCGGGCCGGCGACCGCGGATGTCGTCGCCATAGAGGAGGGCTTGCAATCGGGCGATATTGTTGTTGTTACGGGCGCGGACAGGCTCAGGCAGAACGCGGCTGTCGAATTTTCGCTGGACGGAAAACCCATGGATGGGACCGGCGGCGCGCGCCAAGGCGAGGAGGCCGGGAACGCTGTGCGGAAAAAAAGAGGCGGGGACGATCCGGTTCCGAAGGGCCGGAACGCCGCCTCCGGCGAACGTGAGGAAAAATCCGCGGAACGCGCCGCCGGGACGCGCGAATGAATCTTTCGCGCCCTTTCATTCTGCGGCCGATAGCGACATCGCTCCTGATGCTGTCGATCCTGCTGACGGGGCTGCTGGCCTACCGTCTTCTGCCGGTTTCAGCGTTGCCGGAGGTCGATTATCCAACAATACAGGTAACGACCCTCTATCCCGGAGCCAGCCCGGATGTCATGGCGTCGTCCGTTACCGCGCCGCTTGAGCGGCAATTCGGGCAAATGCCCGGCCTGAACCAGATGCTTTCGTCGAGTTCAGGCGGCGCGTCGGTCATTACGCTTCAGTTCGGTCTTGATATCAGTCTCGATGTCGCCGAACAGCAGGTTCAGGCGGCGATCAACGCGGCTTCCTCATTTCTGCCGGGCGACCTGCCCATGCCTCCGGTTTACAGCAAGGTGAATCCGGCGGATACGCCGATCATGACGCTGGCGGTTACCTCGGATACGCTGCCCTTGCCGAAGGTCGAGGATCTTGTCGATACGCGGCTCGCGCAGAAACTTTCACAATTGCCCGGCGTTGGTCTTGTCAGTATCGGCGGCGGCCAGCGGCCCGCGATCCGTATTCAGGTGAACCCCAAGGCGTTGACGGCAAGCGGGCTGAATATCGACGATCTGCGAACCGTTATTGGAAATGCGAATGTCAATTCAGCGAAAGGCAGTTTTGACGGGCCGGAACGCGCCTCGACAATCGACGCGAATGACCAGCTCCGCTCGGCGGAGGAATACCGCCAGCTTGTCGTCGCCTGGCGGAACGGCGCGCCCATCCGGATAGCGGATGTCGCCGATGTGATCGATGGCGCGGAAAACACGCGGCTTGCCGCGTGGGCCGTTGTCGAGGGGCGCCAAAGGCCGGCCATTATTCTGAATATCCAGCGGCAGCCTGGCGCGAACGTGATCGAGACGGTCGACCGGATCAAGCGGCTGTTGCCGCAGCTGCGCCTGAGTCTGCCGCGCCCGGCAGACCTTCAGGTGCTTGTCGACAGGACGACGACGATACGGGCTTCCGTCGCCGACGTGCAGAGAGAATTGCTGTTTTCGGTCGCTCTGGTGGTCATGGTCATTTTCGTTTTTCTCCGCAATGTTCCGGCGACGATCATTCCAAGCGTCGCCGTTCCGCTCTCGCTGGTCGGAACTTTCGGCGTCATGCACCTGGCGGGGTTTTCCGTCAATAACCTGACGCTGATGGCCCTGGTAATCGCGGCGGGCTTTGTCGTCGATGATGCCATCGTGATGATCGAGAATATCGCCCGCTACACGGAACGCGGCGAACCTCCCCTGGAATCCGCCCTCAAGGGCGCGGAACAGATCGGCTTCACAATCATTTCGCTGACGGTTTCGCTGATCGCCGTGCTGATCCCGCTGCTCTTCATGAGCGATGTCGTCGGACGCCTGTTCCGTGAATTCGCCGTCACCCTGTCGGTCGCGATCCTGATTTCCGCTGTTGTGTCATTGACACTGACGCCGATGATGTGCGCGCGTCTTCTGAAACATTCGCCGGAAGAAAAACAGGGCTGGTTTTTTCACAAGAGCGGCGAATTTTTCGAGCGGCTGATCACGCGGTATGACACGGCGCTTCGCTGGGTATTCGACCGCCAGTTCGAGACGCTTCTGGTCGCGTTCGCGACCCTCGCGCTGACGATCATTCTCTACATCATCGTTCCAAAGGGCTTTTTTCCCGTTCAGGATACCGGAAGCATACAAGGCATTACCGAGGCGCCTGCGTCGATTTCCTTTTCGGCGATGGCCGAGCGGCAGCAGTCGGTGGCCGGGATCGTGCTTCGCGATCCCGCCGTTGAAAGCATTTCCTCGTTTATCGGCGTAGACGGGAGCAATCCGACCTTGAACAGCGGCCGTCTGCTGATTTCCCTGAAGCCGCGCTCGCGTCGCGATACGGATGCGGTTGGAGTTATCCGGCGCCTGCGGCCGGAACTCGAAAAGCTGAATGGCATTTCGGCGTTCATGCAGCCTGTCCAGGATTTGAGCATCGAAAACCGCGTCAGCCGGACCCAGTTTCAGTTCAGTCTGGAGAGCGCAGACGCGGAAGAACTGGCGGAATGGACGGAACGCCTGCTCGAACGGCTGCGCCGTTTGCCGGAACTGGCCGATGTGGCGAGCGACATGCAGAACAAGGGGCTGCAGGCGTATGTCGAAATCGACCGCGCAGAAGCGAGCCGTCTTGGAATTACGCCGGCGGTTATCGACAGCGCTCTTTACAGCGCGTTCGGCCAACGCCTGGTATCGACGATCTTTACGCAATCGAATCTTTATCGCGTCGTGCTCGAAGTGAAACCGGAATACAAGAAAGGACTCGAAGCGCTGAATGATATTTATATCGTTTCGACGGTCAACGGCGTTTCCGCGCAGGTTCCCCTGTCGTCCGTGGCGCGTTTTTCGGAGCGCGCGATGCCGCTTTCGATCAATCGTGTCGGCCAGTTTCCCGCCGTGACGCTTTCGTTCAACCTGGCGCCCGGCGCGTCTCTCGGGGATGCGGTCGAGGCCATTCGCGCGGCGGAACGCGAATTGCAAATGCCGGAAAGCATCCAGACGGATTTTCAGGGCGCGGCGCAGGCTTTCCAGGCGTCGCTCGACAATACGCTGCTGCTTGTTCTGGCGGCCATCGTTGTCATGTATATCGTGCTTGGCGTTCTTTACGAAAGCTATGTGCATCCGGTGACAATTCTGTCGACTTTGCCTTCGGCGGGCGTTGGCGCGCTGCTCGCTCTCCTCGTTTCGGGGAAAGACATCGACGTGATCGCCGTGATCGGAATCGTTCTCTTGATCGGCATCGTCAAAAAGAACGCGATCATGATGATTGATTTCGCTCTTGAGGCCGAGCGCGTTCGCGGCCTTGCGCCGCGCGAGGCGATCCACGAAGCGTGCCTGCTGCGCTTTCGTCCGATCCTGATGACGACGATGGCGGCGCTTCTCGGCGCGCTGCCGCTGATGCTGGGATCGGGAATGGGGTCGGAACTCCGGCGTCCGCTGGGATTGACGATGGTCGGCGGACTGCTGGTCAGTCAGGTGTTGACGCTTTTCACGACACCGGTGATCTATCTTGCCTTCGATCGTCTGGCGCGCCGTTTCTGGCGGGGCGCGAAGGCGCGTCCTGTTTCCGCGGGGACGGCGCTGCCGTTGGAGTGATCGTGCATTTTTCGGAGATTTTCATTCGGCGGCCCGTGGCAACATCCCTGTTGACCGCGGCAATCGCGCTGATCGGGATCGTCGCGTTCGATTTTCTTCCGGTCGCGTCGCTGCCACAGGTCGATTTCCCGACGATCTCGGTCCAGGCGTCGCTGCCCGGCGCAAGTCCGGAAACGATGGCCGCGACGGTCGCCACGCCGCTTGAGCGTTCGCTCGGAACGATTGCCGGTATAACCGAAATGACGTCCAACAGCTCGTTCGGGTCGACGAATATCGTCATGCAGTTCGATCTTGATCGCGATATCAACGGCGCGGCACGCGACGTGCAGGCCGCGCTGAACGCGGCGCGAAATCTTCTGCCGACGGGTCTGCCGGTCAATCCATCCTATCGCAAGGTCAATCCGGCGGATTTTCCCGTCATGACGCTTTCCTTAAGTTCGGATTCGATGACGCGCGGCCAGATGTACGACATCGCCTCGACGATCATGGCGCAAAAAATAGCCCAATTGAAGGGGGTCGGCCGGGTAAGCGTCGGCGGCGCGTCGCTTCCCGCCATTCGGGTCGAGCTGAATCCGGGCGCGTTGAGCCGGGCGGGAATCGGTTTCGAGGACGTGCGGACAGCGATCATTTCGGCCAACGTCAACCGGCCAAAGGGCTATCTGGAGGACGAAACACGCAGTTGGCAGATCCTGGCCAACGATCAGGCGACGAAGGCCGAAGACTACCTTCCCATCATTGTCGCGTGGCGGAACGGCGCGGCTGTGCGGCTTTCCGACATGGCGCGTGTCGAAGAGTCTGTCCAGGATATCCGGAATACGGGACTGCACAACGGCAGGCCGACTGTCATCATCATGATCAATCGTGAACCTGGCGCGAATACGATCGAGACGGTCGAGCGGATCAGGAACGTTTTGCCGCAATTGCGCGCCTCGATTCCGGCGGATATCGACATCGACGTCACGATGGATTTGACCTTGTCCATCCGCGCCTCGCTGCGCGAGGTCGAGCATTCGCTGCTCATCTCGGTCGCGCTCGTCGTTCTGGTCGTTTTCCTTTTTCTTGGCGGCGGCAGGGGAATTCTCGTTCCTGTCATCGCCGTTCCCGTTTCGCTGATTGGCACTTTTGGCGTCATGTATCTTGCGGGTTTCAGCCTCAACAATTTTTCGATGATGGCATTGACAGTCGCGACGGGGTTTGTCGTAGACGACGCGGTCGTCGTCATGGAAAACATTTCGCGTCATGTGGAGGCCGGGATGAAGCCATTCGAAGCGGCGGTTCGGGGCGCGCGCGAAGTGAGTTTTACCGTCATATCGATGTCGCTGTCGCTGATCGCCGTTTTTCTCCCGATTCTGCTGATGGGCGGAATCGTCGGACGCCTGTTCCGCGAATTCGCCGTTACGCTTTCCGTGGCGATCCTGATCTCGCTCGTCGTCTCATTGACGACGACGCCGATGATGTGCGCCTATTTGCTGCGTTACCGGACGGGCCGCATTCAGGGAGGCTTTCAGCGTTTTTGTTCGCGCTTTTCCGACTGGATGCTGGAATCGTACCGCCGGTCGCTCGACTGGGCGCTTTCACATGGGATGCTCATGGTCTTTATCCTGCTGAGCACGATCGGCTTCAATGTCTATCTGTATTCGGTGATTCCGAAAGGGCTTTTCCCGCAGCAGGATACCGGGCGGATTTTCGGAACGATTCAGGTCGATCAGAGCGCCTCGTTCCGCTTTTCCAGCGAGAAACTCGCCCTGTTTATCAAAAAGCTGAACGAAGATCCGGCCATCGTCGACGTCATTGGTTTCAGCAATAACGATTGGCATGGATCGGGAACGCTTTTCATTACCCTGAAACCCTTGCCGGAGCGCAGGGAATCGGTAGAGCGGGTCATTGACCGCTTGCGCAAGAAACTGTCGCGCGAACCGGGCGCGGTGCTGTTCATGCAGCCGATCCAGGAATTCCGTATCGGCGGCAGCGGGCGCTCGTCCCGCGCGGTCTATCAATACACTTTGCAGGCTGATTCCGTCGAGGATCTGAGGAAATGGGAACCGCCCGTGCGCCAGGCAATGAGCCGGATCAAGGAAATCTCCGATGTAAATACCGATCAGCAGGACAGGGGCGAGCAGACCACGCTGATCATCGACCGGGATGCCGTTTCGCGGCTTGGACTGAACCAGCGTTTGATCAACGCGACGCTCGGCGATTTTTTTGGACAGCGCCAGATTTCGACGATCTATCATCCGCTCAACCAGTACCGCGTCGTGATGGAGGCGGCTCCCGAATACCTGCAAAGCCCGGACAGCCTGAACGATGTTTTTGTAATTGCTTCCGGGCCGGACGGCGCGGTGAAACAGGTTCCGCTGACGGCTTTCGCGCGCTGGGAAAGCGCGGCGACGCCGTTATCCGTTCGTCACCAGGGGCAGTTCGCCGCGTCGACGATTTCGTTCAATCTCGCATCAGGCGTATCGCTTTCCCAGGCGACGGACGCCATCGACGCGGTGGTACACCGGATCGGCCTGCCGTCATCGGTGCGGGGAAGTTTCCAGGGGACGGCCAGACTCTTTCAGAGTTCCGTCGCGGATCAGGCGATTTTGATCGTCGCGGCCCTGGTCGCGGTGTATATTGTCCTCGGCATATTGTACGAAAGCCTGATTCATCCGGTCACGATTCTGTCAACGCTCCCTTCGGCGGGCGTGGGCGCGATTTTGGCGCTGCTGTTGTTCAGGATGGATTTCAATGTGGTCGCGATGATTGGCGTGATTCTGCTGATCGGCATCGTCAAGAAAAACGCGATCATGATGATCGATTTCGCGCTTGAAGCCGGGCGCGTTTCCGGACTCGCGCCGCGCGCCGCGATCCGGGAAGCCTGCCTGCTGCGCTTCCGCCCGATCATGATGACGACGATGGCGGCGCTTTTCGGCGCGCTGCCGCTGGTTTTCGGCCGCGGCGACGGCGCGGAACTGCGGCAACCGCTTGGCATTTCGATCGTTGGAGGACTGATTCTGAGCCAGTTGCTTACACTTTATACGACCCCGATCGTTTATCTCTATCTGGACCGCCTGCGTTTCTGGAAAGAAGGGCTGCAAAAAATCCGCTGGACGCTTGCTTTCCGGCCGTCCGGAAAAGAGCGGCCGTTTTCCCGTTGAGGTTTTTCCATGATCCGAAAATTCCGCGTTCTTCTCTGTTTTGGCCTGATTCTTGCCGTGCCGGGGTGCGCCGTCGGCCCGGATTACAAACGGCCCGGCATGCCGGTTCCGGACGCTTTCAAACAGGCGGGACTCTGGAAAACCGCCGCGCCGAAAGACAACGTGCCGCGAGGCAGGTGGTGGGAAATTTACCGCGACCCCGTACTGAATGAACTTGTCGAACAGGTCGAAATCTCGAACCAAAGCGTTCTCATGGCCGAAGCCCAGTACCGTCAGGCGCTTGCCGCGCTTGATGCCGCCAGCGCGTCGTTTTTCCCGTCCCTCAACACCAGTCTGTCGAGAACGCGCACGCGGGGCGTCTCATCCGCGCCGTCCTCTTCCGTCAGCGGCAGTACGGTTATGCCGGGAGACCCGATCCGCAAAATCAACCGCCTGTCGTTGGGAATGAATTGGGAGATCGATATCTGGGGGCGGATACGCCGCAACGTCGAAGCGAACGAAGCGGCGGCGGAAGCGGGCGCGACCGACCTTGAAGCCGCCTTGCTCAGCGCGCGCGCGACACTGGTCCAGAGTTATCTGCAATTGCGCGCCAACGAGGCGCAGCGTCTTCTGCTTGACGAAACAGCCGCGGCTTACGAACGTTCCCTGACAATCGCCCGGAACCGCTACGATGCGGGCGTTGCCGGACGGATCGACGTGGCTCAGGCTGAAACACAGTTGAAGACCACGCGCGCGCAGGCGATTGATCTGGAAATACAGCGCGCCCAGCTCGAACATGCCATCGCGCTATTGCTCGGCAAGGCGCCGGCGGAATTTTCCTTGCCGGTAACCGGCAGGTTGCCCGGTCTGCCATCGATTCCGGCGGGTTTGCCATCCGATCTGCTTGAACGCCGTCCCGACATCGCGGCGGCGGAGCGCCGCGTCGCGGCGGCCAATGCCCAGATTGGCGTTGCGCAGGCGGCGTTCTTCCCCGCGCTGACACTGACCTCGAACAGCGGTTATCAGGCTTCGTCCAGTCTGTCGGAACTGGTACGGCTTCCGAACCGTTTCTGGTCGATCGGCCCGGCGCTCGCGTTGCCGCTTTTTGACGCCGGCGTGCGTTCCGCGCAGAAAGACCAGACCGTCGCGTCCTACGACAGAAGCGTGGCCGCGTATCGCCAGACCGTGTTGACGGCTTTCCGCGAAGTCGAGGACAGCCTGGCGGCCCTGCGCATTCTCGACGAAGAGGAAGAAGTCCAGCGCGAAGCCGCGCGGTTTGCCGCCGAATCGCTTGACTTGACGCATAACCAGTACCAGTCCGGGATCGTGAGTTATCTCAACGTTGTGGTGGCGCAAACGACGTCGCTGGGCGCTGAACGGACGCGGATTGATCTCATGGGGCGCAAACTGCTCGCGAGTCTCGCGCTGCTCAAATCGCTTGGCGGCCTTTGGACGGAGCCGTCCGCTCAGGATGACGGCTCAAAAAAATAAAACGGCGGAACAGAGCTATTTTTGTGTATTTCTTCATATAAAATGGCTTGAAAACGTAAGCAAATTTTTTTAAACTGTTCTTTTTCTTCTTTTCTGAAGAGATAAAATCGCTTTAAACCGTATGCTGAATTTTGGAGAATACGAAAAAAGCGCTATTTTTATGTGAACAATCAAGGAATGAAGCGGGTTTCCTTGACAGGATTCCGGAATATTTTCGGCAGCTTTCCGTTTTTGACAGTTTCATGGAGTGTGCCGCGATGAGACTTCTAGAGCATTTTCGATTCAAATAGCGGCATGTGGCCGGGAGAGGACGGCCTCCGCCTTTCCAATCCGTTCGCCCTGCCTGTCCTGAGCTTGACGAAGGAAGCTCGTCAGAAGCTCGTTTTTCAATCCGTTCGCTCTGAGCCTGTCGAAGGGTAAGGATTGAAAAACGATTCGAAGAGCACGGACGGAAAAGGCAGAGCGTCCGTTCATACTTCGACAAGCTCAGCACGAACGGGGATAGGTGTTGTCGAAGAGCACGAACTGGAAAAGCGGAGCGTCCGTTCATACTTCGACAGGCTCAGCACGAACGGAGATAGAGGGTGTCGATGGTTCGGAAGACTCAGCACGAACGGAGACAGGTATTGCCGGTGATTTGGCAGGCTTGGTGCGGACGGGGTTTTAACACGCTCATCACGAAAGGCAAAAAACTGAACAAAAGATAAAAATAACGCCCTCAAGCTATTTTTAATCTTTCTGAGTTTCAGGATGCCTCTTTTTCAATCCGTTCGCCCTGCCTGTCCTGCTCCGTCCTGAGCCTGTCGAAGGAAGCCTGTCGAAGGGTAAGGATTGAAAAGGCCAGGAATGCCTTTGCCTTGAACACCCCTGATTCAAGAGGTGTTGGGAAGACCTCGGAGCGTCCGTTCATATGGTTCGACAAGCTCACCACAGGCTTCGACAAGCTCAGCACGAACGGAGATAGGGCATGTTTTCCAGTCCGTTCATCCTGCCTGTCCTGAGCTTGACGAAGGAAGCCTGTCGAAGAACGCCTTTCCAATCCGTTCGCCCTGAGCCTGTCGAAGGGTAAGGATTGGAAAGGCCAGGAATGCCTTTACCTTGAACGCCCCTGATTCAAGAGGCGTTGGGAGGACCTCGGAGCGTCCGTTCCTGCTTCGACAGGCTCAGTACGAACGGAAATAGATGCCGTCAATGCGTTCCGGCAAAATCAGTATGAACGAGAATATGCGCCGTTAATGGTTCAGCGTAAACGGGT
>JAITGN010000003.1 GCA_031280565.1 Accumulibacter sp. | reverse complement strand
TTTCCCCTCTTTTTGAAAGAATGCGAATTCCGATTCAATTACGGCACACCAACACGGCAATTACATCTTTTACGCTCTTGGTGTGACATTTAAACCCCTAATCTAGTACAGCCCCAATTTTTAACACGCTCATCACGAATGGCAAAAACAGGGCCGAAGATAAAAAATAACGTCCTTAAGCCATTTTTAATCTCCTTGGGTTTCCGGAGACCTCCTTTCCAATCCGTTCGCCCTGCCTGTCCTGAGCCTGTCGGAGGATGCAGATTAAAAAGGTATTTCCCCTGTTCAGGGATCGACAGGGAGATATTCCACACGCAGCACGTCGATTTCGCGCCATCCGGATGGACTCAGAAAGCGGACGGTATCGCCCTCGCAAGCTTTAATGAGCGCTCTGGCCAGCGGGGAAATCCAGCTAATCCGTTTTTTTGCGGCATCGGTCTCATCGACGCCGACAATCCGGTAAATATGCGTTTCGCCGCTCTCGATGCCGACAGTCACCGTAGCGCCAAAAAATACCCGATCGAGATTTTCCCGGCGCACAGCAGGGTCGACGACTTCCGCCGCATCCATCCGCTTTGTCAGAAAACGTATCCTCCGGTCGATTTCGCGCAGGCGTTTTTTTCCATACAGATAATCGCCATTCTCCGAGCGATCACCATTCGAGGCTGCCCACTGGACGGTGTCGACGATACGCGGCCGTTCGGTTTTCAGCAGAAAATCCAGTTCGTCGCGCATTCGCGCGTAACCGCCCGGCGTGATGTAATTGCGCGTCCCCGGCGGAAGCCGGAGCAACGGTCCGGCGTCTTCTTCCTCATCTTCGCCGTCGTTTTCACGGGTAAAAGCTTTGTTCATCCAGTGACCTTTTCACGCGGGGGCAAAACCGTTTTTCCGGAATGGCGCATTCAACCCCGACGACAGGGAAGCGCTTTCGCCATGCGTTCTCCGCGCGTCCCGGAAAACCGTCCTGATCTTACCGCGAGATTATGCGTAACAGCATTGTTTTTTATCCGCGGCGCGCCTACCATATCTACTATTTGCCATTGGCCGGAAGCGTTTTTCCGGCCCGGGCCTCCGGCATGATAGCGCGCCCCTGCGAAAACATATGCAAAAACGGCCAGGGACGAAGGAAATCACCGGTTTTCCGAAAAATTAAGTTTATCAATCGTCCTAACCCAGGGGTCATGAAAATGCTGAACGAAGACGAAATTCTAAAAACGCAAGCGGCCTTGAGCGAACTTCAGGTAGAACATCGCGATCTCAATCTCATCATCGAGCATTTATCGGGCAGCCCTCTGCCCGCTCAGGATCAGCTCTTGATCCAGCGTCTGAAAAAACGGAAACTCCTCCTCAAAGACAAGATTTCTCACCTGGAAAAACAGCTCACGCCCAACAGTCCGGCATAGACTGAAACGCACCCCGCCGGAAAAAGGCGGGACGCGCCTGTTAACGAAGGGAGGTATCCGTCATGAAACGCCTCATGTTTCTTCTGTCGATCCTGTTCATTGTGACAGGCGCTTATTTTTTCACGCGGCAAACCAAAACGCCGGATTCCGATCCGCAAATCCCGGAAGAACAGCGCGCCAGAGAAGACGCCCAGGCGAGAGAAGACACCCGACGCATCCTCGAAGCCATTGTGAAAGAAAGCGAGCGTTTGGCGGCCCTCCCGCTGGAAGAGCGTGAAAAAGAGCATCTAAAATCCAAATCGGGCGAGCTGGCCACGCCGCCGTATCCCGATCTGGAAATGAATGGTCTGCCATCTCAGCCTTCCACCGCTTGGCGGAAGGCCGAAATGAATCGTTACGCGGCACTTTTTGAAGGGGCAAAAATCGATCTTCTGCTCGTTCCTTTTCAGGTACAGGGATTTGGCATCCGAAGTTCGCACCGCTCGCTGATGACCGCCCTGCTTGCTTCTTCCCTACCGGAATCCGTCACTGTCGCCCATCCCTATCTGCTTGCCAAGGCGCTTGGCGACAACGACCGCCGGATAGACCGCGAAGCCGTTTTCCGGCTGGCTTCGCTTACTGGCGCAAAGCGCATTCTCTGGACGTGGGCCGGCCATAAGGACGGCAGCGCGCTTCATCTTTATTTTCAGTTTCAGGAGCGGAACGCGGAGGGCAATTTTTCGGAAACGACCGATCTGCCGGGGATAGCGATCACAGACATCGATTTTGACAATGAAACCCCGCCCGTTCTCGCGTTCCGGAAAAACCTGAAAAAAATCGTCGAAACTCTGGGATTCCGCTTCAACGAAGCGCAACCCCTCCCGGCCAAAAACCTTGAGGCCATCATTCCGGCTGATTTTTCGGCCATGCCGGAAAAGCAGGATGCGGCCAACGCGGCCCTGCGGCTCCAGATGCTGGCGTATCTTCTTCCGTGGGACGCCTGGCGGGAAAAAGAATGTTTTTTCGAGCGCTCCCTGTTGCTGGCATGGCGGCTTCCTCCGAAGCACCCTTCAACGCGGCAGCTTCTGGCACGCGCTTACGCGGGGCTGAGAATGCGCCCCGCCGCGCTTGCCGTGATCGACCCGTCCCAGAACGACGCCGAGCGCGCGCTCGCCGCCTTCCTGAACGGCGATTTGCCCGGCCTGCGGCGCCACCGTTTGCAGATACCGGCATCTCCCCAGCGCCTCATGGCGGAAATCGACGTGGCCGCCGTAGCCTACGCGTACAAAGAACAGCCGGACAAAACCACTCTGGCATTCGCCGAAAAATTGCCTCACCCCCTGAAATATTTTTTCGAGCACCGTCTGGCCGACCTTGATCCGATCAAGCTGCACCGTTTCAGCAACGCGCGGATTCTCCAGTTGCTTGGTGACGAATTTCCCGCCGCCGGACAGACCTTCAAACAGGCGATACGCGGGAAAGCGGCGGCCGGACAGGATATTCTCAGCGAAGACATCGATCTTTTTCTTTCCAATTACCTCTCCCCCCAGCTTGCGCTTCCGGAACCCTCGCCGCACAATACCTCCATGTCATGGACGCATAACCGGCTGGATGTTTTCGAATTTCTCACACGATCCGCGGTCGCCAACATGGTTTACAAGGCGAAAAGAATGGCTTACTCCCAAGCCGCCTATAGGAGTGCCATCGAATATATCAAGGCGATTGAGCCGGTCTTCGGTTCACATCCGGAGATTTTGTCGGCGCGCATTTACGCGGAATACCACGGCCCGTTGCAGCAGTTGACCGGGCAGGCAAAAACTGATTTCCGCGAACAGCATCTCAAAAACAGGCTAATCGCCGATTACTGGGACTCCATGAGCGCTTCTCGCTTCAATTCGGATCGCCCATCCGATGAAACCCTGGCAAACGCCCAGTACGCGACCAATGTACTCAAAACCTATTTCTATTCCATTCGCGATGCCGCCGGAAAAGAAAAACTGCTCCGCGAAACGGAAGGGCGCTTTATCGGAAGCTCGACCCGTGAACTTTTGACCGCCGATTTACGCGAATCCGAAGGGAAGACGGAAGCCGCGATAGCGGCGCTGCAAACCACCGTTCTTCAGAAAACGACAAACAGCAATGTCTATTACCGTCTTGCCAGACTGTTGTTCGCCGAAGAGCGCTACGCGGAAGCCGCCAAGGCATTTTTGTCTTATCCCGTCCTGGCCCAGACGCCATCGGTAGCATCGGACAATGAGGCCTTCGAAATGGGGTCGTGGTTCTACTGGATTGGAGAAACGGAACTGGCAAAGCCTTTTTACAAAATAGCCGCCGTTTCCAATACCGGTTCCAGCGCGAGCATGAGCAGCGCCGGACGTCTCGCGTTGCTCGACGAGGATTACGCGGGCGCTTTGAGGCATTTTTACAGAAACGTGCAACGCTATTCGTCAAGTTACCGTTTCCGCGATTATTTCGCCCTTCTGCACATTGCCGGCGAATCGGAAACGGCGTGGGACGGTTTTCACGCCGTCGCGCTGCGCAGCAGAAAGCCTCATATTTGGGAATCCGCCCTGGTCGGCCATCGCCGCCAGCGCGCCAGCGACCGGCAAATCGTCGACTGGCTGAACGGCTCCGCGCTGAACACCCCGGGTTCCGTTTACGACGAATCGTCAAAAAGCCGTTATCTGTCCATGGCAGGGGCAACAGACCGGATTCCCGGCCAACCCCTGATCGACACAGCCAGGGAGCTGGGCAACAAGCCGGGAACGCCTGCCTCTGACTTGTTGCCGGTGAGTTATTGGCTTGAAGCGTATCGCGCCCTGAAGCGGGGGGAATATCAGGAATCGTATGCCCTCTTTCAGCAAATAGACGCAGGCTATCTTTGGAATGCCAACCGGCATACGCTGCCCTATTACGCAATCGCCGCCATGAAAAGCGGGCATGTGAGCGAATTCGACAAGGAATTGACCAGCAGGTATGAACGAAGCATGAAAGTCCATTCGCAGAATGACGAAGAGGGAATAAAGCGAATCCGTTTTGATTATCTGCTTTCCAAAAGCGTTCTGGCGGCCATGGACTCAAAACCGGACGAAGCGGAAAAACTCTTTCTTCGCGCGTTCCATCAGATCACTCATACCGAATACAGGCATCTCAGCTCCAAATATCAAATGACCGACATCGCCCACCTGCTTTTTGAATTGACGGGAAACCGGAAATTCGAGGAAATCGCCCTCCGGATCGCGCGCTGCAACCAGAAAACCCAACCGTGGGAGGCGTGGTCGCAAGCGTTTGTCGCGGTTTATTCGACTCAAAAAGGCGAACGTGAAACCGCGTTGCTTCGCGCGGTTTATCTCGACCCGGATTCTGAATGGCTTTCCCGCTTACCGAAGGAAGAACGCGAAGGCGCACTCCGGAAGGTGGAAAAAACACCGCCATTCAACCTGTCGCTCAAACCCAGGCAGCCGGTTTAAGCAGGAAACGGGATGGATTTTTCCATCCCGTTCACCTCAAATCCCCTTTTTCCATTTGCCCGCCATACGCCTAGAAAAACGGCAAAATTAAAAAAATAGCGTTCTTAAGCTATTTTTGAATTCCGCAATGGCTGTAATCATTCTGCCTGGGTTTCTCAAGGCACATTCTTTTTCCCTCAAGACTATCCCATGCCTCCCGTTTGTACCGGCCTCCCTTTCGTTCTCTTCGTGCTGAGCATATCCGAAAGAAGTCTTTCCAATCCGTTCGTTCGCCCTGCCCCGTCCTGAGCTTGTCAAAGGGAGGCTGTCAGAGGTTCGTTTTTCAATCCGTTCGCCCTGAGCTTGTCGAAGGGTAAGGATTGAAAAACGATTCGAAAAAAGAATCAGGGTTGGAAAGAGTATTTGTGACCTGGAGCGTCCGTTCATACTTCGACAGGCTCAGTACGAACGGAAATACGCGCTGTCGATGTGTTCCGACAAAATCACCATGAACAGAGATAGGCGTTGTCGATGCTCCGGCAGCTTCGGTGCGATGTAAAAGTCCGCTCACAAGGTTCGACACGCTCACCACAGGCCTCGACAGGCTCAGTACGAATGGATTTTCTGGGCACTTCACTCGCCAGCGCGAACGGGCGGAGAGAAAATATCAATGCTGGGCGATGAAAAACCGCCCGATGCACCAGAACAGCGCCGCGATCAGCGCGCTGCAGGGAATGGTCAGTATCCACGCCCATACGATACTTCCAGCGACACCCCAGCGCACCGCCGAGAGACGCTTTGTCGCGCCAACGCCGACGATAGCGCCGGTGATGGTGTGCGTTGTCGACACCGGAATACCAAGCGATGTGGCGAAAAACAGGGTCGCCGCTCCACCCGCCTCGGCGCAAAAACCGCCGACAGGGCGCAATTTCGTAATTTTCTGCCCCATCAGTTTGATAATCCGCCAGCCGCCAAAGAGCGTTCCCAGGGCAATCGCCGCATGACAGGAAAAAACGACCCACAGCGGCAAAGGATCGCTGTTTTTCAGATGCCCGGCCGACAGCAGAATCATCCAGATAATGCCGATCGTCTTTTGCGCGTCATTGCCGCCGTGCCCTACCGCATAGGTCGAAACTGACAGCAACTGCAACCGCCTTGACCAAAGATCGACTTTGCGCGGCGTGCTTTTTCGGCAAATCCAGGAAACCGCAACCATCATGGCCGCGCCAAGAAGCATGCCGATCAGCGGCGAAATAAAAATAAAGGCGACCGTTTTGAGCACCCCGGAAAAAATCAGTGAATTCATTCCCGACTTCGCCGCCGCCGCGCCGATCAAACCACCGATCAGCGCATGCGACGACGAGGACGGAATGCCGTAATACCAGGTGATGATGTCCCAGATGATCGCGGCCATGAGCGCGCCGAACACAATGTTGTAATCAATGACGGCGGGAGTGACGATGCCTTTTCCGATCGTCGCGGCGACATGAAGCTCAAAAACGAAAATGGCAACGAAATTGCCGAGCGCCGCCAGCGCGACCGCCGAATGCGGCTTTAAAACGCGCGTTGAAACGACAGTGGCAATCGCGTTGGCCGCGTCGTGAAAACCATTGATGAAATCGAAAACAAGCGCGATAACGATCAGCAGAACGACAATGCCAAGGCCAACGGAGGTGTTTTCCATACGCCTATTCAGGAATTTTCAAGAACGATGCCTTCGATAAGATTCGCCACATCGTCGCAGCTGTCCGTCACGACTTCGAGAAGCTCATAAACCGCTTTGAACTTGATGAGCTCGCGCACGTCCGGCTCTTCGCGGAAGAGCCGGGACATCGCGCCGCGCATGACCTGGTCCGCTTCGGATTCAAGCTGATCAAGCTCGAAACAGATTTTGAGAATCTGTTCCCCGTTGTTCATCGAATGCAAAAGCGCGACGGCGTCCTGCACCCGTTTGCAGCAGGAATGACAGATATCGCCCAGCCTGATGGCTTCCGGCGTGGCTGTCTTGATGTCGTACAGGGTGATGACGTGAGCAACGCCGCGAATCAGGTCAAGAATGTCGTCAAGGCCGGTGGTCAGCTTGTGAATCTCGTCGCGGTCGAGCGGCGTGATGAATGATTTGTGCAGTTGGCGCATTGTTTCATGCGTAATCTCATCCGCCCGGTTTTCGATTTTTCCGATGTGTTCGCACAATGTCGCCGCCTCTTCCGGCGATTCGCTCAGAACGTCCAGCAGTTTGACGAGAGCCTCGCTGCCCAAAACGATCTGCTCTGCAAGTGCGTTGAAAAAATCGAAAAATTTTCCCTCTTGAGGTATGAAGCGCGCAAACATGGTCTGTTCAATTTCAGGTCTTTATCTCGACGGACGGCATTCTAACACCGCTTTGGGCACAAAAGGCACAAATTGTTCGGATAAAAAGATGACGGTAAAAACCATTCTCATCCGGAATGAGCCAATGGAATATCCTCCGGCATAATCCCGTGATTCCGGGCTTTCTTTCTGCCCGCCTTGTTTCGAACGAGGATATTTTTTGAAGGCCGCCGATTTTCTCAATATTCCAGCGATATTTCATCGCCATACACGGAACCTGGATGCCGCACGGAAATTCGCGGAAATTGAATACACCGACATATATTGATCATGACAGCCTCTGAAACAACCTGAAACAGGGACTATTTTTTTAAATATTACGAAAATATTTAATAACCCAAAGAAATAACTGACGTTTTCAAGGCATTTTATAACTCACTGCATTTCGTTCTTGATAATTTTTTTCAGTGAATTACCGAATTTATAACGTTTTCAAGGCATTCTTAATCAGTCTGATTAAAAATCCGCTTCAGGGCGTATTTTTACGACGAGATATGGGCAAAACAGAGCAACTGTCTTTCGTACCAGGAAAACCACAGAGGAACTGCCCTTTCCCCGGCGCGCGGCGGCGGGGTGAATCAAACCATGAACGCCGGTTCTTCGCCGGCGTTCATCATTTCGTTCGTTAGAGCACTGTGACGATCGAATCCGCGACGTAATCGAGATTGCGCGAGTTGAGCGCCGCCATGCAAATCCGTCCGGTCGTCACGGCATAAATGCCGAATTCGTCCCTGAGGCGTTCCACCTGGGCGGCAGAAAGGCCGGTATAGGTAAACATGCCGCGCTGTTGCGTGATGAAGGAAAAATCCTGTCCCGCCTTCCGCGCCTTGAGTTTTTCGAGCAGCCCCGTCCGCATGGCGCGGATCCGGTCACGCATGCCCGCGAGTTCGGCTTCCCACAATTCGCGCCATTCGGGATTCGAAAGGATTGTGGAAACAAGAACGCCCCCATGCGTCGGAGGATTGGAATAATTCGTGCGGACGACGCGCTTGACCTGCGACAGAACACGCGCCGATTCGTCCCTGGACGCCGTAACGATTGAAAGCGCGCCAACACGCTCGCCATAAAGCGAAAACGATTTCGAGAAAGAGCTGGCGACGAAAAACTGCAACCCGGAAGCCACGAACAGATTAAGCGCCAGCGCGTCTTCCGCGATGCCATCGGCGAACCCCTGGTACGCCATATCAATAAACGCGATCAGCCCGCGCGAACGCACCGATTCGATGACCTCGCGCCACTGCGCCTCGGTCATGTCCGCGCCTGTCGGATTATGGCAGCACGCATGCAGAACGATGATTGAGCCAGCCGCCAGCGAATCCAGGCATTTTTTCAGGGCGGGGAAATCCACGCCGCGCGACACCGGATCGTAATAAGGATACGTTTCGACGGGAAAGCCCGCCGACTCGAACAGGGCGCGGTGATTTTCCCAACTGGGAGCGCTGATATAGACTACCGCTTCCGGAAGCAGGCGTTTCAGATAATCCGCCCCGACCTTGAGCGCGCCCGTGCCGCCGAGGGTCTGAATCGTCACGGCGCGCCCATCGCCCAGAACGCCGGAATCCTTTCCAAAAAGCAGTTCCTGGACAGCCCTGTTATACGCGGGAAGGCCATCGATTGGCTGATACCCCCACGCCGATCCGGATTCCGCGCGCGTTTTCTCGGCGGCCCTGACCGAATCGAGCAAAGGAATTTTTCCGTTGTCATCAAAATAAACGCCGACGCCAAGATTGACCTTTTTGGCGCGCGCATCCGCGTTAAAAGCCTCGTTCAAACCGAGAATCGGATCGCGCGGCGCCATTTCCACAGAAGCAAAAAGAGACGAAGTCATATCGGTTACCTTGTTCAGCGTGGCGTAACCGTCCCCTGCGCCGGCGCCACAAAAAATAGACGGAAAAACAGGGAAATTCAGCCAGAACGAAAACCGGCTAAAATTCTAACATGATCGCCCCCGAAAAAAATCCGGAAAATCCGCCGCACCCGCCCGTCGAAAGCGGCCCCTTCCATCTGCGCCAGCCTTTTCCCCCTGCGGGAGACCAGCCCGAAGCCATCGAAAAATTGCTCGATGGACTCGAAAGCGGCCTCTCTTTTCAAACGCTGCTTGGCGTCACGGGTTCGGGAAAAACCTTCACGATGGCCAACGTAATCGCCCGTTCCGGGCGTCCGGCGCTCGTTCTCGCGCCGAACAAAACGCTGGCGGCCCAGCTATACGCTGAATTCCGGGATTTTTTCCCGGAAAATGCCGTCGAATACTTTGTTTCGTATTATGACTACTATCAGCCGGAAGCCTACGTTCCATCGCGCGACCTTTTTATCGAGAAAGACTCGGCAATCAACGACCACATCGAGCAGATGCGCCTGTCGGCGACAAAAAGCCTGGTCGAGCGCCGCGACTGTATCGTCGTCGCGACGGTTTCCTGCATCTACGGCATCGGCGACCGCGATGAGTACCACAAAATGATTCTGACGATGCGCCCCGGCGACCGCATGGGGCAGCGCGAAATCATCAAACGTCTCACGGAAATGCAGTACGAGCGCAACGAGATGGATTTTCACCGCGGTACGTTCCGCGTCCGGGGTGATGTCATTGACGTTTTTCCGGCCGAACACGCCGAGCACGCCATCCGTATCTCGCTTTTCGACGGTGAAATCGAAACCCTGCGGCTTTTCGACCCGCTGACGGGCGAAGCGCGGATGAAACTCGCGCGCTTCACGATCTTCCCCTCCTCGCACTATGTCACGCCGCGCGCGACCGTCATCCACGCAATGGAAACGATCCGTGGCGAACTCCGCGAGCGGATCGATTTTTTCAACGCCGCCGGACGCCTCGTCGAAGCGCAAAGAATCGAACAGCGCACCCGCTTCGATCTCGAAATGCTCGATCAAATCGGATTCTGCAAGGGAATCGAAAATTACTCCCGGCATTTGACAGGCCGGCAGCCTGGCGAGCCGCCGCCGACGCTGATCGACTACCTGCCGCCGGACGCGCTGATTTTCATCGACGAGTCGCACGTCACGCTGCCGCAGCTCGGCTCGATGTTCAAGGGCGACCGCTCGCGCAAGGAAAATCTCGTCAACTACGGCTTCCGGCTGCCTTCGGCGCTCGACAACCGGCCGCTCCGTTTCGATGAATACGAAGCCCGCGTCCGTCAGTGCATTTTCGTTTCAGCGACGCCCGCCGAATACGAAAACGAACGCCAGGGCCAGCGCGTGGAACAGCTTGTCCGTCCGACGGGGCTTGTCGATCCCGAAATTCTGGTACGTCCCGCGGCAAGCCAGGTCGACGACCTCCTCTCCGAAATCCGCGCGCGCGCCGGACACGACGAACGCGTCCTCGTCACCACGCTGACCAAACGCATGGCCGAAGAACTGACGGATTACCTCGGCGAAAACGGCGTCCGGGTACGCTATCTGCATTCGGACATCGACACCGTCGAGCGCGTCGAAATCATCCGCGATCTGCGCCTTGGCGAATTTGACGCGCTCGTCGGCATCAATCTTCTGCGCGAAGGACTCGATATTCCCGAAGTTTCGCTCGTCGCGATTCTCGACGCCGACAAGGAAGGTTTCCTGCGATCGGAACGCTCCCTGATTCAGACGATTGGCCGCGCCGCGCGCCACATTCACGGAACCGCTATCCTCTACGCCGACCGGAATACCGCTTCGATGGAACGCGCCATCGCGGAAACGGAGCGGCGGCGCAAAAAACAAATGGCTTTCAACGAAGAACACGGCATCACCGCGCGCGGCGTATCGAGGCGCGTCAAGGACATCATCGACGGCGTTTATGATATGGAAACGGCGCGGCGCGAACTCAAAGTCGCGCAAAAACAGGCCGCTTACGCGGCGATGGACGAAAAGCGGCTGACGCGCGAAATCAAACGCATCGAAAAGGAAATGACCGAGCGCGCGAAAAATCTCGAATTCGAAAAAGCGGCCGCCTTGCGCGACGAATTGTTCCGAATCAAGGGGGAACTCTTCGGCGCTGCGGCGCGCGCTCAAACGCCGCTTCGGGACACGACGGCCTGAGGACGGAGGAAGCGAATAATACCCCGCGCGACGCGCTCAATCCATAATCGCGGGGCATGCTAGACTTTAATCCTCATGATTTCACCGGAAGAGCACGTCATGATCTGCCTGCGTTTTTTTCTGTTTCTCGTATTGTTCCTTTCGGTTCTTTCCGTTTCCGCCGAAGACTCCCCCCCGCCCGCGCCGAAGCCGCTGACAGCCTTCTCATCGGAACAGGAGTTGGATGCGTGGCTGCTCGAGAAGAAAAAAGCATTTATCGCGTGGCAAGACAAACAGCGAAAAGAATGGCAGATGGCCAACAAGACCGCCGAACTGATGCCCGCCAGCCCCATGCTGGCACAGGCCGAAGAGGAATCCATAACCAATGCGCAGACGGCCGGCGTTGATGAAGGTGGTATCGTCAAGCTTCACGGAAATTTTCTCGTCATTTTGCGGCGCGGCCGTCTTTTTACAATCGATATCCGCGACCGAAAGCTCGACCCTGCCTTCTTCACCGATGCCTCCGCGCCTGAATCGAGAGACGGCGGGTGGTACGACGAATTGCTGATTTCCGGAAATACCGTCGTCGTCATTGGCTATAGTTACAGAAAAGGCGGTACGGAAATCGTTCGGTTTACCCTCGACGAAACGGGACGGCTCTCGTACAAATCCACCCATATCCTGCGTTCGAACGACTATTTTTCCTCGCGTAACTATGCCAGCCGCCTGATCGGGAACCGGCTGATTTTCTATACGCCGCTTTATCTCGCTTTTCACGGGGATCCGCTCGATTATTTTCCGGCCATGCGCCGCTGGGATTCTCCGGAAAAGGCTTCCGGTTTCAGGCGAATCGCGCCCGCGACAAGAATTTACCGGTTCAACGACGCCATTGATTCGTTTCCTCTCGCCTTGCATACCGTGCAGATTTGCGACCTTTCCGGCGAGGAAATGACGTGCGAGGCCACAGCCGTTCTCGGGCCGGGCGGCCGTGAATTCTATGTATCGAAGGAAGCTGTTTATGTCTGGACCGCGCCATTTCATATCCGCCACGATTGGCGGCATTCGCGCTCATCCGGGAAGACGCCCGCCGCTTCCGCCGTTTTCCGTCTGCCTCTTGACGGAAAACGTGAACCGGCTGCGCTGAAAACGCGGGGTAGTCCGGTCGATCAGTTGTCTTTCCACGAGAGCGGCGACGGTCATCTGAATGTGTTGCTTCGCGCCGAAGGGCCGCGTTTCTCGATGTGGTCATCCGAAGAAGCAGGCAGCGCCAATCTGGCGTTTTTTCGCGTTTCCCTCGACCGCTTTGGCGACGGCTCGGAATTCGCGCCCTCCAGCAGCTATTACCCCTTGCCGCCGCTTGACATGGGAAGCGTTCAAAACCGTTATATCGGCGATTACCTCGTTTATGGCGCGGGAAATACCTGGCGGCGGCAAAATTCCGTCACTGGAAGCGCTTACGCGCTGAACTGGAAGAACCCGGATGTTCTGCCGGTCAACCTGCGTGTTGAGCATACGGTCGACCGCATCGAAGCGCTGGACGGCAATCCGCTGCTCATCGGGACGCGCGGTAAAAACCTGCATTTTTCCCCGGTTCACCTTTCGTTTTCCGGCGAAGAAACCAAGGCTGATCTTGTGGACAGCTTCGTGCTTCCCAACGCCGCTCAAGGCGAGACACGCAGCCACGGCTTTTTTTACAAGCCGGACGGAAAGGACGGCGGAATACTTGGGCTGCCCTTTGCTGGCGCGGGCGCGGAAGGCTGGCAGCAGATCCGGAAGGCGTCCGCCGGCGTCGTTTTTCTCGGGAACGATAAACTTCAGCTCAAAAAGCTGGGCGTCCTGAGCGTATCGCGCGTCGTCAAACAAAACGACAACTGCCGGGTGTCGTGCGTCGACTGGTACGGCAATTCCCGGCCGCTTTTTCTGAAAAAGCGCATTTTCGCACTGATGGGCTATGAACTCGTCGAAGGCGCGTTAAATCCTTCCGGCGAGGACGGTCACACGATTTCCGAGATCAGGCGGGTCGATTTTACGCCGCGCTTCCCGTCTCCAAAGCATCAATAGTGACCAGGGTTCTACCGCCGTTTTTCGCCGGATATTTGCTCTGTTCATCCTGTGCGACCCGAAAGACGCTTGTTCAGAGAATGCCTTTTCCAGTCCGTTCACCCCGCCTGTCCTGAGCGCTTGTCGAAGTCGTGTTTTTCAATCCGTTCGCCCTGCTCCGTCCTGAGCCTGTCGAAGGAAGCCTGACGAAGGAAGCGTGTCGCAGGATGCTTTTCCAGTCCGTTCGCCCTGCTCCGTCCTGAGCCTGTCGAAGGAAGCCTGTCGGAGAACACCTTTCCAGTCCGTTCGCCCTGAGCTTGTCGAAGGGTAAGGACTGGAAAGGCGGAGCGTCCGTTCATGCTTCGACAGGCTCAGCACGAACGGAGATAGGGCATGTTTTCCAATCTATCCGCTCTGCCTGTCCTGAGCTTATCAAAGGAAGCACGTCGAAGAGCGCCTTTCCAGTCCGTTCGCCCTGCTCCGTCCTGAGCGCTTGTCGAAGTCGTGTTTTTCAATCCGTTCGCCCTGAGCCTGTCGAAGGGTAAGGATTGAAAAACCATTCGAAGAAAGAATCAGGATTGGAATCTTGTCGAAGGGTAAGGACTGGAAAGGCGGAGCGTCTGTTCATACTTCGACAGGCTCAGCACGAACGGAGATAGGCGCTGTCAAAGGGTAAGGATTGAAAAACCATTCGAAGAAAGAATCGGGATTGAAAAAACCATTCATGATCTGGAGCGTCCGTTCATACTTCGACAAGCTCAGCACGAACGGAAATAGGCGTTGTCAAAGGAGAAGGATTAGAAAGAGTATTTACGACCCGGAGCGTCCGTTCATACTTCGACAGGCTCAGCACGAACGGAGACAGGTATTGCCGGTGATTTGAAAGGCTTGGTGCGGACGGGGTTTTAACACGCTCATCACGAATGGCAAAAAACAGAGCAGAAGATAGAAAATAACGTTTTCAAGCTATTTTTAATCTTTCTGAGTTTCAGGATGCCTCTTTTTCAATCCGTTCGCCCTGCTCCGTCCTGAGCTTATCAAAGGAAGCACGTCGAAGAGCGCCTTTCCAGTCCGTTCGCCCTGCCTGTCCTGAGCCTGTCGAAGGAAGCCTGTCGAAGGGTAAGGACTGGAAAGGCGGAGCGTCCGTTCCTGCTTCGACAAGCTCAGCACGAACGGAAATAAGCTCTGTCGATGATTTGGCAGGCTCACCGCGAACGGAGATAACGCCGTTGATGATTCAACACGTTT
>JAITGN010000101.1 GCA_031280565.1 Accumulibacter sp. | reverse complement strand
GCTTCCGCCGCGACATGGCCTTCATGAACGGCTTTGTGCGCGAGCATCGGGTTTCCGGTGATATCGCCGATGGCAAAAATATGCGGCGCGCTGGTTCGCCGCTGGATGTCGACCGGGATGAAGCCGCGCTCGTCTACGACAACGCCCGCTTTTTCGGCGTTGATCTTTCTGCCGTTGGGCGCGCGGCCGGCAGATTGAAGAATCATGTCATAACGGACTGGTTCGGATGGAACTTCCGTGGCGCTGTCCACGCTTTCGAAGCGGGCGTAAAGCCCGTCGCCGCGCGTGTCGACGCTCACGGTTTTCGTTTTGAGCATTACGTTGTCGAAACGGCCCGAATTCCGCTTTTCCCATATTTTCACGGCATCGCGATCCGGGCCTGGCATGAGGCCGTCGAGCATTTCGACAATATCGATGCGAGCGCCGAGCGCGGAGTAAATCGACGCCATTTCAAGCCCGATGATTCCGCCGCCGATAACGAGCATTTTTTGGGGAATGAAACGTAGTTCAAGCGCGCCGGTCGAATCGACGATTCTTGGATCAGCGGGGAGGAATGGCAGACTCACCGGTGAACTTCCGGCGGCAATGATGCATTGATCGAAACGGATGATTTTTTTTACACCGCCGTTTTCGGCCAGTTCGACTTCCATGTGATGCGCGTCGAGAAAGCGGCCGTAGCCGCGAACGATTTCGACTTTTCTCGCTTTTGCCATTCCCGCCAGTCCGCCGGTAAGCTTTGCGACGATTCTGTTTTTGTGGGCGCGCAGTTTGTCAAGGTCGATTTGCGGGGGTGAAAAACTTGTGCCACAGTCGACCAGGCGAAGCGCTTCTTCCATGGCGCTGGTCACGTGCAAGAGCGCTTTCGAAGGGATGCAGCCAACGTTCAGGCATACGCCGCCGAGCGTCGAATAGCGTTCGACAAGGACGGTTTTCAGGCCAAGGTCGGCGCTGCGAAAGGCCGCCGAATAGCCTCCGGGGCCTGCGCCGAGAACGAGCATTCCACATTCGATATCCGCCGCGACGTCAAGCGTGGCCGCCGGAGACGGCGAAACGAGGCGGACATCTTGTGCGGCGGACTGTTCGGCAGCCGAAGGCAGCGAAGTTTCGATCAGCGCGATGAGCGTGCCTTTGGAAATTCTGTCCCCGACCCTGGTTTTGAGTTCGCGGACGACACCTTCGACGGGGGTTGGCATGTCAATTGATGCCTTGTCCGACTCCATTGTCAACAAAGGGTCTTCCGCCTTGACGGCATCGCCGGTTTTTACACAGATTTCGATAACCGAAACATCCTTGAAATTTCCTATGTCCGGCACGCGGACTTCAACGATTTTGTTCATGTTTTTTTCCTCAAATTAACGCGCGGCGCATATCAGCCAGAAGCTGCGCGAGAAAAACGCTGAAACGCGCTCCAAGCGCGCCGTCGATGACGCGGTGATCCGCCGACAGCGAAAGCGGCAGAATGAGACGCGGAACGAATTCGCTTCCGTTCCAGACGGGTTTCATGGCTGTGCGTCCGACGCCGAGAATCGCGACTTCGGGTGCGTTGATGATCGGCGAAAAATGCGTCGCGCCAATACCGCCCAGGCTTGATACCGTAAAACAGGCGTCGCTCATTTCATCCGGCGTCAGTTTTCCCGCGCGCGCTTTTTTGGAAAGGGCGGCGGTTTCCGCCGCGATATCGCCCACCGCCTTTTCGTCGACGTTCTTGATGACAGGAACGACCAGGCCGTATGGCGTATCGGCGGCAAAAGCGATGTTGACGTATTTTTTCAACACCAGGTTTTCGTCGTCCAGCGAACTGTTGAATTCAGGGAATTTCCTGAGCGCGATTTCGCACGCCTTGATGATGAAAGCAAGCAGCGTGATTTTCAGCGGCTGTTCGGATTTTTCATTGTTCAATTTTTGCCGGAATGCCTCAAGACCGGTGACATCGGCTTCTTCGCAATAGGTTACCGATGGAATCATCATCCAGTTACGCGCGAGATTTTTTCCGGAAATTTTTTTGATGCGCGACAAGGGTTGAACTTCGATCGGGCCGATTTTTGAAAAATCGATTTGCGGCCAGGGGGGCAGGTTGAATCCAGGCGGCACGGAACTGACAGGGGATGAAGCCGTCTGTGGCGCGCCTGTCTGGATGGCGCGCTTGGCGTAGGCGCTTACGTCTTCTTTGAGAATGCGCCCGTTCGGTCTGGTCGGCGTGACGAGAAGAAGATCGACGCCCAGTTCGCGCGCGAACTGGCGGACGGACGGGCTGGCGTAAGCCGTTGGAGCGGTTTTGTCCGCCGCCGGAAACAATAATCCCGAAGATGGAACCGGAGGCAGGGAGGCTGGCGGCGGGACGGAAGCCGGAGGCTCCGGTGCGAGAGTCGCGGATTTGGCGGATTCCGTTCCCCGGCTTTCCACGGTTTCTGTTCTTTCCATCCGCGCGAGAAGAGCGCCAGCGGAAAGACGGTCACCCACGGCGACGCAAACCTCGACAATCCGTCCACCGAATGGTGAAGGCACATCCATTGTGGCTTTGTCCGACTCCAGCGTAACGAGCGCGTCTTCCGCGCTGATTACGTCGCCCGGCTTGACGAGAACTTCAATGACGGGGACGTCGCGGAAACTTCCGATGTCCGGAACATGGATTTCTATATTCTGATTCATCATAAACCAACTCTGCTTGAAAACCTCCCCTTTGGGGGATATCACGCGCGGAAAGAAGACGGCCTTTTCCGCGCCCTGTCGCCCGTTTTTCCGGGCGGGAGCCACGATTTCAATTTCTTGCCGGGCAAGGTTTGTTCGCGTCGATGCCATACTTCATCATGGCGTCCGCGACAGTTTGCCGGTCGATTGCCCCTTCATCGGCAAGCGCTTTCAACGCCGCGACCGTAATCCAGCGGCGGTCGATTTCGAAGAAGTGGCGAAGTTTTTCGCGCGTGTCGGAACGCCCGAACCCGTCCGTTCCCAGCGTGATGTAGCGGCGGCGCACGAACGGCCGGATTTGCTCTGGATAAAGCCGCGCGTAGTCGGTTGCGGCGATGACCGGCCCGCGCGTGTCGTCAAGGCATTTTTCGACATGCGACGCGCGCGGCTTTTCCAACGGGTGAAGCATGTTCCAGCGTTCGAATTCATGGCCTTCGCGCGCAAGCCCGGTGAAACTCGTGCAGCTCCAGAGATCGGCGTCGACGTTCCAGTCGTTCTTGAGCAGTCCGGCGGCGAAAACGGCCTCGCGGAAAATGCTTCCGGAACCGAGAAGCTGAACACGCGGCGCGGGCCTCTTTCCGTCCGATATCGCGCCTTTGCGGAACAGATACATGCCTTTGACGATATCGGCGCCGGCATTCTCTGGCATGTCCGGATGCTCGTAGTTCTCGTTCATCACGGTAATGTAATAAAAGACATCTTCCTGTTCCTGGATCATGCGGCGCAGGCCGTCATGTATGATGACGGCAAGCTCGAAGGAAAACGCGGGATCGTAGCTGACGCAGTTCGGAATCAGCCCGGAAAGGATGGGCGAGTGACCGTCCTGATGCTGCAAGCCTTCGCCGTTCAACGTTGTCCGGCCTGCCGTTCCCCCGATCAGAAAACCGCGCGCCCGTTGATCGGCCGCCGCCCAGCACAAATCCATTGTCCGCTGGAAACCAAACATCGAATAACAGATGTAGAACGGAATCATCTGAACGCCGTGGTTCGTATATGATGTCGCCGCCGCGATCCAGTCGCACATCGCGCCCGATTCGTTGATGCCTTCCTGGAGAATCTGGCCGGTTCTGGATTCCTTGTAGAACATCAGCTGATCGTGATCTTCCGGGACGTATTTCTGACCTTCCTGGTTCCAGATGCCGATCTGGCGGAAAAGTCCTTCCATGCCGAACGTGCGGGATTCGTCCGGGACGATGGGGACGACATGGCGGCTGATTTTCTTTTCCTTGAGGAGCACGTTGAGCAGGCGGACAAAAATCATCGTCGTCGAAACTTCATGCCCCTCGCCCGAACCTTTCAGATAGGCGTCGAAAATCGAAAGCGGAGGGATTTCCAGGCTTTCCGGGGATTTTCTGGCGCGGACGGTGAAAAAACCGCCGAGCGCGCTGCGGCGCTCGAACATGTATTTGCGTTCGGGCGAGTTTTCATCGAAACGCAGCAGGGGAAGTTCTTTCAGCTGATTGTCCGGGACAGGCAGCTTAAAGCGATCACGGAAATCGTGGATCGCCTCATAATCGAGTTTTTTCTGCTGGTGCGAGATATTCATTGCTTGACCGGCGCCGCCCATGCCGTAACCTTTGATCGTCTTGGCGAGGATCAGCGTCGGCCCGTTCCGGTGTTCCGCCGCGGCCTTGAAAGCGGCGTAAATTTTGAAAATATCGTGTCCGCCGCGGTTGAGCTGCCAGATATCGGCGTCCGTCCAGTCGGCGACGAGTTCCTTGAGTTCCGGCGTATTGAAGAAAAATTCACGGACATACGCGCCGTTTTTGGCCTTGAAGGTTTGATATTCGCCGTCGACACATTCCATCATGCGTTTTTTAAGAATCCCTTTTTTGTCGCGCTCGAACAGGATATCCCAGTGACGCCCCCAGATCAGTTTGATGACATTCCAGCCCGCGCCCCGGAACTGGCTCTCCAGCTCCTGGATGATCTTCCTGTTGCCGCGCACGGGGCCGTCGAGACGCTGCAGATTGCAGTTGATGACGAAAATCAGATTGTCGAGTTTTTCGCGCGAGGCCATTCCGATCGCGCCGAGCGTTTCTATTTCATCGGTTTCGCCGTCGCCGACGAAAGCCCAGACTTTGCGGTCTTTCGGGTCGATTAATTCCCGGCTTTCCAGGTATTTCATAAAACGTGCCTGGTAGATGGCCTGAATCGGCCCCAGACCCATCGAAACCGTCGGAAAACGCCAGAATTCCGGCATCAGCCACGGATGAGGATAGGAAGAAAGCCCTTTTCCATCGACTTCCTGTCTGAAATGGTCAATCTGTTCTTCGCTGAGACGGTCCATCAGAAAGTTGCGCGCGTAGATGCCGGGGATCGAATGGCCCTGAAAATAGACGAGGTCGCCGCCGTGATTGCCGGTCGGCGAGCGCCAGAACCAGTTGAAACCGACATCGTAGAGCGCTGCTGAAGAGGCGAAAGACGCGATATGTCCGCCGACATTGGTTTCCCGGTTCGCGCGGACGACCATTGCCATGGCGTTCCAGCGGATGTAATTGCGAATCCGGATTTCAATGTCCGAATCTCCCGGATACATGGGCTGCCGGTCGGCGGGAATCGTATTGACGTATTCTGTCGTGGCGCTGTACGGAATGTCGATTCCCTTTGCGCGCGCTTGTCCGATCAATTTTTCGATCAGAAAATGCGCACGCTCGTTGCCGGCGTGCTGGATTACGCCGGAAAACGCTTCTTCCCATTCAAGGGTTTCCTGCGGATCCGGGTCGGCCGCGGCAGGAGCGGCGGGAGAGTGGGCGGGGTCTATCGCCATGATAAGGCTCCTTATTGTGAGGCATGGAGTTCACCGGGTCGGCGCGCCATGCGTAAGTGTTTTCCGCGCTGTAAAGGTGCTAGCGGAAGATTGTAAACCAGGATGGCCGCCGCTTTTTCGTTTTGATGAAAATCCATCTGTGTGAAAAAACATACGTCCTCAAGTGATTTTTCTTGTTATTTTTTATAGAATCTCTTAAAAACGTATATTTATTGAGATTTCTGACGCTTTTCGGGTCTTATTTCAAAAAGAAAAAACGGATAAAACATGTTAAAAACGTGTGTTTATTCTTGACACTTCCATTATTTCTTTGCGGAAAGGTTGCCCGAGTAACCGGTTTTCCCTGTTTCCGGAAGGCGTCATGATAAAATAATGATATAAGCGTTTCAATCCAAAGAGTCGAACATCCGCGCATTGGGGCATTTTTTGAATGACCCGTTTTTGGAACAGGAGATATCCAAAAAATTCCATTTGCCCGGATGCCGGAGAGTCACCGGAAAGGCCGTTCATCGTAAAACCAACTCCGGTTTGAAACCCCGCCCTGAAGGCCGGGGTTCCCAACCGTAGCCATTGGCAAGGGGATGCAAACCCCTTGCCAACCTTCCCAATGATGTTAGAGCGACAGCGCCTTCCGGGCTGTCGTTAATTTCTTGCTCACCTGCGGGATTTTGCGGTCATTTGAACGAAAAACGTTCCAGCATTTGACCGGAAACATTCCAACGCGCCGCTCAAAAGCGCGTAATGCGCGACACTAATAGTAGTGAGAATGAGTATTGACAATGCCTTCCCAATCGTGGAAGCTGTCATCCATCATGGATTGTGACATTCCCCGGAAGATTTATGTCAAACGCTTCTAACCCCGCGCAAAAAACCATTCCGTTGCATACTCCCTTGCTCCGCGGCGGCAAACGGCCCCGCGTCGCGCTTGCCGGACATCGCCGCGCCGGAAAAACGACGATTTTCCGGAATGCCTCAAGTCCCGCGACGCAGACGAAACGTCTCGAAAGCACGAACGACGTTTACCAGGAATGCCTGGTCGACGTCGGGCTTGACCAAATGTCGTTGATCGATCTTTCGCCCATCGCTTCTCTGACCCCCGTAACGCCGGAAAATCGCGCCGTTCTGACGTATCTTCTTTGGGGCGACCGCCCGCCGGAAAAAGGTGATTCGCCCCCCATCGGAATTCCCGCGCCCGATGTCCTGATCCAGGTTGTCGATGCGACAGCGTTGCAAAGAGACCTCGAATTGACGCTTGAACTCAGTCAACTGGGCCGCCCGATGCTCATCGCGCTGAATCGCGCTGACGAAGCGCATGAACGGGGGCAGTTCATCAATGTCAGGATTTTGAGTGAACTGCTCGGCATCCCGGTCATTCCAACAGCCGCCCACATGGGGAAAGGGCTGTCAGCCCTGTTCGAAGCGGCGATCGGCATCGCGCGCGAAAAAACATGTCCCCTCTCCCAGCCTTCGCCGTCCCACATCGCGGAAAGCCTCCACGCGCTCAACACGTTGATATCGGGCATCGACACCAACAAGGTATTTCCAAAGCTGCCCCGCGCTTTTCTGCTTTCCCGGCTTGCTGAAAACGATGAATATTTCCTGAGCCTGCTCGGTTCGCATTTTCCCGGCCTGATCCCACAAATCGCCGAAACCCGCGCAAAGGCTGAAAAAAGCCTTCCGCGCTCACTGCCCGAGGAAATCCACGCCGACCGCCATCACCGTGCCGCGACGCTTTTTGAATCGGTTACCTATTTGCGCGGACTCCGTGGAATCGAGCCGTCGAAAGGGCTGCGATACTGGCTGGATACTTTCTTCCTGCATCCACGCCTGGGGCTGATCGGAAGCATGGCGGTTTTTGCCGCCGTCCTCCTGCTCGTATTCGAAGTCAGTACATTTCTTGATTCGCAGACATCCGCGCGGCTCGCGGAATGGGCGCAAGAATGGCAGCCCGTTTCCACCGCGGGCGTCGTCGGGCGCGCGCTCGTCGACGGTTTCATCGGTCTGATTGGCATCGTCATTCCCTACATGTTGCCGCTGGCTTTTTTGCTGGTGTTTCTTGAAGAATCCGGCGTAATGCACCGCATCGCCTTCGTCGTCGATCGCGGATTTCACCATATCGGGCTTCATGGCGGCGTCGCCGTCCCTTTCCTGGTCGGGCTGGGATGTAATGTTCCCGCCATTTCCGCCGCGTCAACGACAGGATCGATGCGCGAGCGCGTCGTTGCATCAATTCTTGTTTCTTTCGTGCCCTGCTCGGCGCGTTCGGCGATCATTCTCGCCATCGGCGGTAAATACCTCGGCTGGATCGGCGTCCTTGCTATCCTCGGAATTACGGTACTGACCATCGCCGCAATCGGAAAATTGTTGACCCGCCACTATTCGGGCAGCACGCCGGGCATGATCCAGCCCATTCCACCGTACTCCATTCCGTCCTGGAAGGAACTTTTCAAAAAAACGTGGCAACGCAGCGAGGATATCGTGACAATCGTCACCCCGCTTCTCGTCGTGGGCAGCATCGTTCTGGCGCTGCTCAACCATTACGGCGCAGACGCGGTCATCAACACCGCGCTGACGCCGATTACCGTGTGGTGGCTGAATCTCCCGGTCGAACTGGGCGTTCCCATCCTTTTCGGCATTCTGCGCAAGGAGCTGTCGCTTCTGATGATTTTTCAGGCGCTCGGTACAGAGGAAATCGCACTGCTGCTCGACTCCATTCAAATATTCACCTTTCTCGTCTTTCTGACGCTTTATGTGCCTTGCATATCCACGTTTGCCGTCATGAGCAAAATGCTTGGCCGGAAAGAGGCTCTGTTCTCGGCGGCTATCTCTTTCGCGGGCGCGTTGATTGTGGCCGGCATCGCACGTTTCACGCTGGAATTTGCTCGCGCGTTTTTCTGACTCGCAAAACCGGCACGACACGAAGGCAGGGCGAGTATTCGCCTGGAAAACCTGTGAGAAAACAGAAAAAGGCGGATTATCTCGGACTGTCTATTTCCCGGCCGGGTCTTGAAAAACGGAATTCAACAGGCGGACTTCATGGCGCGGATAGGGAATTTCGATTCCGTTTTCACCAAAGGTTTCCAGAATATCCAGCGCGATTTCCGAACGCAGGGAACCTGTTCCGGCTTCCGGATCATTAATCCAGAAACCGAGCTCCAGATTGATGCCGCTGTCCGCGAATTCAGTCAATAAAACTCCGGGGGCCGGGGACGAAAGCACGCGCGGCTGACGTTGCGCGGCCTCAATCATCAACCGCATGGCTTTTTTCACATCGGCGTCGTAGGCGACCTGTATGGCGATCGAAAGGCGCATTTTTGTATCCGAAAACGTGAGATTTCGAACAACGTTGCCAACGAGATTCTCGTTCGGGATGAGAATTTCAGCGCCGGTAGCCACGCGAAGCACCGTATAGCGCATCGTGATCCGCGTCACAATTCCCGTCGTTCCGGCATCAATGGATACCATGTTCCCGATCCGGATTGAGCGATCAAGCAAAATGATGAAGCCGCTGACATAACTGCTCGCGATTTTTTGCAGCCCAAACCCCAGTCCCACCGCAAATGCACCGCCAAAAACCGAAAGCATCGTTACGTCGATTCCGACGAGCGAAAGACTGAAAAGCAGGGCAAGGGCAAGGAACAACGATTTCGAAAGCCGGACAAAAAGTTCACGCGCGTTTCTGTCAAGACGCTCGATTCTCGACAGGCGTTCTTCAAGCAGGCTGGCAAGCCACAAAGAGATCAAGAGCGTAAGACAGATTGTCACAAGACCGCGAATCAGTTGCCAAAGATTCAGTTGTTGCGCGCCGCCGACCGGAAGCGAAATCCGCTCAAGAAAACCGATCATCGGATCCGCGAAGCCCGTGATCTGAAGAACGACGCATCCCCAAATCACCAGGGAAATCCAGCGTTCGAAATTTTCCAGAAAAACGTTGCGCGAAAAAACGCGGCGGAACGCATAAACGACGATCCGCACAAACGCCCAGGAAAAAATCAGGGGTATCGCCAGTTCGAGAAGGCTCAGATATTCCCATCCCGCGACCGACAAGATTATATGCAGAAAGAATACAATGAAAGAGGCCAGCGCTGGAAAAGCCATCCGCTTCAGATCTTCCGTGTCCATGTGAAGCAAAACGATTCCGGAAGACGGGCCGCCTTCCTGTTTCGTTAGCCGGGAAGCGAGCCACCAGGCGAGACACAAAGCGCCCGCAAGCATCGAAGCGCTCCAGTATGATCCGGAATGACTCAAATCTTTCCACAACTGGTCAAACAGGGAAAAAAGCTGTTTTTCATTCATCATTTACAGTTCACGCTCCATTACGGCGGCAAAAAAACCGTCTGTGCCTTGAGAAAAAGGATAGAGGCGCAAAAAAGCGCCGCTCTCGCCGTCCACGACATCGATATTCTGTTTTTTCAGAATATCGGAGGCTGGCAGAAGAATAAAATCCGGGCGCGCTTCAAGAAAACCGCGCACGACAGATTCGTTCTCTTCATTCAGCGGGCTGCATGTCGCATAAACAAGCCGCCCGCCGCGTTTGAGAAGCCGCGACGCCGACTCGAGAATTTCCCTTTGCACGGTAATCAATCTGTTGACGCTTTCGGGCGTCTGGCGCCACTTCAGGTCGGGATTGCGGCGCACGGTTCCCAGGCCGGAACAGGGCGCATCGACAAACACGCGGTCAAATTTTCCGGCAAGCCGTTTGACCCGGGCGTCATTCGCGGACGCGATGCGAACCGGACGCACATTTGACAGGCCGGAACGCGCAAGGCGCGGTTCAAGCCGTGAAAGACGTTTTTCTGAAACATCGAATGCGTAGAGACTCCCTTTCGAACGCATCAACGCACCGATCAAGAGCGTTTTGCCTCCCGCGCCAGCGCAAAAATCCGCAGTCATTTCGCCTCGTTTTGGTTGAAGCAAAAAAACCAGCAACTGACTGCCTTCATCCTGAACTTCAAAACTTCCATCAAGAAACAAGGGATGACGAGCAAGCGAGGGCTTACTGGCAAGCCGGACGCCCAGAGGCGAAAACCGGCACGCCGAAACGTCGAATCCATCCGCGCGCAACCGCGCCATGAGTTCCTCGCGCGTTGTTTTAAGCGGATTGACACGCAAGTCAAGCGGCGCTGGCCTATTGAGGCTGTCCGCGAGCAGGGCGGTTTTTTCCTGGCCAAGTTGTTCCGTCAAACGCTCATAAAGCCAGTCCGGAAGATCAAGCCGGACAGCAGGCGGCAACGCGTCTGTTTTCATGTCCCTGGCGCGCGCGAGCCAGGCAAGCTCACCGTTTTTCAGCGCCGGTTCGAGTTCGTGAAAAGGCATCTCCCGCGCGCAAGCGAGGGCGGCCAGCAACAAACACCGCGGCGTCGCGCCGCCTGGACATCGCGCCGAAAGCGAGCGCTTGCGCCGAAGGATTGCATAAACAGTTTCGGCGATGAAACCCCGGTCGGAATGTCCAAGTCCGCGCTGTTGCCGGAAATAACGTGAAACGGCCGAGTCCGCCGGAAAATCCGACGTCAGCAGCTCGGCAAGCAATGTTTCGGCATGCGAGAAAAGTGCGGGCGTAACGCGCGTCATTCTTCTACCCTCTCATTCTCTTCATTCGGCCTGCCTGCATCGCGGTCGTTTTTTACGGCGGCTATACT
>JAITGN010000022.1 GCA_031280565.1 Accumulibacter sp. | reverse complement strand
CGCCGTATTCATCGAGATGATTCCCAAACGACGAGCGACTTCAGGATTATTCGAAATTTCCTGCGGACGGAGTAGCAGATGCTTCTTGTAGAAAGCAAGGTCGGAGAGGAGTTTCTTCATCATCTCCTGACTGATCGTCAGCGAGCAGGTCGAGCCAAATGTGCAACGGCCGCTTTCGACCAGCGCGAGAACGGAATCCTGCAAGACTTCCGTATACATTTCGAACGCGGGAATATCCTTGCTGCGTCCCAGAGCACCGATCACAGCATTGGCGATATTGCCGACGCCCGACTGCAACGGCAGGAACGTGGAGGGGATACGGCCCGCCTTGATTTCGGCGGCGAAGAAATCCGCGACATTCTGGCCGATCTGATCCGTTTCCGGTGTCGGAGGCTCAAACGGCGCGACTTCATCCGGCTTGTCCGTCAGAACGACGCCAGCGATCTTGGAAGGATCAATGACGCAAACCGGCGAACCGATGCGATCGGAAACGCTATAGATCGGAATTTCACGGCGGAACGGGGGATCGCATGGCTCATAAATGTCGTGCATCCCGAACAGGCTTTTCGACTGCGCGGCGTTTAGCTCGATGATGATTTTGTCCGCGAGACGCATATAGGTATAGGCGTTCCCCACGGCGGAAGTCAGCACGATGCCGCCGCCTGCCGTAATGTCGCACGCCTCGACGATCGCCCAGTGCATTTTCCCGTAAAAACCGTAACGGGCAAGCTGCGGCGTCATCGACAGGTGCATGTCGAAATAATTGACCTTGCCTTCATTGAAAAGCTTGCGGAGGGTCGGATTGCCCTGGTAAGGGGTGCGGAAGCTGATGGCTTCCGCTTCGGCCAGGGCGCCGTCACACGACTTGCCTGTCGATGCGCCGGACATTATCCCGACCTTGAACGGCTTTCCGGCCTCATGCAGCTTTTTGGCCTTGTTTGCCAGCGCGGGCGTTACGGCTTTGGGAGAGGCGGCTGCGGTAAAACCGCCAATCCCGATAGTTTGTCCATCCTGGATAAGTTCCGCCGCTTCTTCGGCGGTAAGAATCGGAAAAGGTAGCGACATTTGAAACCCACTCCTTGTTTGATGTTGAAAAAAACGGGCGACGACATCGGCCCCTGCGACGCATTACTGTCCGGCGTGCCGGTAAGTCTGAAACCCGCCCGACAGAAAAACTCCCTTTGCCGCCCGCGCGTGATGTGATTCGCGCAGCCGCTATAGACAATAACGTCCGCGCGGGTCTGATATGCATCGGCAAAATAACCTCATTATTATAAGCGGCATATATCGGCCAAAGCAAAAATTTCTTTGCGCCGTTCCCATTTGGTTGCGACCACTGATTCGGATTCGGACAAAGCAGATAGAGTATGGCGAGAACCGCCCCGCCCCCCGGAAGTATGCAGGCAACCCAGGCGGCAAGAACGCAGCGCGAATGGCGCGCTTCTCACGCCGGCGTCTCTGGGTATACTGTTCGTTTCGAATCCTGGAACGGCATGGAACACTATCGCATCCCCGAACTGGTTTGTCCCGCAGGCGGCCTGCCCGCGCTGAAAGCGGCGGTCGATAATGGCGCGGACGCCGTTTACTTCGGCTGCAAAAATGAGACCAACGCCCGCAATTTCGCCGGGCTCAACTTTACCAGGGAAACGATGAGCGAAGGTATCGCCTACGCTCACGCGCGTGGCCGGCGCGCGCTGATGGCGATCAACACCTTTCCGGTACCCGGGCGCGAAAACGACTGGCGCGAAGCCATCGACAGCGCTTCCGGGCTGGGCGTTGACGCGGTTTTGCTGGCCGATATCGGCCTGCTCGATTATGCGCACGAACATTATCCGGAATTGTCATTGCATCTGTCCGTTCAGGGGTCGGCGACAAGCCACGAGGCTATCAATTTCATCCACCGCGAATTTGGAATAAAACGGGTCGTTCTGCCGCGCGTGCTGACACTTGCCCAAGTCGCGCAAATCATCCGGAACACACCGGTCGAAGTCGAGGTCTTCGGTTTTGGCAGCTTATGTGTGATGAACGAGGGACGCTGCTGGCTGTCGTCATACGCGACCGGCGAATCGCCGAATACGGCGGGCGCTTGTTCGCCCGCGAAATTCGTCAAATGGGAAAAATCACCCGGCTGGATGTCGACCCGCCTTAACGGTATTTTGATCGACCGTTACACGGATGACGAGCGCGCGGGATATCCGGCGCTATGCAAAGGGCGTTTCGAGGTCAACGGCGAGACGTATTACGCGCTGGAAGAGCCGGTCAGCCTGAATGTGCTGGAAATCCTGCCGGACATTGTGAAAACCGGCGTTTCGGCGATCAAGGTCGAGGGCCGCCAGCGTAGTCCGGCGTATGTCGCTCTGGTGACGCGCATTCTGCGCGCCGCACTGGATGCGCTTGGGCGGGATATCGCCGGATTCCGGATCGATCCGGCGTGGCGCGCCGATCTTGCGAGAATTTCGGAAGGCGCCCAGATAACCCTGGGCGCTTATAACCGGCCATGGCGATAAAGAACATGCGCAGCATAAAAAGCATGTGCGGCGGGAGCGAACGGTGAAGCTTGCGCTTGGCCCCTTGCTTTATTTCTGGCCGAAACAGGACGTTTTCGGGTTTTATGCCGAAATGGCGGAACTCGACGTGATTGACGTCATCTATATCGGCGAGGTCGTCTGCTCGCGCCGCCGGCAGATGCATGCCAGCGACTGGATCGCGCTGGCGCGCTTGCTCGCGGACGCCGGAAAGGAAGTCGTCGTTTCGGCCTTGGCGCTGCCCGAATCGGAAAGTGATCTGAAATTCGTTCGCCGTTTGATGGACGAAGCCGGCTGCATGATCGAAGCCAACGATCTCGGCGCGGTTGGAATTGCCGCCGGGCGGGCGTTCGTCGCCGGCCCGCATCTCAATATTTACAACCTGGCCGCGTTGGAAACTTTCCGGCGTTACGGCCTGCGCCGCTGGGTTCCTCCGCTGGAAGCCGGACGCGGCCTGATCGAGGCGGTTCATGCGCGAAAGTCGCCCGATATCGAAACGGAAATCTTCGTTTATGGTAAATTGCCGCTGGCGTTCTCGGCGCGCTGTTTCACAGCGCGGCATTATGGCCTGAACAAAGACGATTGCCGGTTCAAGTGTATGGAACACCGGGAAGCGATGACGCTGAAGACAAAAGAAGGGCAGCCATTTCTCGCCATCAACGGTATACAAACGATGTCGGCGCAGACCTGCAACTTGCTCGCGGCCGTTCCGGAAATGCTGAAAACCGGCATCGATGGCATTCGCTTAAGCCCGCAGGCTGGGCATATGCGTGAGATCATCATGGCTTTCGACGCGGCGCGGCGCGGAAAGCCTCTCGCGCCGGACATGGACGGCTGGGCCAGAGATGGCATGGCTGACGGTTACTGGCATGGCAGGGCGGGCATCGCTTCCGTCCATGCCCCGCCCTGACCGGAATTGAATTTGACTACAGGAAAACACGATGCGCGAATTCAGGTTTTTCCCTCTTTCCACTTTCCGGTTGCCCGGTTTCGTCCCCGCCGTGACGCGCCGCCTGCCGCAATGGCCGCCTGCCGTCGCGCTGACGGTAGCGCTCAACGCGATGATCCGTCTGGGCGTTTTGCCGAAAGAAAATCTCGACCCGCTTGAAGGACGGACATTCCTTGTCGAGGTGCTGGATGCCGGCAGCCGTATTTCTTTCGCGTTTCGCAATGGCGCGTTCTTTCCTGCCGCCTCCGGAATGCCTGATTTGATTTTTCGCGCCAATCTCTCGGCCTTTCTTCGGCTCGTTGCGCGCCGGGACGATCCGGACACCCTGTTTTTCAACCGGGAGCTGTTTGTCGAAGGCGATACTGAGCTTGGACTTGTCGTCAAAAATACTCTTGATGCCATTGAGTGGCCCAAAATTCCGGAATTCGCCGCATGGCCGATAGTCCGTTGCCGCGTTTAATCCAGGTGCGCCTGAACGAGGTTTCCCCGTGAATTCCACACACAAACCACTTCCTGCCCCGGTGGCCAATTTCATCCGCAACATTGTCGACGCGGATATCGCTTCCGGAAAAAACGCGACGCGACGCTGGTCAGGCCGTCCCGGCTTGGCGGAGCAGCATCACGCCGCCGCGTCTGATCCGGCGAAAATCCGCACGCGCTTTCCTCCTGAGCCGAACGGCTATCTGCATTTCGGCCATGCGAAATCAATCTGCCTGAATTTCGGGCTTGCGCGCGATTACGGCGGGCGCTGCCATCTGCGTTTTGACGACACAAACCCTGAAAAAGAGGAAAAGGAATACGTAGATTCGATTGTCGACGCTGTTCGGTGGCTCGGTTTTTCCTGGGACGAAGGCGGAGAGAAGAATCTGTATTTCGCTTCGGATTATTTCGACTGGATGGCTGCGTGCGCCGAGTATCTGATCGATACAGGCCATGCGTATGTCGACAGCCAGTCCAGCGAGGAAATGCGCGTTAATCGCGGCACCCTGACCGAGGCAGGCAGAAATTCGCCTTGCAGGGAGCGCTCCGTGGAAGAAAACCGCGGCCTTTTCCAGCGCATGCGCGCTGGCGAATTTCCCGACGGCGCGCATGTTCTGCGTGCAAAAATCGACATGGCATCCCCCAATATCAATCTGCGCGACCCCGTCATCTACCGCATTCGCCACGCGCCGCACCATAACACGGGTGGCCGCTGGCGCGTCTACCCGATGTATACCTTCGCCCATCCGATCGAAGACGCGCTGGAAAACATCACGCATTCGATCTGTACCCTGGAATTCGAAGACCAGCGCCCCTTTTACGACTGGCTGCTCGCCCGTCTGGCCGAAGGCGGCCTCATACAACGGCCTGTGCCCCGGCAGATCGAATTTTCGCGTTTGAATCTGACTTATGTTGTACTTTCCAAACGCAAGCTGATTCAGCTCGTCGACGAAAAACATGTCGATGGATGGGACGACCCGCGCATGCCGACGCTCGTCGGCGCTCGCCGCCGCGGTTATACGCCCGAAGGGTTTCACCTCTTCGCGGAACGCATCGGCGTATCCAAATCCGATACGCTGATTGATTACGCGCTGTTCGAAGATTGCATGCGCGAAGTGCTCAACCTTTCGGCGGAGCGCCGCGTCGCCGTGCTCGACCCGCTCCGGCTGATTATCGACAACTACCCCGAAGGACAGCGCGAAGACTGTTTCGCGCCGAATCATCCACTGAAGCCCGAACTTGGAACGCGCACGCTTTCTTTTGGCCGCGAACTCTGGATTGAGCGTGACGATTTCATGGAGAATCCTGTCAAGGGTTTCCATCGTCTCTACCCCGGAAACACAGTACGCCTGCGTTATGCTTACGTTGTTAAATGCGCCGGATTCGACACGGATGAAACCGGACGGATCGTCGCCGTTCATTGCGACTATATGCCGGATTCGAAAAGCGGGACTCCCGGCGCGGATGCTTATAAATGCAAAGGAAACCTCCACTGGATTTCAGCGGCGGATGCTTTTGCCGCCGAAGTCCGCCTTTACGACCGTCTTTTTTCTGTTCCGGCGCCTGGCGCGGACGGACGGAATTTCATTGACGATATCAATCCGGAGAGCGTCAGGCGCATTATGGCGCGGCTTGAACCCGCGCTTGAAAATGCGAAGCCGGAAGAACGTTTTCAGTTTGAGCGCCACGGTTATTTCGTCGCCGATCGTGTGGATTCCGTTCCGGGCGCGCCGGTATTCAACCGGACAGTTACCTTGAGAGATTCCTGGGGGAAAAAAGGATGAATTTTATCGAGTCCCTCAACGCGAGCTGGGAGAAAAGCGCCTCCCTGCTGTGCGTCGGACTTGATCCCGATCCCGAAAAATTCCCGGCGCGGCTGTCGGGATGTCATGACGCGATTTTCAGATTCTGCGTGGAAATCGTCGACGCGACCGCCGATCTCGTATGCTGTTTTAAACCCCAGATTGCGCATTTTTCGGCGCATCGCGCCGAAACACAGTTAGAAGACCTGATCGCCTATATTCACCTGAATTATCCGGAAATTCCTGTCATTCTCGATGCTAAACGCGGCGACATCGGAAGCACTGCCGAGCGCTACGCTGCCGAAGCCTTCATCCGCTACGCCGCGGACGCAGTCACGGTCAACCCGTACATGGGCGGCGATTCGATCGCCCCCTATCTGGCCTATCCGGACAAAGGCATCGCGTTGTTGTGCCGCACGTCCAATCCGGGCAGCGGCGATTTGCAGCTTCTCGATACCGGCGGGATGAAACTGTATGAAAGAGTCGCGCGCCTTGCCGCCGATAAATGGAACTCGAACAGACAATGCGCGCTGGTCGTCGGCGCGACCTATCCCGCTGAAATCGCTCGGATCCGGGAAATCACGGGCGACCTGCCTCTGCTCGTTCCCGGTATCGGAGCACAGGGGGGCGATCTTCGCTCAACGGTCGAAGCGGGCTGTGCGACCCGCGGAACCGGCCTGATCATCAATTCATCTCGCGCCATTCTTTACGCCGACAGCGTGGATCCCGCCGGTGGAGCGCGCAAAGCGGCACGGGAAATGCGCGATGCCATCAACCGCTACCGCGCTCCAGCGCCAACAGTTCCCTGAGCGGACTTTCCCGCCGTTTTCTTCTCTTTGTCGTTTATGGTGAGTTTATTGAAACTTCCAGGTCCACAGCATTCGACAGGCTCAGGATGAGGCAAAACGAACGAAAAGGTGTTCTTCGGAAAGCCAGAGAAATTAAAAATAGCTTAAGGACGTCGTTTTTGATTCGCCACTCTGTTTTTTTCTATTTATGTCGAACCTGCCGGAGCATTAATAGCGCATCTCTCTCCAAATATCTTCCCAATCCGTTCGCCCTGCCTGTCCTGAGCCTGACGAAGGAAGCCTGTCAAAGCGCATCAACAGCGCCTCTCTCCGTTCGTGCTGAGCCTGTCGAAGCATGAACGGACGCGCCAGGCGTCCAAAGCGTAATCGACCTTTTGCCAAAGCATAAATAACCTTTGAGCTTCCCTCTGTTTTTCGTCTTCCAACCTGGCGGCATTATGCCACCAATTTTTCATCATGCTGAGCACTGAGCCAATCCTCCAGGTACTTCACTGGCGAGGCGTAGCCGAGCGTG
>JAITGN010000023.1 GCA_031280565.1 Accumulibacter sp. | reverse complement strand
GGCGCGGCATCATCCGGAATCTCGGCAACCGGCGCACCGTTCAAAAATCCGGACAGCGCTTCGTCCGGAAGCGGCTTTAACTCACGAACCGGCTTCTTTTGAACTGTTAAGGAATTCTTTCCCTTTTTTTCAAGCGGTTTTTCTTCCGTGGGACGCAGCGCGTACTCAGCCTCCGCTTTCGGCCAGGTACGAACGGGCTGTGAATCCTTGTCAGTTGTCAACGAATCCTTGACAACTGAATTGTTTTTTTGAGTTGTTGAACGCCCTACTCTTTCTGCTGTGCTTTTTTCTTGAGAACCTTCATGAGCATCTCGCCCGCGAACTGTTCCCAAAGGTGCTTCTGATCTTCCGTATCCAGTGTCTCGATATTCGCCAGAAGCGCTTTGAGCCTTTCCACTTTGGCCGTCTTGTCTGTCTTGTCCGTGGTTTCGTTCGTATCGCTCATCAAAAGCCTCCTTGTCTTCCCGCGCCGCTTCAGAAAGCCGCGCGTTGATTACGTCGTTTATCTTTGCCCGAATAGCCTTAAGGCCCTTACGGTAAAACGCGGTGGGATTGTCCATCGGAATCGGAACAAGCACGTCCTCAATGAAACGCTCAAACTCCGCGTCGTCAAGAATAGCACGCATTTCCTCAAGTGCCGCAGTGTATCGGACCGAATACGCGGCCTCCCGCGACGCCATCTTCTCTTCAAGCGCTTTTCGGCGCTTTTCGTGCACGGCCTCAATCTGACGGACGATTTCGTTAAATTTAACCCCCCTCGTGCGTATCGAGTTCCCGAACCGCTGATTGAGCCGGGTGGCCTCCCGCTTGACCGCGTCTTTATAAGCGGCTTCCCGGGCTTCATCCGCCTCGATTTCGGCTTGTTCCGGCGATAAAATCCGCTCACCGCCCGATGCCCGGCGAATCAATTCCGCCAGATCACGACCGTCCTCACTCAATGAATACGCGTACTGGGTGTTTAACTGCCTGGAAACCTCGGATAAATCCTCTGTCGCGCCATGCCGGAACAAGCCAGGAAGCCGCGATTTCGCCGCCGTGTCGCCCGTCACATCCAATGCAATCCGGGGCGAAAGACCGCCTGTCGAAATAATGTCGCCAATGAGGTCTTTCCGGCGCGGGGCGCCTCTTTTGCGGGGCGGGCTGGCAACAACAGATTGTCCCGCCGGGCGGGCGGGAATTGAAACATCCTGTGAAGACGCCGGAAGATTCACTGCGGTCATATCGGGCGATATGGCCGCAGTAGAAACATCTTGTTGAATTCCCGACACGGCAGCCGCACCCGGAATCGCAGCGGTCATTCGCGCCTGAATCGCCCGCGCATTATTAATGGCCTCCGCAACTTCCGGCGCGGAACGCTTGCCGACAACAACGCTTCCGGCTGGCCCCGCCACAAGACGCGCTTCCGGCGCAATCGTCTTGATGATGGACTTTGCCGACGGGCCGGAAACCACCAACGCGCCCCCCGTCCTGTAAGGCGTCGCGGAAAGCGCCGCAACATGCCCGCTCACCTCGGAGACAACCGCGTCCCGCTCCTCTTCCGCAAGATTCTTGTCCTCCAGCGCGCGTAACAACGCATCTACCCGCATATCGTCCTCAACCACCTGGGACGAAGGCCCGGAAGAAACGCCCGGCTCGTCTGGAACAACTGCGTTTTGAACGACCGGCTGAACCCCCTCGGGAGAGACAACGTCCTCAGCCGCCTCCGTTGGAAGAATCCCGCCCTGCTCCGGAAGATTTCCCGATTGGGACGGCTGGTTCACTGCATTCATATCAGACGATATGGCCGCAGTGGAAACATCCTGTGAAGGTGCCGGCGGGGACACTTCGGTCATATCAGACGATATGGCCGCAGTAGAAACATCCTGTGAAGGCGTTGGCGTGATCCCCATGTCCGAAAGCACCTCATCCCGGATTTTTTTAATCGCGATTATTTCAGGTGCAACAGACAGCTTTGAAACAGGCAGCGGCGAAAACCGTTGATCCCAGGCGGACTGCTCGGCGCTGGCAACAGGTTTTGGCGAGGCGGAAGAAACCGCGCGGGAGATCGCCACGCTTCCGCCGCCCATCATCAGGGATTGGAGAACCGTCTGGCCAATCGTGTTGCCAGTCTGCAAGAGGACATCCTCGATTGTCGTCGTCTTGCCTGTCCGTCTGTCCAGACCGACGCCGCTCTTGTCGATAGCAATCTCTGTCAGCGTTGTCAAAACCTCAGACGGAACATCTTTTTTTAACGCATCCGCGAACAGTCTGGCAATAACCCATACGGGTTTTCCGGCGGCTGCCGCGCGAAGGGCGCAAGATGTTCCGTTTTCGTCTTACTGGTGGTGTATTTCCACTCGGCCTTTTCAAGATCGATATTTGCCCACTTCATCTGACACAACTCGCCTGGGCGGGCAAAGAGAATGGGCAAAAGTTTTAGCGCGGACACCACCTCTGGCGTGCCTTGATAACCGTCGATGGCGCGTAACAGGCTGCCTACCTCCACAGGCTGGGTGATCGAAGAAAAATGTCTTTTGTTTATTGGAGGAAGCGCTCCGCGCAGGTCGGGAACTGGATTATGTGTTGCCCGCCCCGTCGCTATGGCATAACGAAAGACCTGGGTACAGTTTCCTCCTGCCCGATGCGCTGTATCAAGAGCGCCGCGTGACTCAATGCGACGAAGGACAGCCAGCACATCCGGCGCGGTTATTTCGGCGATAGCCCGCCCCCCAAGCCACGGGAAAACATCCTTTTCCAGACGGGCAATGACCTTGCTGAAATGGCTTTCTGACTTGTCCGTCCGCCACCGCTCGAACCACTCACGGGTGATCACTTCAAAGCTGTTCGTCGCCCGTTCCTGCTTTGCGGCTTTCTGGGCCTTCTTGACTTCGCCGGGATCAACTCCATTGGCGATGAGCTTTCGCGCTTCTTCGCGCCGTTGGCGAGCGTCCGCAAGGCTGGTTTCGGGGTATGCGCCGAAAGCCAGCCGTTTTTCTTTGCCTTCAATGCGGTACTTGAAACGCCATAACTTGCCTCCGGCCGGAGAGATTTCCAGATACAGACCGCCGCCGTCGAACATCCTTACAGGCTTGTCGGCGGGCTTGGCATTCTTGACGGCGGTGTCGGTCAGGGGTGTTTTTGGGGGCATCCTTTTTGCGTTCGGAGGGAATGCCCCCAAAACCACCCCCACGTACCCCCGGATGTCAACGGATTGTATCGGACGGCTTCGGATGAAAAAAAGGCCAGAACCCTTGGAAATACTGGAGATTCTGGCCTTCTTCGGACTGCTTCGGACGATAACGTGGTGGTCAGTCGCGGAATCGAACCACGGACACGCGGATTTTCAGTCCGCTGCTCTACCAACTGAGCTAACTGACCATGTAAGAGAACACAGAGGAGAGATTATAAGAGAATCCGCGCGATTTCGTCAAAGGCAAAATGCACGGCAACAATTGGGCAATTCGTGGACAAAAAAATCCCCCGCGAGAAGTGCGGGGGATCTTCCGCGCGACAAGCGCGGAGACAAGGGGTGAATATTACATTCCCATGTCCATACCGCCCATACCGCCCATGCCTCCCATGCCTCCCCTGCCGCCGGGCGCGCCGCTTGCCGGTTTTTCTTCGACAAGTTCGGCGATCATGCAATCGGTCGTCAGCATCAAGCTGGCAATCGAGGCCGCGTTTTGCAACGCGGTGCGCGTGACTTTTGTCGGGTCAAGAACGCCCATTTCGACCATATCGCCATATTCACCGGTCGAGGCGTTGTAACCGTAGTTGGCTTTGCCATTGATTACGGTATTCACGACAACAGACGGCTCGTCACCGGCATTGGCGACAATTTCACGCAGCGGCTGTTCGATCGCGCGCAACACGATCTTGATGCCGGCGTCCTGGTCGGCGTTGTCACCCTTGAGGGATTTTCCGACAGCGGTGCGCGCACGCAGCAGGGCAACACCGCCTCCGGGGACGATACCTTCTTCGACTGCGGCACGGGTGGCGTGCAGCGCGTCTTCGACACGCGCCTTCTTTTCCTTCATTTCGACTTCGGTCGCCGCGCCAACCTTGATCAGGGCGACACCGCCCGCCAGCTTGGCGACGCGTTCCTGCAATTTTTCCTTGTCGTAGTCGCTGGTGGCTTCTTCGATCTGGGCGCGGATTTGCTTGACGCGGGCTTCGATGTTTGATTCCGAACCGTTACCATCGATGATGGTTGTGTTTTCCTTGCCGATTTCGACGCGTTTTGCTTCGCCGAGTTCCGCGAGCGTTGCTTTTTCCAGCGTCAGGCCGACTTCTTCCGCGATGACCTGGCCGCCGGTCAGGATGGCGATGTCTTCGAGCATGGCTTTGCGGCGGTCGCCGAATCCCGGAGCCTTGACCGCGCAGGTTTTGAGGACGCCGCGAATATTGTTAACAACCAGGGTCGCCAGCGCCTCGCCTTCCACGTCTTCGGCGACGATCAGAAGCGGGCGTCCGGCTTTGGCGATCTGTTCAAGCACAGGCAGCAAGTCGCGGATGTTCGAAATCTTCTTGTCGAAAAGCAGCACATACGGATTTTCCAGAATCGCGATCTGTTTATCCGGATTGTTGATGAAATAGGGCGAAAGATAACCGCGGTCGAACTGCATGCCTTCGACGACGTCAAGCTCGTTTTCCAGCGATTTGCCATCCTCAACGGTGATAACGCCTTCCTTGCCGACTTTTTCCATGGCCTGGGCAATGATATCGCCAATTGAGGAGTCGGCATTGGCCGATATTGAACCGACCTGGGCGATTTCTTTATTGGTCGAACAAGGCTTGGAAAGTTTCTTCAACTGTTCGACGACAGCGGTGACCGTCTTGTCGATTCCGCGCTTTAGATCCATCGGGTTCATCCCCGCGGCTACGTACTTCATGCCTTCGCGCACAATCGATTGCGCCAGAACAGTCGCTGTCGTGGTTCCATCACCGGCGATATCGGAGGTCTTGGAAGCGACTTCCTTGAGCATTTGAGCGCCCATATTGGCGAATTTGTCTTTCAGCTCGATTTCCTTGGCCACGGACACGCCGTCCTTTGTAACGGTCGGAGCGCCATAGGAGCGTTCCAGAACGACATTGCGGCCTTTCGGGCCGAGAGTGACCTTGACTGCGTCGGCCAGAATGTTGACACCTTCGACCATACGGGCGCGGGCGGAATCGCCAAACTTAACGTCTTTTGTTGCCATAAAAATTCCTCACATAAGATAGAGTTGTCGGGATACAAAAAGGGAGGTGTTCCGGGCAGCTCAGGCTTCCACAACTCCCATGATGTCTTCTTCGCGCATGACCAGCAGCTCTTCACCATCAACCTTGACGGTTTGGCCTGCGTATTTGCCGAACAGAACGCGGTCGCCGACTTTGACATCCAGCGCTACGGGTTTGCCATTTTCGTCGCGTTTGCCCGGGCCGACGGAAATGATCTTTCCTTGATCGGGTTTTTCGGTTGCCGCATCGGGGATCACGATTCCCGAGGCTGTTTTACGTTCTTCTTCAAGACGCTTGACAATCACGCGATCATGCAAAGGACGGATTTTCATGCTGTTTATCTCCTGTTTTGTGATAGTAACGACTAACTTACGCTCCACAATGGAACAGATTGAACTGCTGTTAGCACTCGCAGTCATCGACCGCTAATAATAGAGATAGAAGACACAAATTTCAAGAGGGGGATGTGAAAAATTTGAGGTGATGAAAAGACAGGCACCACCCGCCATTCCCGCATGAAAACGGCGGGCCAGCTGACATCCGCGCATTTCGGTCTCATGAAAAAAGAGATTGGCGGAAAGAGCGGTCTATAATGAAAATCCCAGAAAGCAAAACCCTTCGAGGAGCGTCCATGTCACCCAGGAACCGTACCCAAATCGTGGTCATTGCTGTATTTATCGCGCTGGCTACGGCGCTTGCGGCGTTTTTTCAGTCCAGAGACGACGGGGGAGCACGCACGCCGCCTCAACAGGCGGCCGCCGGAAGCGCTCAGCCTGCGAACGTTTCAGACAAACGCGCTGCTGCTGACGCGGCTGCGCTCCCTTCGGCCCTCATCGACGGGTTTACCATCGTCGATGGCGCATACCGGGAATTTGATGGACTCCCGGCGTTCGCGCTGTCGTTCAGCCAGCCCCTGGATGTCAAAAAAGACTATGGGAATTTTATCCAGGTGCTGGAAATGAAAAAAGACAGCCAGCAGGTTTCCGAAAAATCGACGAAACAGGGGGGAGAGCTTTCGCTTGAAGGAGGCGAGCCGGTTTCTGGCGCGTGGGCGTTCGGGGAGAATCCGCGAATTCTGTTTTTCTCGCACGTCAAACCGGCAACCCGTTATGTTGTGCGTGTGCTGGCGGGCCTGCCAGCCGGGAATGCTACCAAACTGACTGAAGAAGCGCGTTTTTCGATTCAGACAGAAGCGGTAACGCCGTCCTATTATTTCGCTAGCCGAGGCACTGTCCTGCCAGCGGAACAGAATGGCGGACTGCCGGTCGTAACGGTCAATGTGCCCGAGGTCGATATTCAGTTCCTCAAAGTCCGGAACGACAAGCTGCCGGATTTTCTGGGGGCAGTCATCACTGGCCGCCATGCCGTGAGGAATGAAGAGGGCGAGGCGGAGTACGAGGCAAGCATACAGATCAAGGGACTGGTAGATAGCTGGAGCCTCGAAAACGTTGGCCGGATGACGGAAAGTGTTTTTACCGGACGCTTTCTGACCGAACAGAAAGCCAACCGTCGCAGCGTTACATTTATTCAGGTAGAGAACATTCCCGCTTTGCGCGAGCCGGGCGTCTATGTGGCGGTAATGTCGCGGCCCAACCATTTCAGCGAACAATATCAGACGACCTATTTCTATGTCAGTGATCTCGGGCTGCACATCCGGCGGCATCCCAACCGCGCATCCGATGTTTTCGTCAGCTCGTTGACGAGCGGCAAAGGGGTCGCGGGCGTCGAAGTTTCCTGGATCAACGAAAAGGCCAGAACGCTTTCTCTGGCGGAAACCGACCCGGACGGATACGCGCCGTTCAAAGAACCTCTGGAAGACGCGCGGATCGTCGTTGCGAAAAAAGGCGGACAAATGTCACTCGTGGCGTTGAAAGAGCCTGCGCTTGATCTGTCCGAATTCGATACGGGCGGGTTTGCTTCTTCGCCTGTGCGCCTGTTTGCCTGGAGCGGACGCGATCTGTACCGTCCTGGTGAGTCGTTCGAAGTTTCCGCGCTGGCGCGCGACATGGATGGACAGACACTTCCGCCACAGCCCATACAGGCCATATTCCGCCGTCCGGACGGAAAAGCGCAATGGACGGAAACCTGGCAGCCCGATAAAACGTTTAACGCTTACTATCGCCGAAAAATCGAGTTGCCGGTCGATGCCCCGACCGGTTTCTGGAATCTTGAGCTGCGCTCGGATCCGGCCGCGAAATTGGCGAATACGGTCATGCGGATCGGCGTTGAGGAATTTTTGCCCGAACGTATGAAACTCGATCTTTCCAGCGAAAGCCGGATGCTTGGAGCGGGAGACGCTTCGGACTCCTGGAGAGTCGATGTTTCGGGAACCTATCTTTATGGCGCGCCGGCAAGCGGAAATCGTCTCCTCGGCGCGGTCAACATTGTCCAGCAGCCAAAACCGCTGGACAAAAAACTGCCGGGATTCATTTTCGGCGACTCCAGCGAGGATTCCGTGCATATCCGCTCAGAACTTGATGAGACAGTTCTCGACGGTGAAGGCAAGGCGTCATTCGACATAAACATTGCCGATGTCCGGAAACGTCTTTCTCCCTTTTCGATTCGTGCTACCGTGAGTTTGCTGGAAAGCGGAGGACGTCCCGCCATCCGGAGCATCGAGCGCATCTGGTGGCCCGCGCCGGTTCTGGTTGGCCTGCGCCCCCTGTTTACCGGCGTGAACGCGCGTGAAAATTCCATGGTCGGATTCGACGTCGTGCGCGCCGATGCCGAGGGCAATCTCAAGGCGCTTCAGGCTTTGCCTGTTCGCCTGTTCCGCGAGGATCGCAATTATTATTGGAGATTCGACGACAATCGCGGCTGGCATTCCGGATTTACCGAGACGGACGAACTTCTGCTGACAACGCGAGTCGATGCCCTTTCGGGCGGCCATGGAAAAATTACCGTTCCTGTCGAATATGGGCGTTATCGTCTTGAGGTGCTTGATCCCGAAACCGGCTTGACGGCGCGTTACCGCTTTTATGCGGGCTGGAACGCGCAAGGCGACGAGAGCCTTGGAATTCGTCCGGATCGCGTCGCGGTCAAATTCGACAAACCCGCGTATGCTGAAGGAGAAACGGTCAAATTGACCCTCACGCCGCCTCACGCGGGCGAAGCACTGATTACCCTTGAAGGCGGCGGGTTGCTCTGGAAAAAACGCCTGTCCGTTGGCGCGGGCGATACAGTCGTTGAAATCCCGTTGAAAAAAGAGTGGAAGCGCCATGATCTTTATGTAACTGTGATGGTTTTGCGGCCCGGCATCCGGGGCAAGGTGGACGGTGAAAAAATCGCTGCGGGAATAACGCCTGCCCGCGCGCTTGGGCTGGCGCATCTACCGCTTGACCGCGGCGCGCGAAAACTCAGTATCGCGCTTGAAGCGCCGCAAAAAATGGAACCGGAGCGCACACTCAAAGTGAAAGTCAAGGCACCCGAAGCGAAAGGAAAAACAACGTTGTTGACGCTTTCTGCTGTCGATACCGGCATTCTCAATATCACGCGCTTCGCTTCGCCGGATCCTTTCGGGTTTTATTTTGGCAAACTGCGGTACGGTCAGGACATGTACGACGTTTATGGGCGTTTGATCGAAAAAATGGCCGGACGGAAAGGGAAACTCAAGTGGGGCGGCGACTCTTCAGCCTCGCCGCAACCCAAAGAAATGCCGAAAAAAGTCCGCCTTGTCGATCTGTTCAGCGGCCCGCTCAACCTCAACGCGGATGGCGAAGCCGAAGTCGAGCTTTCCGTTCCTGACTTTAATGGTGCGTTGCGTTTAATGGCGGTCGTGGCCGGTGATGGTCATTATGGCATGCAGGAAGCGGAAGTTGTTGTCGCCGCGCCGCTGATCGTCGAACTGAATACGCCGCGTTTCCTGTCGATAGGCGATTCGGCGCTCCTGGCGCTTGATGTGCAGAATCTGTCGGGCGCTGCCCAGGATGTCAGGATCGATGTCAGTAGCAGCGGCGGATTGAAGATTCTGGGCGGCGTGCAAAAATTAGCGCTCAAGGACCAGGAGAAAAAAATACTGCGGATTCCGGTCACGGGTGAGGCAAACGGACTGGCCGAAATTCGCGTGAAGGTCGACAGCCCGCGCAGAAAAATCAACCGGACTTTCCCGCTGCAGGTTCAGGCTCCGACGCCTCGTCAATCGATTATCAGGAATTACCTTGTCGCGCCGGGGGAGGTATTTGGCATCAAGGAAAGCGCCCTGGGTGGTTTTTTGCGGCAGACGGTTGCTGGAACGCTGCTGGTTTCGAACCAGCCGCCGATCGACGTGCGAAGCGCCGTGCAAGGGCTGTTGCGATATCCATACGGGTGTACAGAGCAGACGGTCAGCACGGCATACCCGCATGTCTTTATAGGCGAGGAGGACGCGAAGCGCTTCGGATTGAAGGCTTTTTCGCTTGCCGAGCGCGCCGCGATGCTCGACAAGGCAATCGGGCGTTTGGCGGGAATGCAGGCGCCAGGCGGTGGTTTCAGTCTGTGGCGCAATGCTTCCAACAGCGTTTCCAACTACCAGTACTGGCTTTCGGCCTATGTCGCCCATTTCCTTCTTGACGCGCGTGAACAGGGGTTTTCCGTTCCGGTGGAGATGGAGAACAAAGCCATTGACTTTTTGTTGAAAGGTTTACAGGAGGGCGTCGCGGGCCTGCCGCGCGGGGAGATCAAATACGATGAAAACCTGATGTGGCGCGATGTGCGCTATGCGGGGCCGGGGCGGTTCGGCGTACTGGCCTATGGCGCGTACGTTCTGGCAAGGCATGGCAAAGCGCCGCTTTCTACCTTGCGGCAGATATTTGATGCGAGAAAGGCGGCGTATTCCGGGCTTTCGCTTGTTCATCTGGGGCTTGCGCTTCATTTGGCCGGAGACGAAAAACGCGCGAAAGAAGCTGTTGAAGCCGGAGTCGTAACCCCCAGGCGCAACGACTTGTGGTGGGGTGATTATGGAAGCAACGTGCGCGATTGGGCGCAAAGCCATGTTCTTTTGCGGAAGCACGGCATGACCCCGGAAGGATGGGGGAATCTGGTGTCGCAGGTGGCGAAGGCGCTGGAACAGAAGCGTTATTTGAGCACACAGGAACAACTGGCGGTTTTCCTGCTTGGGCGCGATTTCAGTGCCGCGGGCGTGGAAAACTGGAGCGCCGATTTCCTTCGTAAAGGCAGGATCGAAAAATTGACCGGAAGCTATGTGCCGCTGGAAGCGGATGATCTGGTATCCGGCGTTCACGTCCGGAATACGCACAGCGAAAACCTGTATGCTCAACTGACCTACGCGGGCAATCCGGAAAAAACGCCGCCGGCGAAAAATGATATTTTCGAGCTGACGCGCCATTGGTACCATGCCGACGGTTCGCCCTTGTCCTCGAAGGTTTTGCGCGCCGGAGAAACGTTGATTGTCAGGTTGACAGTCGGGCCCCGTGGAGGCCGACGCATTGCCAACGCGCTCGTCGTCGATTACATTCCCGCGGGGTTTGAAATCGAGAATGCCAACATCGTTCAGGGTGAGCGGGAAACGCGCCTGCGGATCGACAAAATCGATGTCGAGGAGGCAGGGCGGGATTCGCGCATCAAACATCTTGAATTTCGTGACGACCGCTTTGTTGCCTCGCTGATGCTCGACAGGACGATGAACCTCTTTTACCGTGTCCGCGTTGTAACACCCGGCAAATTCATCGTTCCGCAAATTTATGCCGAGGATATGTACCAGCCGGCAATTTACGGTTTGTCGGATCCTGTTGAAGCCGTCACGATTCTGGACGGGATGGAAAGATGAAAAAAATGCCGCGGCTTTCGTCGTAAAAGGCCGCAAAAGCTGCGGCTCCGGATTTGTAAAGCATGATACTTCTTTTCAGGCGCGGCCGCGTTCGCGGTTTTTTGCTCGCGGGCGGGTTGTTTGTATTCCTGTTTTTGCTCGACAGGCTGTTTCCACCGCCGCTTCCTGCTTCGGAAGAGGGCGGGAGGATGCAGCCGCAGGTCGTCCTCGCGCGCGATGGAACGCCGCTCCGCGCGTTTCCCGGCGACAAGCACATCTGGCGGCATCCCGTCCGGCTCGAAGACGTCTCTCCGCTTTACCTCGACGCTGTCATCGCTTACGAAGACCGTTTTTTCTGGAAGCATCCCGGCGTTAACCCCGGATCGTTGCTGCGCGCCGCATGGCAATGGCTCCGATATGGACGGGTCGTTTCGGGAGGATCGACGTTGACCATGCAGGTGGCGCGAATGCTTGAACCGTTGCCGCGCACGGTCTATGGAAAAATCCGCCAGATTTTGCGCGCGCTCCAGATTGAACTGCGTTTGCCGAAACGTGAAATCCTTCGCCTGTATTTGATCTATGCGCCGATGGGCGGTGTGCTCGAAGGCGTCGAAGCGGCGAGCCGCGCCTATCTGGGCAAGCCATCCATGACGCTTTCGCATGCCGAGGCCGCGCTGCTGGCGGTGCTCCCTCAATCGCCGTCGCGCCTGCGTCCTGACCGTTATCCGGAACGGAGCCGCGCGGCGCGCGACAAAGTGCTGGATCGCATGGAAGGCCTCTGGGACAAAGATACGACGGATGATGCGCGGATGGAGACGGTCGTCGCGCTTACGGCGCGGGAACCGCTTCTCGCCGCGCTGTTTGCTGAACGCATGCGCCGCCTTTATCCGGGGCGGGCGCGAATTGACACAACGATTGACGCCGAGTTGCAAAGCCGCGCGGAACAGATCATTTCGGCGCGGTTATCGCTCCTGCCGCCGCGCGTTTCGATCGCCGCGCTCGCCGTCGACAACGCGACGCTTGAAACGCGCGTTTATGTCGGCTCGGCCGATTTCGGTGACGACAAACGTTTCTCGCACATCGACATGACGCGGAGCAAGCGTTCGCCTGGCTCCACGCTCAAACCCTTCCTCTACGGACTGGCGCTCGACGAGGGCTTGATTCATTCCGAGTCGCTGCTTGCCGACACGCCGCAATCTTTTTCGGGTTATCAGCCGGGCAATTTCCAGGCGAATTTCAGCGGGCCGGTCAGCGTTAGCGAAGCCCTGCGAAAATCGCTCAATGTGCCCGCTGTCGAAACGCTCGACCGCCTTGAGCCGCGGCGTTTCGTTTCGCAATTGCGGCGAGGGGGATTAAAACTGGAACTGCCGCGCGGCGCCGAACCGAATCTCTCCATTATTCTTGGCGGCGCGGCGGTCAGCCTTGAAGGGCTGGTCGGCGCGTATTCCGCTCTGGCGCGCCGGGGAATTGCCGGAAAACCGCGCTACACAAAGGAAATGCCCCTGGAAGAACACTACATGATGAGTGAAGGCGCGGCTTTTATCGTGCGCGATGTGCTCGAATCGGGCGGGCTCTTGGCGCGGCAGATTGAAGACAGCCTGGGCGCGCGGCGCGGCATCGCCTGGAAAACCGGAACGAGTTTCGGTTTCCGGGACGCCTGGGCTGTCGGCGTCAGCGATTTCCATACCGTTGGCGTATGGACGGGACGTCCCGACGGAACGCCCAATCCCGGATTTTTCGGCGCGAACCTGGCCGCGCCTCTGCTCATCGACCTGTTCGCCGCCATCGAAGACGGGACGCCATCACCGCGCGTTCCGCCTGCGAGCGTGACGCAGGCGAAAATATGCTGGCCGCTCGGCGCGCGCGCCGCTTCGACTCCTGAAAATCTTTGCCATCAGGAACGTCTCGCGTGGCTGCTGAACGACGCCGCGCCGCCGACCTTCCCGGACCGTTTGCGTGATGCCCCGGCGCGTTATACGGATCATCGCGACGCGGTCAGTGGTCTGCGTGTGCGGGCGGCCTGTGCGCCGGGAAAAATGCGCGGCGTCGAAATGGCGCGCTGGCCCGTCTTGCTCGAACCGTGGTTGAGCGCCGCTCTTCGCGCGCGCGCGCTGCCTCCGGCCTGGGAAAAAGCCTGTGCCGGAACGCGCGCGCCGGACGGCGGCCTGAGAATCGTCGGACTGACCCACGGCGAAACGATCGTCCGCGCGGGCAATACCTCTTCCGCGCCCAAATTGCGGCTGGAAACACGCGGGGGACAGGACGAGATCGTCTGGATCGACAACGGCAAGCAGATCGGCCGGGCGCCGGCCGGCCGCGGTTTTTTTTATGCCTTCGCCGAACGCGGCCGTCACGAAATCACCGCCATGGACATCGCCGGACAATACGACCGCGTGATAATCGACGTGCAATAAGCGGTTCGCCGTGCTTCATGTCGCCGCTTTGATGCTCCGCTTCAAGGAGAACTCGGCTATGATCTCCACAGAGCATTTTCGCCTTGAAAATGTACACATAGGGCGGCCCGCAGGGCCAGAGGGAACTGCGCCAGGAGATCGCGGACGGTCTTTCGTACACCTTCAGAGCAAAAATGCCCCGAACATTGGACTTGATTTCTATCGATGATGGAACGGCGTCCCTGAAGACCCCGAAATGGAGAAAACCATGACAAATCAATTACCAGGCAGCGAAAAAGAACTTATTCAGATTGCGCGCACAAGCCCAGACGCTCACGCGCGTCATGCGGCGCTTCGCGCCATTCACGACCAGGATGTCCTTGCAGAGTTCATCTTTAAGGACTGGTGCGAAGAATCTTCATCAAACTATTCTAAATATGAGAGAGAGTTTGCTGACGGCCTTGTCGCATTGGAAAACTTTGCAGACGAGCGGCGTTTGGTGGAGCTTGTACTGACGAGTCCCTTCCCTGAAGACGCGATGCCCAGTGCCGCCGCGGCCAAAATCGCCGACCCCACTGTATTTTTCAAGGGGCTGTACTAGATTAGGGGTTTAAATGTCACACCAAGAGCGTAAAAGATGTAATTGCCGTGTTGGTGTGCCGTAATTGAATCGGAATTCGCATTCTTTCAAAAAGAGGGGAAATG
>JAITGN010000121.1 GCA_031280565.1 Accumulibacter sp. | reverse complement strand
AGGACAGGCAGGGCAAACGGATTGGAAAGGCATTCTCCGGACAAGTGTCTTCTGGATTTAAAAACAGCTTAAGGGCGTTGTTTTGACAAGCATCCTTCGACAAGCTCAGGATGAACGGGCAGGGAAAACCCGCTCTTGCCAAGTTTGTAGTGAACGTCGACAACATATCCTCCGTTCGCGTTGAGCCTGTCGAACCATCAACGATGCCTATCTCCGTTCGTACTGAGCCTGTCGAAGTATGAACGGACGCTCCAAATGATCTCTTGGCCTTTCCAGTCCTTACCCTTCGACAAGCTCAGGGCGAACGGACTGGAAAGGCGCTCTTCGGCAAACTTCATTCGTCAAGCTCAGGACAAGTGGGGCGAACGGATTGAAAAACATGCTTCCGACACGTTTCGTTTCCCTCAGCAAGCTCAGGACAGGCAAAGGCATTGGAAAGAAAGTCTCCGGAAACCCAAGGAGATTAAAAATGGCTTAAGGACGTTATTTTGATTAGCATCCTTCGACAAGCTCAGGATGAACGGGTAGGGAAAACCCGCTCTTGCCAAGTTTGTAGTGAACGTCGACAACATATCCTCCGTTCGCGTTGAGTCTGTCGAACCATCAACGATGCCTATCTCCGTTCGTACTGAGCCTGTCGAAGTATGAACGGACACTTTGGGGACTCGCCTCTATGAGTTCTTCTGTGAAATCCGGACTTCCGATCCAGAACGTTTCATTGCCAGCACGATTCAGGAAATGACAGGACTAAACGTCCCGCCCTACTCCGCCTGGTTATGGGATGATTTTCAGTTTATGCGCTCCAAGCAAAATTTCATGAGTTTTTCGACCGCATTCAGTATCGATTCTGCATTTCCCTCGATTACAAGATCGGGGCGCGACGGCGTTTCATAAAGACTGTTAATCCCGGTCATATTCGGTATTTCTCCACTTCGCGCTTTTTTATAAAGTCCTTTGGGATCACGCTGTTCACATATTTCCAGCGGTGTGTCCACATAGACCTCGACAAAGTTGTCTTCGCCGATCAGCCGGCGCGCCATTTCGCGCTCCTGGCGAAACGGTGAAATGAACGCGGCCATCACGATTAGTCCCGCGTCCATCATTAATCTTGCGACCTCGGCCACACGCCGGATGTTTTCTGCCCGGTCAGCGTCGGTAAACCCCAGGTCTTTGTTTAATCCCTGGCGAATATTGTCGCCATCCAGAATATAGGTGCGCTTGTCTTGAGCGTGAAGCGCTTTTTCGAGCGCGTTGGCAAGCGTCGATTTTCCCGATCCCGAAAGTCCGGTGAACCAGATGACTTTGCCTTTGTGTCCGTTCAGGCGTTCCCTGTCTTCTTTGGCAATGTTGAATGCCTGGCTGTGGAGATTTCTGGCGCGGCGCAGGTCGTGACGAACCACGCCCGCGGCAACCGCCGCATGGGTCAATTTATCCAGCAGAACGAAATTACCCGATGCTTCCTGGATGTTATGGCGATCAGGCGGCAATAGCTCGCTCAACGCAAGGCTGCATACCGCGACGCTATGCTTCGTCAGTTGCTGGCATGGCTCGTGAGCGAGGTTTGTTACGTTAATACGGTATTTGATCGCTGTAATGGAAACGCCCGCCTGTTGTCCGGCGAAACAGATTTCATATGTTCTGCCGCTCACCCCGATGGATTCATGCAGCCAGATCAAGGCCGCCTCGAACTGTCTGGCGATCTCGACAGGGGAGTCGCGCCGTTCGATCCCGCGCTTATCGACAAGGCCGAGATCACATAAATATCTGTAAACGCTCCTGGGTTCCGGCATCTTCCCGGATTCATCGAAAGCCAGCTTCGGTTGAAAATCTTCCGTTTCGGGGAAGGCACCGGATACGGCGTGTTGCGCCGCTTGGCTGTTCCGGGCGTGGATCGAAAGGGTTTTGTCTGAAAAATCGCTGTTTTCTGTCTCGTTGTTCATAGCCTGTTCTGCTTTCTTCGCGTCTTCACTCATGCTTATTTTAAGTGAATATTGCAAGCGGCACATAGATGCCATGACAAGCCAAAATCAGTTCCCGCTGTTTTCGCCGTCCCCGGCCGCTTTCCGAAACGGATGGGGCGTTCGACGAAAAAATACGTGAGCGCTGCCAGCGCGAAGGAGAGAAGCACAAGGCCAATCCGGAAATCGCGCGGCTTCGATTCCAAATACCGAAGTGATAGGCGATGACCACCAGAGCCGCGAACGCCCGCAGGCCATCAATGTCAGGACAATCCCCTGAAGGAATATGCGGGGGGGGGCAAATCATTTTCGCCAACGCCCTTGCAGGAACATTATCCCTTCCAGCTTCGCGATAATTTTTCCAATTGGGGCCGTAGTTTCGACAGCGCCGCTTCCGCCATCGCCAGTCGATCCTTTTCTTGTCCGACGACTGCCGCTGGCGCGCGGGCGACGAAATTTTCGTTCGCGAGTTTGCCCTTTGATTTAACAATTTCGCTTTCAAGACGGGCGATTTCCTTGCCAAGCCGCGCGGCCTCGGCCGCCACATCGACGCTGACCGCGAGCATCAGGCGCGTTTCACCGGCGAGAGCGACCGGCATTTCATCCGGCATCGTATCGACGACATGCACTTCGCTTAATTTCGCCAGTGTCTTCAAAAGAGGGACAAAATCCGCCAGATCGTCGCCGCAGATGGTCAGAGGCACTTTTTGCGCGGGTGAAAGATTCATTTCGCCGCGCAGATTACGGCAGGCATGGGTCAATTCCTTGAGGCGCGACATGCGAGCCTCGCTCTCGGCATCGATTTTCTCCGCGCGCGGCTCCGGGTATCTGGAAAGCATGACGGATTCGCCTGTTTTTCTTCCCGCGGCCGGCGCGACAGCCTGCCACAACTCTTCGGTAATGAACGGAATCAGCGGATGCGCAAGACGCAGGGAAGTTTCGAGCATATCGAGCAGATTGCGCCGCGTAGCGCGCGCCTGTTCGGGATTTCCTTCCTGTAGCTGGACTTTCGCAATTTCGAGATACCAATCGCAGAATTCGTTCCAGACGAATTCGTACAGCGCGCGGGCGAGCAGGTCGAAGCGGTATTCGGCGAACTGTTTGAGCATTTCGGCCGCGGCGCGCTGCAGTGCGCTCGCTATCCAGCGGTCGGCAAACGAAAAAGCGTTTGCATCGGGCGGCGGCGAGTCCACATCAAGACCTTCGTGTCCCGCAGTGTTCATCAATACGAAACGCGTCGCGTTCCAGAGTTTGTTGCAGAAATTTCTATAGCCTTCGCAGCGGCGCAGGTCGAACTTGATATCACGGCCTGGACTGGCCAGTGAAAGGAAAGTAAAACGCAGCGCATCGGTTCCGAAAGCGGGGATACCCGCCGGAAACTCCTTGCGCGTGCGTTTTTCGATTTCGTCCGCCTGCTTGGGGTTCATGAGTCCCGAGGTGCGTTTAACGACGAGATCTTCGAGGCCGATACCATCGATCAGATCAATCGGATCAAGGACATTGCCTTTCGATTTGCTCATTTTCTGGCCTTCCGCGTCGCGGATCAGTCCATGGACGTAAACACGCCTGAAAGGGATTTCTCCGGTCAGATGTTTCGTCATCATGACCATCCGGGCGACCCAGAAAAAGATGATATCGAAACCGGTAACAAGCACGGACGACGGCAGATAGAGGTCAAGCGCCGCATTCGGGCGGATGGGATAATCGGGCGTCCAGTCGAGGGTCGAAAAAGGCCAAAGGGCTGAGGAATACCAGGTGTCGAGCACATCGGGGTCGCGCACGAGATGCCCGGAATAACCGGCCTGCTCCGCCTGTGCGCGCGCTTCGGCCTCGTTTCGCGCCACATAGATATTTCCCTTGTCGTCGTACCACGCCGGGATAGGGTGTCCCCACCAGAGCTGGCGGGAAATGCACCAGTCCTGAATCGTGTTCAGCCATTGGTTGTAGGTACTAACCCAACTGGAAGGAAAAAAGCAGATTTCACCTGTTTCGACGCATTCGAGCGCCTTTTCGGCAAGCGATTTTCCGTCGGGCGACGCTTTTGTCGTGGCGACAAACCATTGATCGGTCAACATCGGCTCAATGACGACGCCGGAGCGGTCGCTGCGCGGCACCTTCAGCCGGTGCTTTTCAACGCCCGCGAGCAGGCCGAACGCATCAAGGTCGGCGACAACCGCTTCGCGGGCGTCAAAACGATCCATGCCGTGATATTTTTCCGGAGCGTTCCCGTTGATGCGGGCATCAAGCGTCAGGATCGAAACAAACGGCAATTCATGGCGCAAACCGACGGCATAGTCGTTGAAATCGTGCGCGGGAGTCACCTTGACGCAGCCTGTGCCAAAGTCCGGATCGACGTAGGCGTCAGCAATAACCGGAATTTCCCGGCCGGTCAATGGCAATTTCACCTTTTTTCCGATCAGATGGCGGTAACGCGCATCTTCCGGATGCACCATCACAGCCACGTCGCCGAACATCGTTTCTGGCCGCGTGGTAGCAACGGTCAATGCCTGGGAAGCATCACCGGCCAGCGGGTAACGGATGCGCCACATGGAGCCGTCTTCTTCCTCGCTGACGACTTCGAGGTCGGAAACGGCCGTATGCAGCGCGGAATCCCAGTTCACGAGCCGCTTGCCGCGATAGATCAACCCTTCGTTATACAGCCGGACGAACGTTTCGGTAACGGTTTCCGAAAGCCCCGCGTCCATCGTAAAACGCTCGCGCGACCAGTCCGGCGAGGTCCCGAGACGGCGCATTTGCCGGGTAATCGTATTGCCGGAAAACTCCTTCCATTCCCAGATTTTTTCGAGGAATTTCTCGCGCCCAAGATCGTGGCGCGACACGCCCTTTGCCTCCAGCTGACGCTCGACGACGATTTGCGTGGCGATTCCGGCGTGATCGGTTCCCGGCTGCCAGAGCGTATTCGCGCCGCGCATGCGATGATAGCGGGTCAGCGCGTCCATGAGCGTCTGATTGAAGCCGTGGCCCATGTGCAGCGTTCCGGTAACGTTGGGCGGCGGCAACAGAATGCAGAACGCATCCAGTCTGTCCGGATCAAAACCCGCTTTGAAAAAGCCCCGGTCTTCCCAACTGGAATACCAGCGTCGTTCTATTTCAGCCGGCTCAAAACTTTTTGCGAGTTCCATGGTCGTATAGCGCGTGAGGTGAAAAGTCCTGAATTATAACGGATGCGGACTCCCCATTCCTCCCGGCAAGCATTGGAAATGGGGACTCTCTCCCTCCCCAAGGCTATGGCCAAGACCCCGGCCGATCGGGCGGGATATCAAACTCTCAAACCGGAGGAAAATTTTTACGATAGCGGCTTCAAGGCCGTTCTTTATTAAAAATCGCTTGACAGCGTGTTTTTTTTCTGACAGGCTTCAGGTTTCTCAGAGCGTGTCCGTTTCTCCGGAAGAGAATTTTTGTTCCATAAAGCCGCGAACAGCAGTTTCGACGCTTACCGCGATGCCGGCTTCGAGTTCTTCGACCGTATTGAGCAGGACGGCTTCCAGCAATGTTGAAAGTTCGTAGGAAAGGCGGCGTTTGACGGATTCGATGATTTCCGCCGTCAGCGCTTCGACCTGCGCCGCGTCGGCAGGCAACGGAGCACCTTTGGAATCCGCGGCCTCGGGAGAAACAACCTCGGTCAAGATAGGCATATCTTCGTCTTCGCCAGTAGTCAAGGCAGGCGTCGCGGCGAGCAGGGCGGCGGTATAAATGTCCGGTTCAGGCATTTGTAGTCTCCTGAAGATTGAAATATTCGATCGCGTAACCACGGTCTTTATAGAATCTGGCGCGTTCACGGCCCGCCTGTTTTTCATCGCCGGATTGCCCGACAACCTCCACGAGATTGTCGAATTCCGCGAAACCGGGCGGAACCTCGTCCGAAAGATTGAGCATCCGGCCGGTTTGACGGCGGGCGTCCGTCGCGCTGGCGATGATCACGGGCGTTCTGTCGGCGAGCGGAGATGAAGCATAGACATGCGGAATAAAACCTGTCGGCGGAAAAGCCCATAATAACCGGTCAAGCGCACCAGCGAGTTTGGCGTCGGGCGCGTAGACGAAAATTTCCTTTTTTTTCCGGCAGGCCCGGGTGATGAGATCCGCCGACGCAGCAAGCCGGTCACGCGCATTGAAGTAAAAGAATATCCGGGTCAATACAGTTTCCCCGCGCGCTTGAGGAGAAAATGCGCCAGCAACGACACCGGCCGCCCTGTCGAACCTTTTTCGACGCCCGATTTCCAGGCGGTTCCGGCGATGTCGAGATGCGCCCACGCGTATTTTTTGGTGAAACGGGACAGAAAGCACGCGGCGGTAATGCTGCCCGCCGGACGTCCGCCGACATTTGCCATATCCGCGAAACCGCTTTTGATCTGTTCCTGATAATCGTTCCATAACGGCAGTTGCCATGCGCGGTCGAGAGAGTTGTTTCCCGCGGAGAGGATTTCGCGCGCCAGTTCATCGTTATTGGAAAAAACGCCTGTCGCGACGTGTCCCAAGGCAATGACACAAGCGCCGGTCAGCGTGGCGACGTCGATGACGGTTTCCGGCTCGAAACGCTCGGCGTAGGTCAGCGCGTCACAGAGAATCAGGCGGCCCTCGGCGTCGGTATTGAGGATTTCGATCGTCTGTCCCGACAGCGAGGTAACGATGTCGCCGGGCTTGCTCGCGTTTCCTCCCGGCAGATTTTCGGCGGCCGGAATAACGACCGTCAAATTCAGCGGCAGCCTCATCAGCGCGGCGGCCTTGATTGCCCCGAGAACGCTGGCCGCGCCGGACATGTCGAATTTCATTTCGTCCATGCCCTCACCCGGTTTGAGTGAAATTCCGCCCGAATCGAACGTGATACCTTTTCCGACGAAAACCAGTGGTTTGGTTTTTCCACCCTTGTAAGTCAACACGATGAGTTTCGGCGGCTGATGGGAACCCCTGGCTACCGAAAGCAGGGAATTCATGCCAAGTTTTTCCATATCACCGCGTTCGAGCACGCGGCAGTCGAGATCGTGTTCCTTTGCCAAACGCCGCGCGGTCTTGGCAAGGTACGCCGGCGTGCAAACGTTGCCGGGCAGATTGCCGAGCGTCCGCGCCAGCGCAGCCCCTTCCGCGATAGCGAGTCCTTGCTCGCGCGCCGTGTCGAGTTCCGGCGCCTCCCCGGCGGAGTCAACTACGAGGACAATTTTGTTCAGCGATGGCGAAGGCGCGGCTTTTTCGCTCTTGAAGTCTTCGAACCGGTAAAGGCTGTCCTGGACCGCCATCACGGCCTGGCGAATTTTCCAGGAAACGGAACGCCCTTCGAGCGGAATATCCATCAGGAGAAAGGCTGCTTCCTTGGCGCCTGACGCGCAAAGCGCCTTGATCGCCGCCCGGATGGCGTCCGTGAACGCCTTTTCGCCGAAATCTTCCCGTTTTCCGAGACCAACCAGCAATACGCGCTCGGCCTTCAGCGAAGGAATATCGTAGAGGAAGAGCGACGACCCTGCCTTTCCTTCCATATCGCCACGTTTCAGGATTCCGGAAAGATAGTTTCCCGACATTTCATCGATCGCGCGAGCGGCGTCCGTCAGCCCGCGCGATTCGAAAACTCCCGCGACGAGACAGGCGCTGTTGTCCGGATATACGCTTTTTATGCTAAATTTCATGAGTCGCTCCTTTGGCGGCACTATTTCCCGCAAATGGCGGATTATCCCAACAGTCTTTCGTCGAAGTCAAAAAATGATCTTCCAGCACGCCGCACGGAGAGAGTTTACGCAGTCAGCCGCCGGGGTGTTCGTCGCGCTTTTCGCCATTTTACTGACAACACAGCTCATCCGCTTTCTCAACGAAGCGGCGCAGGGAGCAATAACGCCGGAGGCCGTCATCGCGCTGCTGGGCTTTTCCGCGCTCAATTATATTCCGGCGCTGCTCTCTCTTTCTTCGTTCGTCGCGATTCTGTTAACGCTCTCGCGCAGTTACCGCGATTCCGAAATGATCATCTGGTTTTCTTCCGGATTGCCGTTGACCGCGTGGCTCCGGCCTGTGCTGGTTTTCACTCTGCCGCTGATAGGCGCGATCGGCGGGCTTTCGCTGTTCGTTTCTCCCTGGGCTTTGTCGGAAAGCGCCGAATACCGCGAAAATCTGGGGGCGCGCAAAGACACGGGCCAAACCTCGCCTGGAATTTTCCAGGAATCATCGAATGGTGAAAACATCGTTTTTGTCGAGGGGGTCGCCAAGGACGAGAGTTCGGTCAAAAATGTATTTGTGACATCGGCCATGGACGGCATGGCAAAAATCACCGTGGCAGCGTCGGGACACAGGGAAATCGCTGAAAACGGCGACCGCTTCATCGTCCTGGAAAACGGTTATCGTTACGAGGTAACGCCCGGCCTGCCCGAGTTCCGCGTCATGGAATTCGAAAGTTACGCCATCCGGACAGAAACGAAAGAGATGCGCGGAATCCAGCGAACGATCCGGAACATGCCAACGCTGTGGCTGTTGCAAAGCGATCAGCCAAGGGCGTGGGCCGAAGTGACATGGCGCGTCGGCCTGCCGGTTTCGGCGTTTGTGCTGGCGCTGCTCGCGATTCCGCTGGCTTTTGTCAATCCGCGCGCCGGCCGTTCGGCCAACATGCTTTTGGCAGTGTTTACCTATTTTCTTTACAACAATCTGTTGACGATCAGTCAGGCATGGATCGCCAATGGCAAAATCTCATTCGCTACGGGCCTGTTCGTGCCCCATTTTCTGATGCTTTGTTTTTTGCCCTTGCTTTTTTACCGCCGGATTGCGTTATTTTCATTTTCGCGGTTTTTCCGATGAAACTTTATCAACGTTATCTGGCGCGCGAAGTTTCAGGGGGAATCCTGCTGGTTTTGAGCGCCTTTCTCGCCCTTTTCGCTTTTTTCGACATGATCAACGAAGTCAAGAACGTCGGACAGGCGGATTATCAGTTCATGGACGCCTTCCTCTTTGTCGCCCTGCGTCTGCCGGGCCGTGTCTATGAGTTGATGCCGGTCGCCGTTCTGATCGGAACGCTCTATTCACTGGCGTCGCTTGCGAGACACTCGGAAATCGCGGTTTTGCGCGCTTCGGGCGTTTCGACAAAAAAATTGCTGCTGGCCCTGTTTACGGTGGCGTTTGCGTTCGCGTGCGTAACGTTTGCCATTGGGGAATTCGTCATGCCATTCAGCGAACGCGCCGCGCAGCAACTGCGAATCCAGGAACGCGGAAAAACGATCGGTCAGGGACTGCGAAGCGGCGTGTGGCTAAAGGATGAGCAGAACATCATCAATATTCGCGTCGTTCTTCCCGGAAACCATTTGAAAGGCATACGCATTCACAGCTTCGGCTCCGGTGGAAAACTCCTCTCGATCATGGACGCGATGGAAGGCGAATACGTTTCTCCGGCGACCTGGCAGCTCAAAAATGTAGTACAGATTTTCCTTGAAGACGAGCGCTCGAGAGTCGTCAAACTGCCCGGCATGCAGTGGAAAACGGCGCTCAACCCGGACATTCTGTCCGTCCTTATCGTATCGCCGGAACGCATGTCGTTGTCTCACCTTGCTGCCTATACGCGGCATTTGGGCGAGAATGGGCAAAGCACGCAACGTTACGATATCGCGATGTGGAAGAAACTCCTCTACCCGCTCGCGGCGCTCGTCATGGTGGCGCTTGCGCTGCCATTCGGATACACGCATAACAGGGTAAGCGGTGTCAGCCTGAAAATATTTTCGGGCGTCATGATCGGCGTATTTTTTCATATGCTCAACGGACTGTTTTCCAATCTGGGCGCCATCAACAGCTGGTCGCCGTTCTGGAGCGCCGTCGCGCCGTCCGCGCTGTTCATGCTGGCGGCCGCGGGGATCATCCTGTGGATCGAGCGCCGCTAGCGTTGGCGAAAGAACCGGAACTCCGTCGCCAAAGCGCCGCGGGAAGCGCCTTGTCATACAATCGCGTTACCGCGGCAGCGGAGCAACGCATGAACGAAGTCAATAAAATTCCGCTCCGCCGATGGCAGTCCGGATTCACGCTCGTCGAAATCTCCATTGTTCTCGCTATTTTCGCGTTACTCGTCGGCGGTGCATTGACGTTTTTGTCATCGCAGCGCGACATCGTTCATGCCAAGGAGACCGAAAAACGTCTTTCGGAAGTCCGCGAGGCCTTGATTGGTTTCGCGATGGCATATGACCGTCTGCCCTGCCCGGCCAACACGGGAAGCCAGGGAGAGGAAAATCCGCGGACCGGCGGCATTTGCGCATCGAATGCTGGATTTGTTCCCGGCGTCACGCTCGGGATCGCGCCGCTCAACGAAGAAGGATTCGTCATCGACGCCTGGGGGAATCCGATCCGCTATGCCGTGACTGCTGTCAGGAATAACACATTTACAACGACGAACGCGCTAAAAACGGAATGGCTGGCAAACAACATCCCGGCGATTGATCCGAACGACCTTCAGGTATGCAACTCATCGGCCGCGATTTCCGGCGCGTCGTGCGACACAAACGCCCGGCTGGCGAAATCTGCTGTCGCCGTCCTGGTATCGACAGGGAAAAACGGAAGAAGCGCTGTCAGTCCGGATGAATTGAACAACCTGAACAACAACAAGGCTTTCGTCTCCCACACGCCTTCTCTCCCCGATTCCCCGCTAGGAGAATTCGACGATATCGTCATCTGGCTTTCGCCGAACGTTTTTTTCAACCGCATGATTACGGCGGGACGCCTCCCCTGAAACTTCCGTCTTGACCCCGCTTCCCGTTTGGAGCGAAACTTCCAGTTTCAACAACTTTGAAATCGCGCGATATTTCCATGGCAACCCCAGGCAGTTTCATCAACAACCTGCGCAACGCTGGAATCACGCCGGAAGATCCCGAGGAACTCCGTCTGAGTAAATCCCTGATGGTTTTCTCGTCGGGACTTTTCTGTTTCGCGTCGATACTCTGGCTGACTATCTACTGGCAATTCGAACAGCATTTCATGGTCACCTTGCCGCTGGCTTTTCAGGCGCTGGTCGCCGTCAATCTGCTGATTTACGCGAAAACCCTGGATTTTGGCACTTTCAGCAGGATACAGTTGTCGTTTTTTCTGTTTTTCCCCTTTGCCGTTCAATGGGGCATCGGCGATTTCATCGCCTCCAGCGGCATCAGCCTCATGGGGATTCTCGCGCCGGTCAGCGCGCTGCTGATCGTGGGAACGACCGAAGCATTCGCCTGGTTTTTCGCTTTTATCTTTTTGACCGCGCTCTCCGGCGTGTTCGATTATTATCTTGTCGACATATCGGCTATCGTGTCGGCCCGGGTATCGCCGCGCACTTCCATTTTTTTCTTCGCGCTCAATTTCACCGCCATATCGACGCTTATCTTTTTTCTGCTCCGGCATTCCGTCATCGAAAAAACAAAAGCGCAAAATTGTCTCCGGGGAGCGCACCAGCGTCTCATGATCGAACAGGATCGCTCGGAGAGCCTCTTGCTGAACATTTTGCCAGGCCCCATCGCCGCGCGCCTCAAAAACAGTAACCAGACGATCGCCGACAGGGTTACCGGCGTTTCCGTCATGTTCGTCGATATCGTCAATTTTACCCGGCTGGCCGAAGGACTCCCTCCCCGGGAAGTATTCGCGATACTCAACAAGATATTTTCGGCTTTCGATGACCTCGCCGAACACTTCGGCATGGAAAAAATCAAGACGATCGGCGACGCCTACATGGTCGCCGGAGGACTGAACGGACCAGACAACGGCGATGGCAGCCATTCGGCCGCGCTGCTTGATCTGGCGCTGGCGATGCGCGATACCCTGGAAAACAACTTCAGACTCAACGATATCCGCCTTAAGGCGCGCATCGGAATTTGCACGGGCCCGGTCGTCGCCGGCGTCGTCGGAAAGAAAAAATTCATTTACGACCTGTGGGGTGACACGGTCAATATCGCAAGCCGCCTGACCAGTTCAAACGAGCCGGACACGATCCAGGTTGACGAAACGACTTTCCTGTGCCTGCGTGACCGCTTCGATTTTGAGGGGCCTTTAATGCTTTACCTCAAAGGGAAAGGCAAGATGCCGGTTTACCGGCTTGATGGCCGAAAGACATGTGTGCCCGGCGAAAAAACGGAGATGCGGGAAACGCAGTTCTTGACTCCAACGGAAAATGCGCTTCGACAACACGATTTCTACAAATAAATGCCAACTTTGTCACACTCATCAATCGTTTTTTTGGTTAGTCTGCTGAAATGCCAATGAGTAAATGCCGCAGATAAATTGCTATAGGACTCTGGAAAATCTCGCGGCCTTTCACGACGCTGCGCCCCCGTGGGCGTGGATTGAGACAGTGGGTGGAGAAAATATCATGAGGAAGCAGTCAGGTTTTACGCTGGTCGAAATTTCCATTGTGCTTGTCATCATTGGCCTTTTGCTGGGCGGTGTGTTGAAAGGCCAGGAACTTATCAACAGCGCCAGGGTCAAAAACTTCGCGACGGATTTCCGGAATATTCCCGTGCTCGTCTATGCCTATCAGGATAAATTCCGCGCCCTGCCGGGCGATGACACTGGAGCGATAGCCCATCTTGGCAGCGCGGCAACCCAGATTCCTCCGGGATCGACCGGGAACGGCGTTCTGAACGGGAACTGGTACGACGACGCGAGCCTCCTTGCCACGAGTGAAACTGTCGCTTTCTGGGAACATGTGCGCCTGGCCAACCTCGCCGCCGGCCCGTTGCCCATAGTGTCAAATGCCGACCTGCCCAGGAACGCGAACACCGGCCGTATCGGAATCGAATCCGGATCGTCAACAAACGCCTACATCTCGGGAATGTCGGGAAGTTTTGTCGTCTGTTCCGCGAACATTCTGGGTCAATTCGCCAAACAGCTTGATGTCATGATGGACGACGGCAATCCCTACACAGGCTCGCTGCGCGCTGTGCCAGGTTCTCCCACGACGCGCAACAATATCCCTCATTGCGCCGTAGTGGGAACGCCGTCTGCCTGCTCCCAGGCTGTTGATGACGGCGGGAATTACACCGTTTGCATGTCTTTCTGACCCGGACGCCTGCCTGACGCCCGCGCCCGGAAAACGGGGAAACGCCTTCCCCGTTCCATCTCCGCGCCCTCCCCGCGCGGAGCGCTTCCATCCGTAGCGCGTCCCGCGGCTGACGAAGCCAGCGCTCCCATCTGCTATACTTCCGAAGATAAAATCCCGCCGGAAACTGCCGATGACATCGACCCAGCCCACCTCCGAAACGCTTGAACTCGCGCGGCAGGTGCTTCGCATCGAAAGCGAAGCCGTGCTTGCCCTGACAGAATACATCGATGTCTCCTTTTCCAGGGCGTTGTCGCTCATCCTTGACTGCCGGGGCCGCGTTATCGTTTGCGGCATCGGGAAATCGGGGCATATCGGCCGAAAAATCGCTTCCACGCTGGCCAGCACGGGTACGCCGGCGTTTTTTGTTCACCCCGCCGAAGCGAGCCACGGCGACCTTGGAATGATCCAGTCCGGCGATGTCGTCATCGCCATTTCCAATTCGGGGGAAAGTGCCGAAATCCTGAATATCCTCCCGTCAATCAAACGCCAGGGCGCGATGCTGATCGCCATGACCGGCAAACCGCAATCGACGCTCGCCCGCGATTCCGATGTCAGTCTTTACGCAGGCGTAGCACAGGAAGCCTGCCCGCTGAACCTCGCGCCGACAGCCAGTACCACGGCAACGCTGGCGCTCGGCGACGCGCTTGCCGTCGCCCTGCTTCGTGCGCGCGGATTCGGTGCCGAGGATTTCGCCCGCTCACATCCGGGCGGCGCGCTCGGACGCCGTCTGCTGACGCGCGTGCGCGATGTCATGCGGACGGGCGCCGCCGTCCCCTCCGTCGCGCCCGATGCGGGCATCGCGGAAGCCATCAAGGAAATTTCGCGCGCCCGGATCGGTATGACTGTCGTTGTATCGCCTAGCGGGAAAGCGCTCGGCATCTTTACCGACGGCGATCTGCGCCGCGCCATCGTCAACGGACATGACCTTCGGACATCGGAGGTTTCCGAATTGATGACAGCCAACCCGCGTTGCATTTCACCTGAAAAACTCGCGGCCGAGGCCGTTGAAATGATGGAAAAACACAGAATCAACCAGATTCCCGTCGTCGACGAAAACGGCTGTCTTATTGGCGCACTCAACATGCATGACCTGTTTCAGGCAAAGGCCGTCTGATGGACGCTCTCGAAGACGCGCGCGCGCGCGCCGCCCGGATAAAGCTGATGGCGTTCGACGTCGACGGCGTCCTGTCGGACGGCTCGCTGTATTACACCGATGAAGGCGTCGAAATCAAGGCGTTCAACAGCGTCGACGGACTCGGCATCAATCTCCTGCAAAAAGCGGGAATCGAACTGGCCATCATCACCGGCCGGAACGCTCCCTGTGTCGAAAAGCGCGCGAAACATCTTCATATCGGCCATCTTTACCAGGGCGTGGAAGACAAGCTCGCCGCCCTGCGCGACATTCTCCGGAAATCGGGATTGCTGGCGGAAGAAGCCGGTTACATGGGCGACGACATCATCGACCTCCGCGTCATGGCGGCGTGCGGCTTTTCAGCCGCTCCAGCGGACAGCCGCGACCTGATAAAACGCCGCGCGCGCTGGGTCTCCCGCTACCCTGGCGGACGCGGCGCGGTGCGCGAAGTCTGTGAATTCATCCTTGAAGCGCAAGGCAGGCTCAATTCCATCCTTGCCGCCTATCTGCCGGAGCCGTCTGAATGAAACATTGGCACAGCGCGATTTTCCCATTAACGCTGCTCTTCACGCTGGCCGCACTTACCTTCTGGCTCCGCCACATCTCTGAAATACCCGGCGCGCGTCATGATGGACACTACCGTCACGATCCCGACTACATCGTAAAAGGCAGCACACTGCGCAAAATCAACCCGGCCGGTGAACTCCTGTATACGCTTAAATCGCCGGAAACGCGCCATTATCCGGACGACGGCACGCTGACTGTCGCCTATCCTTCCATCATTTACCTGAACCCCGGAAAACCTCCGGTTACGCTGACTTCCGACCTGGGAATCATGCGTGACGAAGGCGAGGAAATTGACCTTCAGGGCAATGTGCGGATCGTTCGCGACTCAACGCCGACAGACCCGCAAATGGTCGCCACCATGCCGCAGCTCACCGTGCTTTCCGAAGAAGAAAAAGCATTTACCCGCGCACCGGTAGTGATCGTTCAAGGAAAATCCTGGGTCAAGGGCGTCGGAATGCGGATCGACAACCGCGCGCAGACCTACCTGCTCGAATCCAGAGCATCCGCGTTTCTCGAACAAAAATGAAAACCCGCGAAATTCTCCGCGCCGCGGCTTTTCTCGTCGCTTGCCTTGCCTGTCCCGCGCACGCGGAAAAGGCCGACCGCGACAAGCCGATCAGCATTGAGGCCAACCGCATGAGTCTCGACGACATCAACAAAGTACAGATTTACGAAGGAAATGTCGTATTGACGCAGGGAACGACGCAGCTTCGCACAGACCGCCTGGTCGTAACCCAGGATGCCGACGGTTTTCAGAAAGGCGTCGCCACGGGCGGCAAAGACGGACTGGCCCATTACAAGGAAAAGCTCGAAGGAAAAGACGCCTGCATGGAAGGCAAGGGCGAGCGCATCGAATACAACGCGCGGAACGATCAGGCGGAATTTTTCGTCCGCGCCTGGGTCAAAAACGCGTCTGACGAAGTCCGTGGATACTACATTCTGTACAACGCGCTGACCGAAAAATTCACGGCGACCAACGCGCCAAAAGGCGAAACCGCCCGCGCCGCGCCGCCGGGTGCTCATCCACCACGCGTCCGCGCCATCATCATGCCGAAGAAAACCGCGACGGAGCAGGAAAACGCCGCGACTGGCGCGGACGGTATCGCGCTCAAGCCAAGCGAAAGCGTATCCCTGCCTCGGGAATGATTTGCGGAAAACGCTTCACATTCCGCCGGTTCATCATACCTCCCTTCCCCAACGACATTAGATCCGCAACGGCTTCCGGACTGCCGCTAATTCAATGTCCGAAAAAAATATATGACAGCCTCTGAAGATACTGAAAATACGGAATAAAAATAATATTTACGCAGAAAAACGATGAATCTACAAAATTTTTGCAACGTTTTCAAGCCATTTTTCTGAATCTACATTGAAAAGACTGTTTCATTTTCTCGATAAAAACTATGTTTTAAAGGGAATTTACCGAAATATCGAATTAAAATGCGTTGAAATCGCTCATCTTTTAAGCGCCTTTTACGCATCCAGGCGATCGACGCGTTGCAGGGCCGTCGCGGTTCGCCAGGCGGACGCCGCGCCACGCCCCGGAATCCCGCAATCCGGGGCAATTTCGAGCAGGGGCGCAAGCACGAACGCCCGCAGGTGCATGCGGGGATGCGGTAATTGAAGCCTTGGTGTGTCGATGACCTGACCGCCGTGCAACAGAAGGTCGAGGTCAAGCGTACGCGGCGCGTGGAGAAAAGCGCGCTGCCGCCCGAAACGCTCTTCAAGGGAAAGCAATTCTTCGAGCATCTCCAGAGGCATGAGGCGCGTTTCAAAAACGGCGGCCGCGTTGATGAAATCGGGCTGTCCGCGGATTCCGACAGGCGCTGTGCGGTAAAGCGACGAAGCGCGAAGCAGGCGCGATCCGCGCAAATGGGCAAGCTCGTCAAGCGCTTTGCGAAGCTGCGCGGCGGAATCGCCCAGGTTGGAACCGAGCGCGACGTAGGCAAGAGTCATCGGGACGGCGGCGTCAAATCGTAGTGCTGTCCGCGCTCTCCAGAGGGGCGGACGGCGCGGCACGGCGCCGCCTGCGCCGGCGCGTTCCGCGCGTCTCGGCGGGGAGCAGCATTGCGGCACGTTCACTGGCACCGGCATCGAGAAATTCTGTCCACCACTGGCCGAGTTCGGCGGGCGCTTCACCAGATTCGACGCGCAGGAGCAGAAAATCATACGCGGCGCGGAAGCGCGGATGTTCCAGCAAACCGTAGGGGCGTTTTCCAGCGCGTTGTTCGAAACGCGGCTGGAGCGACCAGATTTCCCTGATGTCGCCAGCGATTCGGCGCGTAATCGCGAGTTTTTCGCCCTGGCGGGCGAGCGCGGAATCCATGGACAGAAAGAGCGATGGCATCGGAAGTTCGCCGGAATCCCTGAGCGTTTCCCACTGATCGAGAACATCATGCCAGAGCAGGGCGGCGAACAGGAATCCCGACGACACCGGCTTTCTTTCGCGGACACGCCGGTCGGTGCCCTGAAGCGCCTGACGGACAAAACGTTCGCTCCGCGGATTGTCCAGAACGATATCGAGCAGCGGCAACAGGCCGCCGTGCAATCCTTCCGCCCGAAGCCTTTCAAGGCTTTCGACGGCATGGCCCGACATCAGAAGTTTGAGCGTTTCGTCGACCAGCCGTGCCGAAGGAACATTTTCGATCAGCGGAGCAAGTCCGCGGAGCGGCTTTTGCGCCTTTGGGTCGATGACAAAGCCAAGTTTTGCCGCGAGACGCACGGCGCGAAGCATACGTACCGGATCTTCGCGGTAACGGGTTTCGGGATCGCCGATCACGCGCAGGCGCTTTTCCTTGAGGTCGGCGACACCGTTGTGGTAATCGACGATCGTTTCGGCAACCGGGTCGAAATACAGCGCGTTGATCGTAAAGTCGCGCCGTTCGGCGTCTTCCTTGTGGTTGCCGAACACATTGTCGCGCAGCAGGCGGCCATGATTGTCGGTCAATCCTTTCGCGCCGCCGGGATGACGGCCCCGGAACGTGGTGACTTCAACGGTTTCGGAACCCATGAGGACATGCACGATCTGGAAACGGCGGCCGATAACGCGCGACCGCCGGAAGCACTGACGCACTTCTTCAGGCATGGCGTCGGTCGCCACGTCGTAATCCTTGGGTTTCTCGCCGATCAGCAGATCGCGGACGGCGCCGCCGACGATAAAAGCGCGATAGCCGCGCTGCTGCAACGTCTCGACGGTTCGCAAGCTGCCGTTGCTGATCTGGTCGCGGCGGAGTCCGTATTTTCTCGCGTCAAGGACAGCGGCATTCTTATGGCGCGTCTTGGCATAGCGGCCGAAAATTCGCGCCATGAATTTTTTGAACATATCGTGTGTATTTGAAAAACGGATAAAAAAACGGAAACGGCGGGTTTCCAGACAGTGTTTGAACGGCGGCGCGGCTCATTCGCCGGTTTCCAGTATCAGCCACCCGGCTTTTTTCGCATGGGCGCGCAAAACAGAATCCGGATTGACAGCGACCGGATCGCTGACAGCCGAAAGCAGGGGAAGATCGTTGAATGAATCGCTGTAAAACCAGCTCCGTCCAAAATCGCCGAGCCAAAGGCCGCGCGCTTCGAGCCAGGCTTCGACCCGGCGGACTTTTCCGTCGCGGAAAGCGGGCGTGCCACGCGGTTTTCCAGTAAAAACGCCCTTTTCCATGCCGGCGATCGTCGCGACCAGGTGCGGGATTCCCAGTTCCTGGCAGATCGGCCCGGTAACGAACGTGTTCGTCGCGGTAACGAGCGCGCAAAGATCATCACGGTGCTTTTCAATCAGGGCGCGGGCTTTCGGGCCGATTTTCGGGCGAATGCGCGTTTCCATAAACTCGTCCCGCAAGGATCGCAGCGCATCGCGCGGAATCCGTGAAAGCGGCGCGAGCTGAAATTCCAGAAACTCATCGATGTTCAGTGTGCCGGCTTTGTACTGTTCGAAAAAAACAGTGTTCCTTTTTTCGAAGGAATGTTCGTCAAGGACGCCTTTGTCGACAAGAAAACGCGTCCATTCATAGTCGCTGTCACCAGAAAGCAGTGTATTGTCGAGGTCGAAAAGGGCAAGTTGCATGGGAAGGATTCCGGGTCATTCGAGCGTTGGAGCGTACAGGATTTCACGAAGCAGGGCGAGCGTGATCGTCCGTTTGCGTTCGAGCGAACGGCGTTCGAGCGCCGTCAGCAGGAATGAAAGCGTCCCCATGTCGCGCGGCGCGCGCGCGAGCAGATAATCGACCGCTTCGCCGGAAAGCCGCAGGCCGCGCCCCAGCGCCCAGGAAACAAGCGCCTCGCGTTTTTCTTCGTCGCCCAGCGGCGTCAGCCTGTATATCAGGCCCGAGGCGAGGCGCGTCCGCGCGTCTTCGCGAAAAGGCAGTTCGCGCGGCGGCCTGTCCGACGCGGCGAGCAGGCGTCCGCCCGAAGCGCCGAGAAAATTGAAAAGGTTAAAAAGCGCGATCTGCCCGGCTTCGTCGAGAGCGCCAACGTTATCGACGGCGTAAAAGAGCGCCGCATTGTCTGGAAAAACGGGGGCAGAATCGGCGGCGGCGTCGTGATAATACGCGCCGCTGGCGCGGAGCAGGTGCGTTTTACCCGAACCGGATTCTCCCCATAAAAAGAGAGACGTTTCCCTGCTTTCGGGTGAAAGCCAGGCAGCGAGGCCCGTCAAGGCTTCACTATTCTCGCCCGCGATAAAATCGTCAAAACGCGGCGGATTTTCCGGAAGAAGATCAAGCAATAATTGGCGCATGTTTCAGTCTGCGGCGGGCGTGGCGGAACAGCGCAGCGCGGAAAAAACCGCGCCTCTCCCGCAGCCCGTCATTCCCCCAAAAGGAGAAATTTCCGGCCCAAGCGGATTTTCGATAAAAATTCGCGTGTCCGTACGCGAGAAAAGCATTTCGGATAGAATTAAAATTTTTTCAGAAGGTGGCCCGCATTCTACCACTCCGCGCCGCCGCGATGACTTTTCCGATCTTCGTGAGCTTATACAGATGACTTCTCCAAAGCCCTTATCCTACCGTGACGCCGGCGTCGATATCGATGCGGGCGACGCGCTCGTCGAACGCATCAAGCCGTTTGCCCGCAAAACCCTGCGCGAGGGTGTGCTGGGCAGCCTGGGCGGATTTGGCGCGCTCTTCGAAATATCGAAACGCTTTCGCGAGCCGGTGCTGGTTTCCGGAACGGACGGCGTTGGAACAAAGCTCAGGCTGGCGTTCGACCTCGACCGTCACGATACCGTTGGAATCGACCTGGTCGCGATGAGCGTCAACGATGTGCTGGTTCAGGGCGCCGAGCCTCTGTTTTTTCTGGACTATTTCGCCTGCGGCAAGCTTGATGTCGACAAGGCAGCCCGCGTTATCAAAGGCGTCGCGGAAGGCTGTGAACAGGCTGGCTGCGCCCTCCTCGGCGGAGAAACGGCCGAAATGCCGGACATGTATCCCGAAGGCGAATATGATCTGGCCGGCTTCGCGGTCGGCATCGTCGAAAAATCGCGGATCATCGACGGAAGTGCTATCGTACCGGGCGATGTGCTGATCGGGCTGAAATCTTCCGGAGCACATTCGAACGGTTATTCGCTCATCCGGAAGATACTCGCTCGCTCGCGTCCCGACCTGTGCTCGCCCTTCGGTTCCGGCGGAAAAATCCTCGCGGATGTCATCATGGCGCCGACACGCATTTACGTGAAACCGGTGCTTGCGCTGGCAGCGGCGATTCAGGTCAAAGGCATGGCGCACATCACCGGCGGCGGGCTGGTCGAAAACGTGCCGCGCGTCTTGCCGGAAAACGTCAAGGCAGTCATCGAAAAATCCGCGTGGGAACGTCCGGAAATCTTCCAGTGGTTTCAGGAAGAAGGCGGCATCGCCGAAAACGAAATGTGGCGGGTTTTCAACTGCGGCATCGGAATGGCGCTGGTCGTCTCGCGTGACGATGCGGCAAACGCCCTGGCCTTCCTCAGGAAGGCCGGAGAAACGCCCATCGAAATCGGCGCGATTACCCGTCGCGCGGACGGTGAAACCCCGGTGATCGTCATTTAGGATTCAAGGCGTTTTTGACCGCGGCACAGCGTCAACTCACCGTTTCGCATGCTTTCAAGCGAAAACGGTTTTCCGGTACGTCCGGCCATATCGACGCCAGGCTGCGCCACTGCCTTCTCGCAAGCTCATGAGCAAGACTATCGGAGCTGGTACATTTGCGACGCTGCAAAACAATGGTCAGATAGAAGTTCTTGCAGCCCTTCACCTGTCGGAAGGCCGCAATGAGGGCCTCCTTTTCGACAGACAACGCGTTTGAAGGGGATTCCTCGGCCCGTGAGTAACTCCTTGACCGGGTCGCGTTTCTTCCATTTGACCACCGTCTTCGAAAAGCCCGGCTTCGTTGCCCACCTTATGTGGTGATGACTGCAAGTCGCGCGGACTGGCCTGGAAGTTCAGAGGTTCTGGCTACTGTGCACGAAACAGGTATTCACGAAAAAATTACCGAGATTCCCACGGACAATGATCGGGCTTACAGCAACTTTGGAGGTTTGGTTTTTCGCGCTACAAAGTAGTTTCCCTGTGGATTTTTATCTGAAATTGATTGAATTGGACAAGGTCGTGACAAAGATTTCGATCTCATCGAAATCCTTGGTTTCAGTTAACACCTTTTTTTGGCCGAAGAGTCAAACGACTGCCGAGAAAGAAAAATCCGCTTCCAAACCCTTTCGATCAATAGGCATGAATACCCGTCTCGCAAATCTCCTGTCCGTAAAAATGCCTTGAAAACGTATTTTTAATGCTTATCATGGAGCATGAATGTTTCCGGCGCAAACACGCGCTCCAAGGTAAAATCTCACCATGTCTGCCCTGCTTGTTTTGACCAATTTTCCGGATCGTGTTTCCGCCGAAAAACTGGCGGATTCACTCGTTTCACAGCATCTGGCCGCCTGCGTGAACATTCTTTCTCCGTGCCGCTCGATTTATCGCTGGGAAGGAAAAGTCGAATCGGCGGAAGAGATTCCGCTTTTCATAAAAACGGCGTCATCTGTCTACCCCGCGCTTGAGGCGGCCATTCGGGCGGCCCATCCTTATGAAACACCTGAAATCATCGCCTTCCGGATCAGTCGCGGCTTGCCGGATTATTTGGACTGGGTGTCCGCCGAAACTCACGCGGACGCCGCTCAATGATTTGCCGCATCGTTTTCCTTCTGTTTCTCGCGGCGTCGCCGCTCGCCAAGGCCGCCGTCCCCCTGCCTCCTTCCATCGCGTTCAAATCTTCCGTGGAAACCATAGATGCGCGAACGATCGAAGTCCGCTTCGAAATCGCCGAGGGTTATTATCTTTACCGTGACAAATTCGCCTTTCAATCCGCTCCGCCGGAAATACAGCTTGGCGCGCCCGCTTTTCCGCAAGGCAAGAAAAAATTCGATGAGAATTTCGGGGATGTCGAAGTCTATTACCGCGAACTCCGTCTCCGGATTCCGGTCAAACTCCAAACATCCGAAGCGCTGGCGTTTGACCTGGATGTCACATCACAGGGCTGTTCCGAGGAACTCGGCCTTTGTTATCCGCCACAGAAACGGCGTTTTTCCGTCAGTCTCCCCGCCATAGCTTCCGCGGCTGTCGTGCCATTCACCTTTACAGACTCTTTTCAGGATGACGAGTCTGGGCGTATCGCGCGGTTTCTCGAAAACTCCGGCGTGGCGCTCATCGCCGCGACATTTTTTGGTTTCGGTGTTTTGCTCTCGCTGACTCCGTGCGTCCTCCCCATGCTCCCGATCCTGTCGGGCATCATCGTTGGTACGAGGCACGGGGCGCATGCCCTGTCACGATCAACAGCTTTCTTCCTCTCGCTGGCCTATGTTTCCGGCATGGCGGCGGCCTATGCGCTGGCGGGCGTTCTCGCGGGATTTTCCGGCACGCTGTTTTCCGGTGTATTGCAAACCCCGTGGGCGCGCGGCGGATTCGCTTCGCTTTTCGTCATTCTGGCTTTCTCAATGTTTGGTTTTTATACGCTGCGGCTCCCCGCCTGCCTGCAAACGTCGATCGCCGCCAATGCGTCGCAGCTTCGCGGGCGATCCTTTGTCAGCGTTGCTGTGATGGGCGGCCTGTCCGCGCTCATCGTTGCGCCTTGTGTTGCGCCGCCGCTCGCCGGCGCATTGCTCTATGTCGGACATTCCGGAAACGCGGCGCTCGGCGGACTGGCCCTTTTCTGCATGGCATGGGGGATGGGTATTCCTTTGCTGGCCGTCGGCGCTTCAGCCGGAAGTTTGCTCCCCAAAACCGGCCTATGGATGAACGCTGTCAACCGGTTTTTCGGCTTCGTTCTCCTCGGAGTCGCCCACTGGCTCATCGCTCTGTACCTTCCGCCGGCCGTCCAGATGGCAATATGGGGAAGTCTGCTTATCGCGCCTGCCATAGCGCTCCGCGCTATCGACCCGTTGCCCACGCAAGTCGGCCCGGCGCGGATTTTTCGAAGATTCGCCGGCATTTTCTGCCTGTTTGGGGGAGTTGCCATTCTTTCCGGTGCGCTCGCGGGTGCGAAAGACCCTTTGCGCCCGCTTGACTGGATCGCCGGGGAAACGCGCCCTGGCATCACTTTTGAGCGGGTACGTTCGCTGTCCGGACTGGAAAGCCGCCTGAGCGCGTCCCGCGCGCCGGTAATGCTCGATTTTTACGCCGACTGGTGCATCACATGCAAAGAGATGGAGCGCCTGACTTTTTCCGACGCGCGCGTCCGGAAGGCGCTTTCCGGCCTGACGCTTCTACAGGCGGATGTCACCGCAAACAATGACAACGACAAAGTGCTTCTGGCCCGTTTTGGCCTGTTCGGACCGCCAGGTGTCATTTTTTTCGACAGGCAAGGCAATGAAAAGGCGCGTGTCGTCGGCTTTCAGGACGCGGAACGTTTTTTGGCGACGTTCCATGCAGCGTATCGGGATGCCGACCGGTAACCCGAAATAGCGAACAAGAACAATGAGTCCATGCCTCCCGTGACATGATGCGATTGAAGGCGCGGAAGTTATACGGAAAAAAAACGCGCGGACATCTGTCCGCGCAGTTTATGCCGGGAGTTCCCGCAGGTGCCGCCAGACCGGCATCCTGAACTCTAGAGTTCAGAGAGACCGCTTTCCTTCCGCATCAGGTTTTCCCGACAGAGGGGAAAGCACAACAGCGGCTTCCATGGTTGGCGGTCGACGCCTGGCAATATTGGTCCAAGGAATATATGGCCTGAACAACACCGCAGGAACAAAACCGCGGAGGTTACAACATGTTTATAGCAGCTTGCCGCTCCCCAGCACCGCGTCAAGCTTACCCTCCATTTCGGAGATTTTACGCAAGATATTGGCGTTGTCCAGTCCCTGATCGCTATTTTTCAATACGGACGCCGCTTTGATCCTGAAACGCAGAAATTCGTGCGCGATGTTCATTGCCACCATGACAGCAATGCGTTCAGTATTCCCTGCGCTGCGCGACTTTCCGGCAATCTCGCGCATTTTGTCATCGACATAGGCTACCGCGGCCAGCAGATCATCCCGCTCGTTTTGCGCGCACACCACGCGGTATTCCTTATCCAGCAGGGTAACATCGAGATATTGGGCATCGTCCGCCATAACCTGTCCTTTCAGATTCAGACTTTCAGCCCCCCGAAACGGCCGTCCTCCGGCAGTTGAAGAATAAGCTGCTCCAGCCGTATCCGCGCGGACGCCATGCGGTCGGAAAGGTCTTTTATGTTTTTTTCAGTCGCCGCGAGTTGCTGTTTCAGTTGTGCGTTTTCGGTTTTAAGCGTTCCACACAAAGAAATCACGTCAGTGATTTTTTCGTCGAGCCGATCAAGTTCGCTGGGCACCTGTTGCATAGCGGACAACTATAATTTCAAAAAAGGACTCCAGTCAAGGACAAAGCAACGATTTTGAATGTAATTTGTCAGATTTCAGGCCAATCTTCATGTTCTACACTTTATGGAAGCAATCCGGCGCAGGATAAAGTTTCCCACTCGCCGTTTCCGGAATCCAGTTTCACGCTTTGCCGCCTGTTTCCACTGTCCGCCGGCTGTTTTTGAAACACCGCCGACTCACCGCCAATTCCCGAATCGGCGAAATCACTGTGTTGTACGTTATAATGGCGACTCGGGCCATTTTCAAAAGAATGGCCGGGAAAGCCGGACTGACGGTGGATTTGGCGACGATCAGCCGAAAGCGTTTACCAGGAAACACAATTCCTGGCGTGCAAACGAAGGAAGCTCACTGCGTCATCGCTGTTTCAGACAAGCATGCGCGGCGTTTCAGGCTCTGCAAGTGCAGAGCGCCGGTTTTCGCGCAATCCGCAATCCGTATGGATAGTGCCGCAAGATGTGCAGACGCGCGGCCATTCCGTTTTTTGTTCGCCGGTCTCGCGGAAACGCTTTTCCGGCCTATGGAGAAACATAATCCCATGTCTTTCTGTTCCAGCCGGTTCATCATGGCGCTTCTGATAGTTTTTGCATTTCCGGTGAATGCGGCAGAACAGGAACTCGACCCCCTTATTGTCACCGCTACGCGGCAACCCGCGCGCGCCAGCGAACTGCTTTCCGACATTACAGTCGTTGACCGCGAAGAAATTGAGCGCAGCGCGCAAGAAAGCATTGCCGATCTGCTTTCGAAACAGTCCGGCATCCAGCAGACGACCAGCGGCGGGCCGGGCACGGAAACCAGCTTTTATGTTCGCGGCGCGCGTCCGGAACAGACCAAGATACTTGTCGACGGCATTTCCATGAATTCGATGGATCTTTCAGGTTCTCCCCTGCGTTTTCTGCCGCTTGCGGGCATCGAGCGCATCGAAATTCTGCGTGGGCCGGCATCCACGCTGTACGGCGCCGATGCGATTGGCGGCGTCATCCAGATTTTCACGCGCCGCGGCGAACCCGGACTCAGGATGAACGCCTTCGCCGGCTACGGCACTCGAAACACTCTCAAGAACGCCTTGGCGCTTTCAGGCGGCAATGAACAGTGGCGCTTTTGGGTTGAGGGCAATCATGCCTCGTCGGACAGTGTTTCGGCGCGAAAACACGCGACGCAGCGCGATGCCGACAAGGACTCCTATCGCAACGGCGGTGCCGCCGCTTCGCTATCCTTTCTTCCCGCGAAAGGCCACGAACTGGGTCTGAGTTATCGCCAAAACGAGGGACTGACCCGCTTCGACAGCAGTAATCAACCTGCCAATGGTAATTTCGATAACCGTACCCGTTTCAAAATAGCGCAGTGGAGCATCTATTCCCGAAACAAAATTCTGGACGCCTGGACAAGCCGGTTTCAATATGGCGAGTCGGAAGACATCCAGCGAACTTTCGATACCTGGCTGCCCGGGGGAGCGTTGCTAAATACCGTCAATCGCCAGCTTGGCTGGCAGAATGATATTCGTCTGCCTGCGCTCGGGAAAGCGTTGTTCGCTTACGAATACCAGGAGCAGCATGCTTCTCCGCGTCGCGATTACAGTCAAGCGCCGAAAATTTCCACCACATCCTTCCTCGCCGGATGGTCGGGGCATTACGGTGCACATCGCTGGCAAGCGAGCGCGCGCGGCGACAACAATTCCCGTTTTGGACAAAAAACCACCCATTCACTGGCTTACGGTTATCAGCTGACGAAAACCTTGCGCGCTTACACAAGTTATGGAACGGCATTCAAAGCGCCTTCCGTATATCAACTGTTCGTTCCAAATTATGGCAATATCAATCTGAAGCCCGAAACGGCGAGAAACACCGAAGCGGCCATTTTCTGGGAAAAAGGCGCGCATACGACGTCTGTGACCCTGTACCGCAACCGTCTTGATAATCTGATAGAGTATTCTTTCGTAGCAAACCGCTATATGAACATTTCGAAAGCGCGCCTTGAGGGGATGACGCTTGCTTATACTGGCCATATCGGTGATTGGAGCATGCGCGCCGCCTATGACTGGCTCAACGCGGTCAATGAAGATACGCGGAAACGCCTTGGACGCCGCACGAGAAACAGCGTATCGCTGACCGCCGGAAGACGCTGGGGCGCGGTAAGCGCCGCTATTGAGCTGATCACCAGCGGACGGCGCTTCAACGATAATAGTGAAACGAAAGCGACGGAAATGGGCGGTTACACGCTCATCAATTTGACCTCGCGTTATGCAATCAACCGGAATTTTTCGCTTGAAGCCCGTCTCAATAATCTGTTCGACAAAAAACACGAAACTGTTTATGGATACAACACCTTGGGATTTAACGCGTTCGCCGGATTCCGCTATTCGCCGCAATAATCCGGCGATTCCGGCGAGGCGGCGCGCTCTGATCATCCTCGGCGCGCTTTCCGTGCTGGCGCTCGCGAGCTTTGTATTCGCTCTGGGTATCGGAAGCATCAATATTCCGCTTGCCGATGTAGTTTCCGTTTTTTGGGACGGAAAAACAGGCACAACGGCTGAAGTCATCCGCAGCCTGCGCTTGCCACGCGCGTTGGCCGGTTTCGCATGCGGCGGCCTTTTGGCTCTCGCTGGTGCGCTTTTGCAGGTACTGCTCCGCAACCCGCTAGCCGACCCCTATATTCTTGGCATTTCTGGCGGCGCAAGCATTGGCGCTCTTCTCGGTATCCTTTCCGGTTTTACGGCGATCTCCGTCAACGGCGGCGCTTTTCTGGGCGCATTCGGAGCGATGCTGCTCGTCTTCGGTTTGGCGCATGGTGACGGCAGCTGGACGCGGACACGCCTGCTCTTGACCGGCGTCATCGTCGCCGCGGGCTGCGGCGCGGGTGTCGCACTGATGCTTTCGATCGCGCCGGATCATAAATTGCGTGGCATGCTTTTCTGGCTTATGGGGGATCTTTCGCAGCCAAACGCTCCCTATCTTGCGCTCACTGTTCTGGCCGCGACGCTTCTGACCATTCTTCCTTTCGCGCGTGAACTGAATCTTTTGTCGCGTGGCGATGCCGTCGCGCAGATGCTCGGCGTCCAGGTCAGACCTCTGCGCTATGGCGTCTACTTCGCCGCGTCACTGACCACGGCAACCGCCGTTACATTGGCGGGTTCCATCGGGTTCGTCGGACTGATCGTGCCGCACCTTGTCCGCTTCGTGACAGGAAACGATCAACGTGTGCTGCTTCCCGCGTCCGCGCTCGTCGGAGGCAGCCTGCTTTTGGTCGCGGATACGCTCGCTCGCGCATTGGTCGCCCCGCGTCAGTTGCCGGTCGGCATACTTACAGCGCTGATCGGCGTTCCGGTTTTTCTTTTTCTCCTCGCGCGCAACCCGCAAATACGGCATTGAAATGTGGCGTCCCCTGCTCGAAACCAGAAAACTCGCTGTCGATATCGGCGGGATCGCGGTCTGCCATAGCCTTGATCTGGAGCTTTATCCGGGAGAGCGTCTCGCGATTCTCGGTTGCAATGGTGTGGGAAAATCCACGCTCCTGTCCGTGCTTGCCGGTCTGCGTCAATCACAAACGGGAAACGTCTTGATCGATGGACAACGTTACGCTGACCTTGGCGCGCGAAAAAGCGCGTTGGTTCGCGGCTGGCTGCCCCAGGCGCGCGGCGATACTTTTACGGCGACCGCGCTTGAAACGGTACTGATCGGCCGCCATCCCCACCTCGAACGCTGGGAGTGGGAAGGTGAAAAAGATATCCAGATCGCCCGTGACGCGCTGGCCGCCGTCGACCTTATGACATTCGATCAGCGCGACATCCAGTCACTTTCGGGGGGCGAACGTCAGCGGCTAGCCATTGCGGCTCTGCTGGCACAATCGCCCCGTCTGTTTTTTCTTGATGAACCAATCGCTTACCTTGACATCAAATACCAAATCGCCATGCTTGAACTCTTTTCAAGAGAAGCCCGCGAAAAAAACGCCGCCATCGTTATGGTGTTGCATGAGCCAGGAATGGCCTGGCGCTATTGTGACCGTATTCTGATGATCCACGGCAATGGAAAAGTAGCATTGGGGAATACAATTGAGATGCTGACTGCTGAACACTTGTCATCCCTTTACCGCTATCCGCTGGAAATTCTGGAAAGCCGGGGACGAATCGGCGTCGTCCCGGAATGACGTCCTTACGGAGAAGGCCCATATTATGACTTCCAGGAAAAAAACTACTGAAAATCTTTCCGGAACAGGAGCACTCGGACAGCACGCCATCAGAATGGCCCGAAAAAAAGAAATCGTCGACAAAGCCATTGCCGCTGCCCAGAAAGAACGCGGTGTACTGCTTGTCAACACGGGAAACGGGAAAGGCAAATCGTCGGCCGCGTTCGGCGTCGTCGCCCGCGCGCTCGGTCAGGGAATGAAGGTTGCCGTCATTCAGTTCGTCAAAGGGCGCGTTGATACCGGAGAAACCGCGTTTTTCCGGCGCATTGAATCCGTGATTCCAGACAACCTGCGCTGGCATATTACAGGAGAAGGCTATACCTGGGAAATACAGGATCTGCCGCGTGAGTTCGCCGCGGCGCGCGCCGCATGGGAACTGGCGCGCGCCTATCTCTCCAACCCGGAATTCGGACTGGTCGTTCTCGATGAAATGACCTATGTTTTCAAGTACCAGTGGCTCGAACTTTCCGAAGTTCTTGATACGCTCGCTACCCGTCCTTCAATGCAGCATGTTGTCATTACCGGCCGCGCCGCACCGAAAGAACTTGTCGCGGCGGCCGACACGGTTACGGATATGTTATCGGTCAAACACGCTTTCCAGGCAGGCGTCAAGGCAATGCCCGGTCTGGACTGGTAACGCCATGCCTTTCTGCCCTGCCTTTCTCGTCGCCGCGCCCGCATCGGGTCAGGGAAAAACAACCGTTACCGCCGCGCTTGCACGCCTGCATACGCGGCTTGGCCGCACCGTCCGGGTTTTCAAATGCGGCCCGGATTTTCTTGATCCGCAAATTCACGCTGTTGCAAGTGGATATTCATGTCATAATCTCGATGTATGGATGTGCGGCGATGCCGATATTGACTGGAGGCTTGCCGAAGCCGCGCGCACAGCCGATCTGATTCTCATTGAAGGCGTCATGGGAATTTTCGATGGTGCTCCTCCGGTCGCTGAATTCGCGGCGCGGCGCTCTCTCCCGATACTCGCAGTCATCGACGGCTCTGGAATGTCAGGCAGCTTCGGCGCAATCGCTTACGGTCTCAGACATTACCGTCCCGAAACACCGCTCGCCGCCGTTTTCGCAAACCGGCTTGGCAGCGCATACCATGCCGAGCTCATTGAAAAAAGCCTGCCGCCCGATATCGCCTGGCATGGCTACCTCCCGCGCGACATCGACTGCGCCATGCCCGAACGTCATCTCGGGCTATTGCCCGCGGCCGAAATCGGCGGGCTCGCACAACGAATCGACCGCATGGCCGCGCATCTCGAAACGACAGCCGCTGCGGAATTGCCCGCGCCAGTAGAGTTCACCGACGCGCCAGCGCCGATTTTTTCCCGAACGCTCAAAGGGAAGACCATTGCCATCGCCCGCGATGCGGCATTCTGTTTTCTCTATCCGGCCAATATCGACTGCCTCAAACGGCTTGGCGCGAATTTGACATATTTTTCACCGCTCGCCGCCTCCCGCCTTCCATCCTGCGATGCGGTATGGCTGCCCGGCGGCTATCCAGAACTCCATGGTCATGCGCTTGCCGCAAATCGCGGCTTCTGGCACGATCTCGCGCGGCATGTCGACACTGGAAAGCCCTTGCTCGCCGAATGCGGCGGAATGATGACGCTTTTCGAATCGCTCGTCACTACCGGAAGAGAGGAATTCACCCTGGGCGGCCTGCTCCCCGGGAAAGTCATCATGCGATCAAAACTTTCGGGGCTTGGCATGCAGGAAGCGCGTCTGCCGGAGGGCATAGTTCGCGGGCATGCTTTTCATTATTCGCGGGCCGAAACTCCTCTCGAACCGCTCACCATTTCAACGCGCCCCGACGGCAGCGCGGGGGAAACGATCTACCGCCGCCAACGCATCACTGCAAGTTATATGCATCTCTATTTTCCATCGAACCCTGAAGGCGTGGCCCGGCTTTTCTCCTGAATGCGCAAGGCCCGCTGTTTTCGCGTGGAGATCCTTTTTTCGAAAAAAAGAAGCGAATCAGGCATCCGTGAATATTCTGGGGACATCCGCATGCATGGCGCACATGAATGGCATCTCCACGGGGAATTCCCGAAAAACGGGCCATATGACTTTCCAGAAGAACGCATGATATCGCCAGTGCCCGTATCCGCCAGAATGCCAATAATCGCGCGTTTTGGGACTTGCTTACAAAACTTCTCATGCCTGTCGCGGACACCCCGACATTTTCCTCATGCCGTTCATGGCGATTTGTCGAGCAATGAACCTCTCTCTCGTTCAGCAGGCGAAAAAAAAGGCATGGACTGCCATGCCTTACTACCTTGAGGCGGTCCCGCGGACTTATGGACGCGACCCTGTCGGAAAAGGCCAATTACCCGTTGGATTGAGCGCAGTCTTCGCTCCTGGGGCTGCCGCTGTTGAAGGACGAACGACTTGAGCGGCAGGCGTCTGGGCAGCAGGCGTGCTTGCTGCCTTGCTTTCACTTTTGGAGATCGGCGCTTTCTTTACCGCAGGCTTGGCCGCTGCCTTTTTTGTCGCGGGCGCGACGACTGATTTAGTGGTTGTTCTTTTCGCCGCCGGTTTAGTCACCGCTTTCTTCGCCACGGGCTTGGCAGGCGTTTTCTTTACCGCCGGTTTAGTCGCCTTTGCCACAGGCCTGGCCGCCACGCTCTTTGTTACGGGTTTGGCCGTTGTTTTAGTTGTTTTTTTGACCGCCGGTTTTGCCGCGATCTTTTTCGCCACAGGTTTAGCGGCCGCTTTTTTTACTACAGTCTTTACCACTGTCGCTTTTGCTGTTGGCTTGACCGCCACGCTCTTTGCTGCGGGTTTGGCAGTTGTTTTTTTGACTGTCGGCTTGACCGCCACTTTTTGCGCCACGGGTTTTGCGACTGCTTTCTTCACTGCCGGTTTCGCCGCCGCTTTTTTCACTATCGGCCTGGCAGCCGGTTTAGCCATCAGTTTCGCGGCCGGTTTAGCAACAGGCTTGGCGGCAACCGGCTTAGCAACTGTTTTTTTCGCTACAGGACTGGCTGCCACTTTCTTTGCCACAGGTTTGGCGGCCGCCTTTGAGGTCACCAGTTTTTTTTCTACCACCTTCTTCTTGTAACAGGATGCCATATCAATCTCCTTGATTTTTGGAAAAATTTCCAGTGAAAAAACTGCACACACGGCCTATAAACCACTCAACGGACGAACCACAATATATGCCTATTGAATCAAAATTCCGGAACCAGACCTTCCGCCGGAAGGCGTCGTGTTCCGGACCCATAACGCAGACCGGCAACGGCACAGAAAAGATCGAACCTGTCCGGAGGAAAAACGCGGTAGTGAAAAATAACGAGGGGAAAGAAAGACGAAGAAAAGGAAGCTCAAGCGCTCTAAAAAAACCACGACGCATCGACCGACCTGCCTGTCTCGCGATGCTTGCACGCTCGTCACGGTTATCTGGATCCATCACTTTCCATATTCATAAACGCCTGTGACAGGCGCACAAGGAAAAATCGACATGTCATCCAAGCACTTCTCCGCCTACTATATATTGTGTCACTCTTGTAATTCGCGACTAATTCTAGTAGCGCATTGGACTTGGCGCAAGCGGTTTTTTATGAATCGCGAAAACTCCATAAATTCTGTCGCAATTGAACAACATCCAAACAGCATCAACTCTCCAGCAATTCTTTACGGAGGAATATATGCCTTCAAGCCGGCATGTCATCTTTCCCGACATGCCCGCGGCAAGCTATCTTTCCTGTCCAGAGCAAGCGATTCCAGTCAAAGAAAGGTCCTGGGTCGGTCTTGCGCCCGGGAGAAATATCGGAATGTCCTGCAATCGCATCGATTGGTTCGCGCTCGCAAATAAAACAGATCAGATCGTCAAGGACAGAATATTGAATTGCTTCAAACGGAAGATCATCGCAGCCTTCAAGTTCGATGCCAATCGAAAAATCGTTACAATGCGCCCGGCCATTCCACGAAGACTCTCCGGCATGCCATGCCCGATGTCTGCAAGAAACGAACTGGATCAATTCACCATCACGGCGAACCAGAAAATGCGAAGACACGCGAATTCGGGCAATCGCCTGAAAATAGGGGTGCGCGCAAGGATCAAGCTGGTTTGTGAACAAACGGATGATACTGTCTCCTCCAAACCGCGCGGGCGGAAGACTGATCGCATGGATGATGATCAGCGAAACCGGCGTATTCGCCGGGCGATCGTCAAAATTCGGAGAAACGATACACCGCGCGCGCGCCAGGGCCGCCTCAAACTCCAGCGTCTGGTCAGCTGTCTTCAACTCCAAGCCGTTCAATGCGATAACGCAGGGAGCGAAACGATACTCCAAGCAGCCTTGCGGCAGCAGTCCGGTTGAATTTCGTTTTTTCGAGCGCTTCGAGAATCAGGCGCTTCTCAAGCTGGTTGACATGGTCATCGAGTGTTTTGCCGTTAAATCCGATATTCAAAACGGAAGTCTCTTCGCCAGCCTCTGCTGGCTCGGCCGTTAGCTGAAGATCGTCGACGTCCACACGGCCGTTGGTGCATAACGCAGTCGCGCGCTCGAGGATATTTTCAAGTTCCCGCACATTCCCGGGGAAGGAATAATCAAGAAGCGCGTTCATCGCAGCGGATGTAAGAACAGGCGGCGGGAGAGCGTTTTCTCCCGTTCGCCCAAGGATCGACTCGATCAATAATGGAATATCCTCTTTTCTTTCACGCAACGCCGGCATCTTCAGTTCAATGACATTCAGACGATAATACAGATCCTGCCGAAACATGCCGGCATCAATACACTCCCTGAGATTTTTGTGAGTCGCCGAAATGATTCGCACATTGACCGGCTCTTCGCTCGTCGAGCCGACTTTGCGTATTTTCTTTTCCTGGATCGCGCGCAACAGTTTGACTTGCATTGCCATTGGCAAATCGGCCACTTCGTCGAGGAAAAGCGTTCCTCCATTGGCCGCCTGGAAAAAACCGTCGCGATCATTGTCAGCGCCGGTGAAAGCCCCTTTGCGATAACCAAAGAATTCGCTTTCCATCAGGTTTTCCGGAATCGCACCGCAATTGACCGGAATAAAAGTGGCGTCGCGATGCGCGCTCTGATTGTGTATCAAGCGCGCCGCCAGTTCCTTGCCGCATCCTGACTCGCCTGAAACATAAACAGGCGCCTGACTGCGCGCCAGCTTGTCGATCAGTTCCCTGACGTGCTCAATCGCCGCCGAAGCGCCGATAAGCCGCACATTCGCCTTGCCGCCGGAAACAGGCGTCTGTGCTTTTCCTGGCGACGGCAGCTTGAGCGCCGATTTGACCAGTGTACGCAGCTGATCGAGCATGACGGGCTTGGCGAGATAATCGAAAGCGCCCGCTTTCAGCGCGGCAATCGCGTTATTTGTGCTGCCGAACGCCGTAATGACGGCGACAGGAGTACGCGCATAACGACTGCCGATCAGCTGAACGATTTCCAGGCCATCTCCGTCGGGAAGACGCATGTCGGTCAAACAAAGGCTGTAGTGCTCATTCTCGAGATAGCGCTTCGCTTCGGCAATGCTGCCCGCGCAATCCACCGAGACTCCCATTTGCGCCAATGTCAAATCGAACAGCTCACGGATATCATCTTCGTCATCAATGACCAGTACACGCAACTGAGAACTTCGAGTTCTCCCGTTTCCTCTATCTGATGTCATTTCGCCGCTTTCCCTGAAATACAGAAATCCGTTCCCGATGAAGTGTTCAATAGCTTAATCCGTGCGCCATTGGCTTCACACAATTCGCGTGCGATATACAAACCAAGGCCGGTGCCTTTGCTATGCGTGGTAAAAAATGGCTCAAAAATCTGCTCCATCAATCCCGGGGCGATGCCAAGTCCATCATCGCGGACATGAAGGCATATTTCACCGTCCTTGGCGCTATCATACACAATGAGACGGACGCTGCCCCGCTTTTTCAGCGAATAACGCAAAGCGTTACCCAGAAGATTCCACATCACCTGATGGAAATGCACGCGGTCGAACAGCAATGTCGCAATACCCGAAATTTCGAAAATGACAGTTTCCAAAGCACCGTTTTTGCCGTCATCATATTCTTCCACAAGATTCGGTAAAATCAGCCGCAAATTGAGCGCTTCCTGAGAAATCTTGTCCCGGTGGCCAAGCTCAAGAATATCGCTGACAATGCGTTCGACTCGCCGGACATTGTCGAGAATGATGCGCGTCAAACGATCATCGGGAGTTTTTTCATTCAACAAGGCTCCAGCGTGATTGATAGCTGAGAGCGGATTGCGTATCTCATGCGCGATATTGGCTGTCAGGCGGCCGAGCGCCGCCAGTTTCAACTGGCGCGCCTGTTCCTGCAAATGTTCCATATCTTCGATAAAAACAAGCACATCATTTTCCGAACTTTCTGTTGGAATAAAGCGCGCGCCAAAATTTACGCCACTGGCTTTCGCCTTGAACAAGAGCGGCTTGTCGACCGGATGGGCACGCCACAAAAAGAAACGAGCGGCCAGCTCAGGAGCATAGTTTCTCAGCTCAAGAACTGGCAGATCACCCAGTCCAAGCAAATGTCCAGCGCGCGGATTATGCTGTTTGATATTCCCGTCCTGGCTCAATACAAGAATCCCGTCATGCATTTCTTCGATGACGCGCTGATTGACCAGCATCTGGTTTTTAAGCGCGAGCTTCTGCCTCTGCGCCAATCGTTCATTTTCGATCAGGCGTTTTGCGATCAGGCGCGAGGAAATTCCAACACCAAAGAAACAGGCGCTGAATATCCCGGACTGAAAAAGACCGACGATATCAAAACCATAGACAGCGATTTTGATCAATTCGCCCAAAAGGATCGCCACGGTCGCCAGCGAAGCATAGAACAGCACGAGTATTCCATGACCAACAAGACACGCTCCCGCAAGCGAAGCGAGCATAATCACGCCAAGCGCGTTGCGCAGACCTCCGCCGACATGTATGAGAAAAGAAAAAACAATTACATCAACAAGAACATAAAAGCTCAGCTTAAGATTGAAATGCGTTGCTGAACGGCGAAACACCGCGATGGAAACAGATGCCGTAATCAGATAGAAAAATATGGCCAGGCACTGAGGCAGGTTTTCTTGCGCCTCGAATACCGATGATAACGGCAATGCCTGCAATATAAAAAAAACAAGCAATATCCAGGCAATGCAAAAACGGTAAAAAAGGAAATAACGCAGGGATTTCCAGTGCGCCGTAGACACATCCGCAGCGTTGTCATCGAAGTAGCCAAAGAGTTGGGATGGCAGCCAAGGTGATAGAAAATCAGGCATCGGCGTCTCTGTGTTGTTCGCAGCAATAATAACGTCCGAGTTTCCGCACGTTTTCACTGACCGGGGAATTGACGCCACAAAACGCGCACTCGACCATCCGTTCAGGGAGGTGGCCGGCGGGTGAATCCCTGTCTTCTTTCGTGCGGCGTGCCCTGCCTCTGCCTTTCCTCAACAGCATCAGGACAATAATGACAAAAACGATTAAAAGCGCCTGCCTCATAAAACACCGGGATAGAAACGTGATTCGCGCTCCAGCCATGAGCGCACTGAAACAAGGATAACAGAGGGCGCGTGATTGCCAAAGAAAACTCCGCCGTGGTCGTGTTCAACCTGGCACGGCGGCAAATATTCAGTCCTGAAAAAACAGGGCCAGCTCGTCGAGAGACATACGCTCGGTCTCCAGCCGGTTGACCGGCGCGGCCATATCGGGAAAGCCAAGCGCCATGCAGCAAACCAGCCGCTCTTCCGGAGAAAAATCCAGGGCCGATGCCACGACATCGGAATGCGCGACCCAGCACGCCTGAATACAACTTCCCAGCCCTTCCGCCACAGCCGCCAGAGCGATAGACTGGATGAAGAAACCGTAGTCCAGCCAGCTTCCGCGCTCCATATTCGCCCCAATGCTGAAAACCAGCCCGACCGGAGCGTCAAAAAAACAGAAATTGCGATTCTGCTGCTCTTGCATTCGTCCGGTATCGCCTTTTCCGATTCCCAACAAGCCATACATATCCAGCCCGACTTTGCGCCGCCGCGACGAATAAGGCTCCTGCCATTTCGGCGGGTAATAGGCGTACCCCCAGTTTTCTACTCCTGGATTCGACATGCGGAACGCGAGCACGGCATCAACCAGACGCTGACGCGCGTTTCCCGTCAAAACCCTGACGCGCCATGGTTGCGTGTTTGTGCCGCTCGGCGCTCTGCCCGCGGCCGTCAGAATCCGTTCGAGGCTATCCCGCGGCACCGGGCTGGAACGATAAGCCCGAATGGATTTACGCATATAAAGCGCCTCATAAGCGCCAAGCGGCCTGCCACTGGCCGTAACACTCACAGCATTCGCACTCATTGAAAAACTCCTGAAATGACACTCAAAAAAACGTCGAAGCGCAACGGAACAAGGATCATAGATGTGCTTAGAGCACGCGCATCGTCAAATGTTGCGGAAGAATCATTTCACACCGCGCACCGCGCCGGGAAACTTCGCACGTGCGCAAGTCACGGAAACGTAAACCGGTCCATCCAAATCAAAAGGCTTGATTCACAGTGGTCGGGGCGAGAGGATTCGAACCTCCGACTCCTACGTCCCGAACGTAGTACTCTACCAGGCTGAGCTACGCCCCGACCGGCGCCGCACGAAATATCCGTCAGGAATTTCTTGCGACAGCAAAGAGGGGTAATTCTAGCAAAGAATCCCTGCAGGGGGAAACCGGTACGCCATCCAGCGCATTGATCGCCTGACGCGCCTCTGCTTCCGCAACCTTCTTTGCATACTCCAGCGCACCCGAAGCGCGCACTGCCAGAAGCACTTCCTGAAAATCCGCGCGCCCTGCGCTCTCGATGGCATTCCGGACACAGGTCTTCTGAGCTGCCGTTCCATGCCGCAAAACGTAAATCAGCGGCAGCGTCGGTTTGCCTTCCGCCAAATCGTCGCCGGGATGCTTGCCCAGCTCGGATTCAATCCCCGAATAGTCCAGCGCGTCGTCAATCAGCTGAAACGCGATCCCAAGATGTATCCCATAATCGGCCATTCCTTGCTCAATTTGAGGCGGAGCCTTGCCAAGAATCGCACCGATTCGCGCCGCGGCCTCAAAAAACTTGGCTGTTTTGCAGCGGATAACCTCCATATAGTGCGCCTCGTCGATGTCGGCATTATGACAATTCATGAGCTGCAATACCTCGCCTTCGGCGATGAGGCTGATCGCTTCGGAAATCACCCGCATCACCCGCATCTCGCCGACTTCGACCATCATTTCAAAAGCACGCGAATAAAAAAAATCTCCCGCCAGAATGCTGGCCGCGTTGCCGAACAGCGTATTGGCCGTTTCACGGCCGCGCCGCAGAGCGGAATCATCAATAACATCGTCATGCAAAAGCGTTGCCGTGTGAATCAACTCAATGACCGCTGCCAGCGTATGATGAAGGGAACCGCTGTATCCAAGCGCGCCTGACACAAGCAGCACAAGCGCGGGACGAATCCGTTTCCCGCCGCTCTGAATGATATGCGCGGCAACCCGTCGCATAAGCGCGGCCCTGGAATGCAGCCGCTCCTGAATCAGTGCGTCTACGGCGAGCATATCCTGCCGGACCGGCTGAAAAATGGTTTCGTAACTCACATGCGTAAAAAGATTCGGGGTTATTTACGGTTATTCCATTCGACGACAGGCGCATTCGCTCCAGCGGTTTTCCCGCCTTTATGATATTTCACTCCATGACTGGACACTCCGGCACGGAAAAAGCCGCGCCTTCGCCGTATCCGATTATCCCCTTGAGGACGGAGGTTTCCAACAGGAACAGATTTTCGATGGAAAAGGGCATTATATTATCAGCTTCTCCGGCCCCCCCCCCGACGCCCTACTGCAAGCTGGCCGGAGTCCTTCATGCAAGATATTCGGAAAAAATTTATATGACGCCCTCTGAAAGCCTTGCAGGTTCAGCATCGAAGATGAATTTATCAGAAAAAACAGAAAAATATGAAAATATTGATAACGTTTTCAAGCCATTTTATAGAAAAACCATCCAAAAGTCCTGTCAAATTATTTTATTTATAAACGTTTTATAGGTATTTTATGAAACTATCACCTTAAAACTTCTTGAGGACGCCATTATTTTTCGACTTAGACATCTTCACCTCCAGAAGGCCGGCTATCTCCGCGCTCATGGCCTGGAAGAGGCTTTTCGGGACATCGCGCGTTTTGACTTGCCACGGCAACCGCGTATAATATGCGGTTCTTCGCTTCACTTTTTTGGAGTCCAATATGTACGCGGTCATAAAAACCGGCGGCAAGCAATACCGGGTTGCCACCGGCGAGAAATTGAAAATAGAACAGATACCGGCTGCAGTTGGCGCAGAAATCGTTCTTGATGAAATCCTGATGGTCGGAGAAGACGACTCCGTGAAAATCGGAACGCCGCGCGTTTCCGGCGCTTCGGTAAAGGCAACCGTGCTCTCGCATGGCCGTCACGACAAAATCAGGATTTTCAAGATGCGCCGCCGCAAACACTATCAAAAACATCAGGGCCATCGTCAAAACTATACCGAAATCCGCATTGACGGCATTTCGGCCTGACGGAAAGGAAACAGACTCATGGCACACAAAAAGGCAGGCGGCAGTTCCCGTAACGGCCGCGAATCGGAATCGAAACGTCTCGGCGTGAAACGCTACGGCGGCGAAAAAGTGCTGGCGGGCAACATCCTCGTCAGGCAGCGCGGAACAGCCTTTCATCCGGGAATCAACGTCGGCGTCGGGAAGGACCATACGCTGTACGCGCTCGCGGATGGATTGGTTTGCTTTTCCATCAAGGGTGAAAAGCGTCGCCGCACTGTCAGCATCGTCGCGGCCGAATAGCGGCAGCGCCGTCTTCGGTCCGAAAGCCCTATCCCTCGATAGGGCTTTTTTACGGAGGATGCCCTGATCCGGCCAGGACATTTCCTGGATACCAGCGGTTTTTTCATCCTGATGCCTGAATGAAATTCATTGACGAAGCCAAAATCCATGTTGCCGCAGGCAACGGCGGTAACGGCATTGTTTCGTTCCGGCGCGAGAAATACGAACCCGAAGGCGGCCCCGATGGCGGCAATGGCGGGAGCGGAGGCGACGTCTATGCGATAGCCGACCGCAACATCAACACCCTGATCGAATTTCGTTATAACCGGAAATTCCTTGCGCAGCGCGGTGAAAACGGCGCCTCCGGGAACTGTTACGGAAGAGGCGGCAAGGACATTGTTCTGCACGTCCCCGTCGGCACGGTCATCACGAATGTCAATACACAAACAATCATCGCCGACCTTGACGCCGATGAAAAAAAGACGCTTATCGCGAAAGGCGGGCGCGGCGGTCAAGGCAACACGCATTTCAAATCCAGCACCAATCGCGCGCCGCGCCAATGCACTCCTGGCGAACCGGGCGAAGAGCGCGATCTTCGCCTGGAGCTGCGCGTTCTGGCTGACGTCGGCCTGCTTGGCTTGCCCAACGCAGGGAAAAGCACTTTCATCCGCGCGGTTTCGGCCGCGCGCCCCAAGGTGGCCGATTACCCCTTCACTACCCTGCACCCGAATCTCGGCGTCGTCCGCATCGACGAAAACAGAAGTTTCGTGATCGCCGACATCCCCGGCCTGATCGAAGGTGCGGCGGAGGGCGCGGGCCTCGGTATCCGCTTTCTCAAACACCTGTCCCGCACGCGGCTTATACTGCATATGGTAGACATCGCCCCACCCGATCCCGGCGCCAATCCTGTCCGGAACGCGAAAGCCATTATCGCGGAAATCGAAAAATACAGTCCCGATCTCGCGGCGCGTCCGCGCTGGCTCGTTCTCAACAAGCTCGATCTGATTCCGGAAGAAGAACGTGAAAAACAGGTCGCCGCCTTCATCAATGAATTCGGTGTAGACGGCATGCCAGTATTTTGCGTCAGCGCGATCAGCGGCAACGGTTGCAGGCCGCTGGCTTACAAACTTCAGGAAGCGCTCGACACGCTGGCGTTTCCTCCTTCGATTGGGGAAAAATCCGTTTGCGCTTTCTCTGGAAATGCCGCGGCCTCCACGCAACCGTCATGACGATTACATGCATTGCCGAAGCCAGGCGCCTGGTCATCAAGATAGGTTCCTCGCTCGTTACGCATGACGGCGAGGGGCTTGACCTTTCCGCCATCAGTGAATGGGCGCACCAAATCGCCGGATTGTTTCGGGAAAACAAAGAAGTCGTCCTTGTATCCTCCGGCGCGATTGCGTGCGGCATGCGGCGGCTCGGATGGGAAAGGCGTCCCGTTTCCGTTCATGAACTGCAGGCCTGCGCCGCCGTGGGCCAGGTGGGACTCGCGCAGGTTTACGAAAACGCGTTCTCTGAACACGGCCTGCAAACGGCGCAAATCCTGCTTACACACGACGACCTTTCCGACCGCAAACGCTATCTCAACGCGCGGACGACACTGGCGACGCTGCTTAGACTTGGCGTCATTCCGGTCATCAACGAAAACGACACTGTCGTTACGGATGAAATAAAATTCGGCGATAACGACACGCTCGGCGCACTGGTCGCCAATCTTATCGAAGCGGACTGCCTGATTATTCTGACCGACCAGGATGGCCTGTTCACAGCCGACCCGCGAAAGAACCCGGAGGCAAGGCTGGTAACGGAAGGCCGAGCGGGCGACCCCTCGCTTGAGGAGATGGCAGGCGGCGCGGGATCGCAATATGGCAAAGGCGGCATGCTAACCAAGATCATCGCGGCCAAACGCGCCTCTCGCAGTGGCGCGCATACCTGTATCGCCAGCGGACGAGAAAACAATGTCATAGCACGCCTTGCACACGGCGAACCGGTCGGCACGCTGCTTGTCGCGGAAACCCATCCGCTCAAGGCAAAAAAACAATGGCTCGCTGATCAGCTGCAACTCGGCGGCCAGCTGGTTCTCGACGCGGGAGCAGTCAAGGCGCTGAAGGCAGGGAAAAGCCTTCTGCCTGTCGGCGTCATTGAGGTCCGCGGCGAATTCGAGCGAGGCGCGGCTGTCGCCTGTCTTTCGCCCGGCGGCATCGAGATTGCGCGCGGCCTGGCCAATTACGGGAGTAACGAAGCGCGGCGAATCGCACGCCACGCAAGCGCCGAAATAGCGATGATTCTCGGCTACATCGCCGAGCCTGAAATCATCCACCGATCCAACCTGATCGTCGGTTAAAGCCTTCCCGGTTTTATTTCCCTGGAACTTGACCGCCGGAAGCCAGCCTGACAAGAAAAAATCGAGACATGTCAAAGAACGTAGCGAGACAAATCCTCGTTTTCCGATAAAGCCGCCAGACGCTCGTCCACATAGGCCGTGTCGATGCCGATTTCCTTCACGCCATCGGAGCCGACCCGGAACGCAATGTCTTCGAGCAAACGCTCCATCACCGTGTAAAGCCGCCGCGCGCCAATATTTTCGGTACGCTCGTTGACCGCCCAGGCGATTTCGGCCAGCCGCCGGATACCATTCGCCGTGAAAGAGAGTGTCACGCCTTCCGTCGCCATCAACGCCCGATATTGCGCCGTCAGACACGCATCGGTCTGCGTGAGGATGTGCTCGAAATCGGTGACGGAAAGCGAATCAAGCTCGACCCGTATCGGGAAACGCCCCTGAAGTTCGGGAATCAGATCGGAAGGCTTGGCAAAATGGAACGCGCCGCTTGCAATGAAAAGGATATGATCGGTACGGATCATCCCGTATTTGGTCGATACGGTCGTTCCCTCAACGAGCGGCAAAAGGTCGCGCTGAACGCCCTGGCGCGAAACATCCGCACCTTGCGTTTCGTTGCGCGAAGCGATCTTGTCGATTTCGTCCAAAAAGACGATGCCGTTCTGTTCCACGTTATAGACGGCATCAAGCTTGATTTCGTCGTCGTTGACAAGTTTTCCGGCTTCTTCGTCAACCAGTATTTTCCGTGCTTCGCTAATCTTCAACTTGCGCGGTTTTTTGCGCGTATTCCCCATATTCTGGAACATGCTCTGGATTTGCGAAGTCAGCTCCTCCATCCCGGGCGGCGCGAAAATCTCGGCGTGCATCGAGACGCTGTTGACCTCGATTTCGATTTCCTTATTGTCAAGGCTGCCTTCGCGCAATTTTTTCCGGAATTTCTGGCGTGTCCCGCCTTCGTCCTGTTCTTCGGCTTCGTGATTGAAAAAACCGCCGCGCGCGGGCGGAAGCAAAGCATCCAGCAAGCGTTCCTCAGCCGCGTCCTCGGCGCGTGCGCGAACGTCCTTCATTGCGCGCTCGCGTCCGTTTTTGACGGCGATCTCGACAAGGTCACGGATAATCGTTTCGACATCACGCCCCACATAGCCGACTTCTGTAAACTTCGTCGCTTCAACCTTGATAAATGGCGCATCGGCCAAACGCGCGAGCCGGCGCGCGATTTCCGTCTTGCCCACGCCGGTCGGACCGATCATCAGAATGTTTTTCGGCGTGATTTCCTGGCGCAGCGGTTCGGCCACCTGCGCGCGACGCCAACGGTTTCGCAAAGCGATAGCGACCGCTTTCTTGGCATTTCCCTGCCCGACGATATGCTTGTCGAGTTCATGAACAATTTCCTGTGGCGTCATCTGCATGATCTGTTTCTTACCGTATTTTCAGTCAAGCGTTTCGATCGTAAAGTTACGATTGGTATAAATACAGAGATCGCCCGCGATCTCCAGCGATTTCCGAACGATTTCCGCCGGTTCGAGCGCCGTATTTCCAAGCAGCGCGCGCGCCGCCGACTGGGCAAACGCGCCGCCCGAACCAATAGCAAGCAACCCTTCCTCAGGTTCCAGCACATCGCCGTTTCCCGTAACAATCAACGAACATTCCCTGTCGCTGATCGCCAGCATCGCTTCAAGGCGGCGCAAGGCGCGGTCGTTGCGCCAATCCTTCGCCAGTTCGACCGAAGCGCGCAAAAGATTTCCCTGATGTTTGTCGAGCTTGGCTTCAAAACGCTCAAACAGCGTAAACGCGTCCGCCGTTCCCCCAGCGAACCCCGCCAGAACCCGGTTTTTGTAAATGCGCCGCACCTTGCGGGCGCTCGCTTTTACAACGACACTGCCCAGTGTAACCTGCCCATCCCCTCCCATGGCGACCTTGCCATTCCGGCGAACGGACAGAATCGTCGTTCCGTGATATTGCTCCATCGCAAACACCCAAGCCTGAAAAACTGTTGAAGGAAACCGCTCTGGCGATTTCCGTGAAGCGCAGAATTTTAATCATAATCCGGAGAATCCGCATCTTTTGTTTAGTCTCCCATAGGAAATTCAGGAACACTCTGGCGGATGCGCCTCTTCTTCCTTTCAGCCGCCCATCTTTTTCATAAAAAACTGACTCCGGTTGGAAACCTCCCCCTTCAAGGGAATAATCCGGCGCGGGAGGGGAGCGCCCCTTCCGTATTTTGTCGCCCGGTCACGGGCGTGGATTGAAGCATCATTGAAGCACCGAACGAGCAGTATCACATTTTGTTACACAATACCGGTAAATTTCCAATGTTTTCCGGCGGTCGTCTTTTCTAGACTTTTCAAATAGTTTTTCGAAGACCGCCCGGGAGAACACGATGGATCGGCCGCACAATGCCCCGCGACAACGCCAGTCCCAGAAATGCGTCCTACGCGGTCAGCGCACGCTTCCGGAAACGCCCGTTTTCATGTTTTATCCCTCAATCGCCTGACTCAGCGGAGGCGACGCCCATGTCCCGCTTCAAAAAAAATCAGGAGAGTTCAAATGCCTTTATATCTGCATGCTTATGTAGGAAAAATCGTTCGCCTGAACAAAAGAATCTTCCTGGAACTGAAAAACCGGGCCGCCCGGCAAGGTCATGCCCTGGAAAACCATTTCCTGGTCACCGCCGTCCACCAAAATTTCAAAAAACTGATTTGTTACGGCGCGAATTTTCGCGTGATTGTCGACGCTTCGGATGTCGTGCTTGTCTGAAGCGGCCGCCGGGAAACGCGTTTACCCCGGCATGCCGGAACAGCCGCGGCTGGAGGCTGCCACTGTGTCCTCATTTGCAAAAAACGCGGCGGCGACGCGTTTTCCAGAAACAAAAATAACGATAGGGACCGAAGTCCCTACCGGCTTGTCTTGGGTAACAAGGCTCAAGCGGCCCCGGCATTAGCCTTAAGCGGCCAGTGCGAAACGCTCATCGTTGGCGTTTATGGATTTGCTTCATTAACGTCGATCGCCTGACGGGTTGCCTGCGCGCTTTCAATCACCCTGTCGAAACCGGTACACCCCCACCTGAACGAACTGCCCTCCGCTCAGGTGGAGGTGGCGGGATTCGAACCCGCGTCCAGAATGCCTCCAGTTTGCCGGAGTTACAACCATAGTTTCCAATTATGAGCCTATCACGTCTCCGGTTCAAGACCGTTCATCCGTTTTTTCGCGCACGGCGTAACCCGGCACTGGGCAACCACCTGCGTTCCCGGAAAGAAAATGGCGTTTTTCAGCCGATTTTGAACTCCAGCGAACCGGCATTCGAGTTGAGCGCGACAGTAATCGGCTGCTGGTGCGCGGCCGGCCCCCACATCTGGCGCGGGCCGGGTGAGGAAAAATGGTCATCGTCAGCCCAGTCGTCGCGGCGGGAAACGAAATAACGCATCGAAGGCGAATTCATTCTGACGAGCGCCTTGCGGATCACGAATTCATCCTGTCCCTGGCGGCGCTCGATGTGAAGCAGGCCTGTCAGCGGAATAGCGACAGGGTGCCCGCCATCGCCGAGTCCCGTCAGACTGGCCATATAGCCAGTGCGTCCGTCAAGAACAAGCGACGCGGCAGTCAAACCGAGATTATAGGTATAGGCCGCGTCGAAACGGGTCGGCGCGCCGCACCGGCCCTCATAACCGAAAAAGTGGCTTTGCGCCGAAAACGGAATGCTCGCGTCGATTTCCCGGACATAGCGCGCGGTCATGTCGATCAGCAGCTGCTCGGTCGGAATCAGCGAAACCTGGAGATTGCCGTGCGAATCCCGCTCCGTCAGAAGCTGGTTAACGATGTAATCCGGCAGCGAGGCGAGCAACGCGGCATTTTCGGACGAAAGTTTGTTCTGGATGAAAATGAGCCTGGCTGAATCGTGCAATCTTGAAAACTCTTTGTCATTATGCGCGAGCACATCGTTCAACTCGACGATCAGATAATGGATTTCGGGAATGAACTCGATCAGTCCTTCGGGAACCAGAACGACGCCATGATTGATCCCCTTGCGCGAACGCGCGACGACAGCGCGGGCAATCTGGTCGATGATTGAACTGAACGACTGCTTTTTTTCGGCGATTTCCTCGGAAATCAGGGCGACAGCCGGTTTGGTCTGAAGCGCGACTTCAAGCGTGACATGCGACGCGGAACGCCCCATCAGCTTGATGAAATGCCAGTATTTCAGCGAAGAGCGGGTATCCTGAAGAATGTTGCCGACCATCTCGGAATAAATCTTGGTCGCTGTGTCGAAACCAAACGAAATCGGCAAAAGACCGTCGACCTGCAAATCGCCATCAATCGTTTTTGGAACGCCGATGACCTGTACGCCCGAGCCGTCGGGCTTCACATCCCTGAAAAGGGTTTCGGCCAAGACAGCGGCATTCGTGTTCGAATCGTCGCCGCCGACGACGACAATCGCGTCCAGATTATGCCGGACACAGCATTCCTTTACCTGACGAAATTGTTCATCGGTTTTGATTTTCGTGCGATCCGTGCCGAGAAAATCGAAACCTCCGGTATTTATATACATCCGGAGAGTCTCGTCGGTAATCTCGAAGAGATTGCCCTTGATCAGACCTTTCGGCCCTGGAGTCACGCCGAACAGGGTGTTTTCCGGCCCCAGGGCGCGCCGTATCCCGGCGACAACATTGTGACCTCCGGCGGCGGGGCCGCCGGAAAACAGCACGGCGACGCGCTTGCCTTTCGGCGGATTCGCGTTGCTTGCCGAAAACGCGAGAACGGCGTTCCCGGAAGCCTCGATCGAAAGCGGAAAGCTTCGGGCGACGATTGCGTTGTCGGGGGTTTTGAGGATTTCCCCGCTGCCGGCGAAGCGGATGGGAGCCGGACTGCCGGCCGATCCGAAAACGGGACAAACCGGCAAAGGCAAACGGCGCAGCTCCGATTCGAAAATGGAGCGGTGCGATTCCATTTCCAGTAACTGTTCTGACAATGTTTTCACAATATCCCCCGGCTGGAAAAGCGGCAAACGGCCCCCGGATTTTATCCGGCTTTCGCGCGCCGCGGGAAGGTATTTTTCACGCATCGGCGAGACAGAAAAAATCACTCATACTTAGAGAAAAAAACGTTATGGATTCAGAGAAAAATCGTTTACAGTCCATTCAGGCCCGAGCCGGTTCGACAGACGGCCAGCGCCATATAACAACAGGAGTTAACAGGAGTTTTTTATGACTAAAGAAGAATTGCGGATTGCCGCTCTGGAATATCACCAATATCCCGAACCCGGGAAAATTTCCGTGGGAACATCAAAGCCGCTGAAAAACCAGCAGGATCTCTCGCTTGCCTACACGCCCGGAGTCGCCTGCGCCTGCGAAGCCATCAAGGAAGACCCTGGAATGGCGGCTTTATACACGTCGCGCGCCAATCTTGTCGGCGTCATATCCAACGGAACGGCGGTGCTCGGCCTGGGCAATATCGGGCCGCTCGCGTCGAAACCCGTCATGGAAGGCAAAGGATGCCTGTTCAAGAAATTCGCCGGAGTCAATGTCTTTGACATCGAAATCGCCGAAAACGATCCGGACAAGCTGATCGACATCATCGCCGCGCTCGAACCCACGCTGGGTGGCATCAATCTCGAGGACATCAAGGCGCCCGAATGTTTCCATATCGAAAACGAACTCAAAAGGCGTCTTTCGATTCCCGTTTTCCATGACGACCAGCACGGCACCGCGATCGTCACGGCGGCGGCCATGCTGAACGCGCTGGAAGTCATCGGCAAAAAGCTCCAGGAAGTCCGCGTCGTCTGTTCCGGCGCGGGCGCGGCGGCCCTGGCGTCGATTACTCTCTGGCGCGATCTGGGAATTCCGCGCGAGAACATTGTCGTCTGCGACAGAAGCGGCGTCATCTATAAAGGGCGGCCCGGCCTGACAGAGATCAAGGAAGGCTTTGCCGTCGAGACGAAAGCGCGGACGCTCGCCGACGCACTGGAAGGCGCCGACATTTTCCTTGGCCTTTCCGCGCCGGGGCTGCTGAAAGGCGAAATGCTGCTGAAGATGGCGAAACGGCCGATTGTTTTCGCGCTCTCCAACCCGACACCTGAAATCATGCCGGAAGAGGCGCGCAAAGCGCGTCCGGACGTCGTCATGGCAACCGGGCGTTCCGATTATCCAAACCAGGTCAACAATGTTCTGTGTTTCCCGTTTATCTTCCGCGGCGCGCTTGATGTTGGCGCGAAAACCATTACCGACAGGATGAAACTGGCCTGCGTCCGCGCGATTGCCACGATAGCGAGAGAAGAAGCGCATCCGGAAATCACAAAAGCCTACCCGGGACGCGACTTCACTTTTGGCCCGGAAAATCTGGTCCCGTTGACTTTCGATCCGCGCCTGATTTTCCGGATTGCCCCGGCGGTAGCGCAAGCCGCGATGGACGAAAGCGTCGCCACACGTCCGATTGGGGATATGGATGCCTACAGGGAACGCCTGCGCAAGCTCATCGCCTGAAACCGCTTCAGCGCGCGCCGCTCCCTCGGCGCGCGCTTTTTCAAAAACAGTTTCCGGGAAACCAGCGCTTTTCAACGTATCGTTTCAATCCACGCCCAGCAAGAAATTAGCGACAGCCCTTCAGGGCTGTCGATCTAACATCATTGGCAAGGGGTTTGCATCCCCGTGCCAATGGCTACGGTCGAAACCCCGGCCTTCAGGCCGGGGTTCCAACCTCCGCACCGCCCTGAAGGGCGGGGTTTCAAACCGGAGTTAGTTTTACGATGAATTTCACCGAACAGCTTGCCGGCATTGTCGGCGCGGAGAATGTCCTGACCGGCGCGGACGCGCTGCGTCCTTATCTTGTCGACTGGCGTGGACGTTATCGCGGCCGGGCGCGTTGCGTTACGCGCCCGGGTTCGGCCGCCGAGGCCGCTACCATTGTCCGGCTTTGCGCGCGGACAGGCGTTGCGATGGTGCCGCAGGGTGGAAACACGAGTCATTGCGGCGCGGGGATTCCGGATGAAAGCGGGGATTCCGTCATCATCAGTCTCGGACGGATGAACGCGATCCGCGCGATTGATCCGGTAAACAATACCCTGATCGCCGAAGCGGGCTGTATTCTGCAAACCCTGCGCGAGGCGGCATCAAGCGCGGGCCGCCTTTTTCCCCTCTCGCTGGCCGCCGAAGGAAGCTGCCAGCTTGGCGGCAATCTCTCGACAAATGCCGGTGGCGTACACGTGCTGCATTATGGCAATGCGCGTGACTTGACGCTGGGCCTTGAGGCCGTGCTGCCGGATGGAGAAATCTGGGATGGCCTGCGCGGCTTGCGCAAGGACAATACGGGCTACGATCTCAAGCAGCTCTTTATCGGCGCGGAAGGCACACTGGGCATTATCACGGCAGCCGTCCTGAAACTCTTTCCCCAGCCGCGGGCAATGGTTACCGCGTGGCTTGCGGTTGAATCGCCGCAAGCGGCGCTGGATTTGTTCGGCTGTCTTCGGGAAACCTTTGGCGGCGCGTTAACTGCGTGTGAACTTGTTTCGGCGGTCGCGCTCGGCCTTGTGCTCACGCATGTCCACGGGGCGCATCCGCCATTTACGCGGAACAGCCCGTGGCATCTCCTGATTGAGCTTGGCGATACGGAAGGGAGAAATTCGCTGCGCTCTGCGCTGGAAGATTTTCTTGGAAAAATGCTTGAAAAGAGCCTTCTGACCGATGCCATCCTAGCAAGCGGCGGTGAACAGGCGCGGCGCTTGTGGGCACTGAGGGAAACCATTGGCGAAGCGCAGAAAATCGAAGGGTTCAGCGTCAAGCACGACATCTCCGTCCCTGTCTCGCGTGTCGCGGAATTCATCAAACGGGCAGACGCGGCGCTCGAAAAAGCGTTTCCGGGCGTTCGTATCGTCGCCTTCGGTCATTTGGGGGATGGTAATCTGCATTACAATCTGTCGAAGCCGGGTGCCAGCGAAAGCACTGGATTCATTGAGGCGCAGCCGCGCGTCAACCGTATCGTTTACGATATCGTGGACGAACTTGGCGGCAGCATCAGCGCCGAGCATGGCATCGGGCAACTCAAACGTGACGAGCTTTTGCGCTATAAAAGTCCGGTCGAAATACGGATGATGCGCGCGATCAAAAACGCGCTTGACCCGCATGGCCTGATGAATCCCGGCAAAGTTCTTTAGCGTATTCTCTCGTTTGAAAATGCTCTGGCGGCGCATCTGTTTCCCGTGCCCCGTCCGCCGAAGGGAATCCAGAAAGTTTGACGGCGATTTACGGGGAGCCGCGCCCGTCCAGATACTGGTGGCGCACACAAGCGCTGCCAGCTCTTCCGTATGGATCAAGAAAGGAAAAAAACATGAAAAGTGCGCGCAGTGTCATCATTGAGGAATTTGGCGAACCCGGTGTCATGAAGTTGCAAGCGGCCGCGCTTCCTGACCCCGGGCCGGGCGAGGCGCAGTTGCGCCAGACGGCCATCGGTTTCAATTTCATCGACATTTATCAGCGCAGGGGAAAGTATCCCGTGCCGTTGCCTACGGGATTGGGACACGAAGCTGCGGGGGTTGTCGAAGCGGTTGGCGCAGGCGTCGGTCAGTTCAAGCCAGGTGACCGTGTGGCGTATATGAACGCGGGACTGGGAGCTTATGCGGACTACCGTAATGTCCCGGCTGACCGGCTTGTCGCGATTCCGGAAGGGATCAGCGACGAAGCCGCCGCCGCGCTTGTTTTCAAGGGTATCACGGCGCAATATCTGCTCAGAAAAACGCACGTGGTCAAGACGGGAGAAATCGTTCTTGTCCACGCGGCAGCGGGCGGCGTTGGACAAATCCTGTGCCAGTGGGCGAAAGGTCTGGGCGCATTCGTTATCGGAACAGCCAGTTCGCCGGAAAAATGCGAAATCGCGAAAAAAGCCGGAGCCGACATCGCAATCGACTATTCAAAAGACGACTGGGTCGAAACGTTGCTAAAAGAAACGGGTGGAAAAAAAGCGAATGTCGTCTACGACTCTGTGGGCAAGACAACCTTTTTCAAATCGCTTGATTGCGCAGCGCAATTCGGTACCGTCATCGTTTTCGGCGCGGCTTCCGGCCCCGCCCCCGCTGTCGAGCCGGAATACCTCAACAAGAAAGGCTGCCTCTTCCTCACGCGTCCGTCGGTCTTTCCACACAACGCGGATCCGAATGTTTTTCGCGAGAACGCGGCCGATCTTTTTTCCGCGATTTCCTCCGGCATGATCAAAGCGTCCATTGGGGAACGCTTTGCGCTTGACGAAATCGTCGCTGCGCACCGCACGGCCGAATCGCGCCAAACACGAGGCGCCATAGTGATCCTTCCTTGACGCCATTTATTACGCGGAAATGCGTTTTAGCGTTTTTCGGCCGCGCGGAATATCAAACTTGTTCTGGCAAGTCAGGATACGGGCGGAATGAAAATGTGCCCGCTGTGAGGGGGGCAACAAATCAGCGGAAGCGTTCATTGTAAAACTAACTCCGGTTTGAAACCCCGCCCTTCAGGGCGGTGCGGAGGTTGGAACCCCGGCCTGAAAGGCCGGGGTTTCGACCGTAGCCATTGGCAAGGGGATGCAAACCCCTTGCCAATGATGTTAGATCGACAGCGGCTTCCGGGCTGTCGCTAATTTCTTGCTGCCTGTCGCTCAAAACTGGCAGGGGTGGGAAAAAACTTGTTCGCTCTCCTTCGAGCTTGTTCGGAGAACCTCTTTCCAGTCCGTTCACCCTATCCCGTCCCGAACTTGGCAAAGGAAGCTTGTCAGAGGCTCGTTTTTCAATCCGTTCGCCCTGAGCCTGTCGAAGGGTAAGGATTGAAAAACGATTCGAAGAAAGAATCAGGATTGGAAAAACCTTTCATGATCTGGGAGCGTCCGTTCATACTTCGACAAGCTCAGTACGAACGGAAATAGGTGTCGTCGATGTGTTCTGACAAAATCAACACGAATGGAAATAGGCGTTGTCAATGGCTCGGCAGGCTTAATGCAGACGGGTTTTCTCCTGCCCGTTCATCCTGAGTTTGTCGAAGGATGCTGATATAGAAAAAAACAGAACTGAAGATAAAATAACATCCTTAAGGCACTTTAAATTTCTAAATGCCTCGAGGAAAGCCATCCGCCCTGCTCCGGCATGAGCCTTTCTTTCTAAGCCGTTCTCCTGCCTGTCCTGAGCTTGACGAAGGAAGCTTGTCGAAGGGTAAGGACTGGAAAGATCAAGAACTCCTTTAACTTGTTACAATTTAAAAAGGAGCTGTCCTAGATTAGCACTGATGTTAATCTAGAACATGGCGATAACTCACTGTAAATCAAAGAAAAGTATCCAGCGAAAGTTGCTTGAGTATTTTGTTCTGGAAGTGACGGCGCGAGCAGCGGCTGATTTACTCACTATTCATCCCAATACAGCGGCGCTTTTTTATCGAAAAATCCGCCAGGAGATTTCATCTCATCTGGCCCGTGAAGCAGAAGAAATCCTTGATGGAAATGTGGAGTTGGATGAGAGTTATTTTGGCGGAGTTCGGACAGGAAAAAGAGGACGTGGGGCGGCCGGGAAAGTGGCCGTTTTCGGTCTTCTGAAACGGGGAGGGAAAGTCTATACCCTCGTTGTCGGCGACACAAAGACATCGACGCTCCTGCCGGTCATTTCAAGGAAAGTCGCGCCGGATAGCGTGGTCTATACGGACGCGTATAAAAGCTATAATGCCCTGGACGTCAGTGACTTTCGTCATGAGCGAATCAATCATTCAAAATGGTTTGCGCGAGGCAAAAATCACATCAATGGAATCGAGAATTTCTGGAG